>NZ_JANNYP010000431.1:0-6443 GCF_031410135.1 Armatimonas sp. | reverse complement strand
ATTTTTCGTGACCCTCCTCCCCCTGCCCCTCCTCCCAATCCTGGGAGGAAGGGGAGTGAGGGGAGTTTTTGGGGATATATTGATGTATGGCCGGAACGGCCTTTGTAGCCGAAGGCTCTTTAGTCCCGCCGTTCCAATCGGCGGGAAAACAGGGACGGCAGGACTCGAACCTGCAACCGACGGGATTGGAATCCGTTGCGCTACCAATTGCGCCACACCCCTAAATTTCGTCGTTGATGTCTGTGGAAGTAGAACGGGCAAGAGACGCCGCCGGAGCTATGGCCGGTAGGTTTTTCCGCTTGCGCGAAGACCAGCCGCTATGGAATGATCAGATAACCCGATGGCTACGGCCCGTTCTGAAATTCTATTTTTTTTGACACAGGAGCGGTGGGACTCGAACCCACGACCCGGCGATTAGAAGTCGATAACCGTCACCTTCGGCCCGGCACTGCAACCAGGCAAGGGGCGGAAACGGAATTCCTGCTCTACCCAACTGAGCTACGCTCCTACAAAACTAAACCGAACAGCGGGGGTGATAGGATTCGAACCTATAACCGGTAACCTTCTGCAAGCGGCCCAGGCCCGAAAGCCAAGGCAAGGAGGAACAGATGGACTGCCCTACCATTGAGCCACACCCCCAAACCGTGAAACAGGCAATTTTCTGCGACAGGGCAGTTGTCTTTGCGAAGATAACCCTGACGCTCCGGCCCGTTTCTATTTTTTATGAACCAAATGGCGGCGGTAGGGTTTGAACCTACGACGCAGAGCTTTTCAGGCTCTCGCTCTACCAACTGAGCTACACCTCCAAAACAGAAAAAGCCGTGGTGACAAGGATTTGCACCTTGCACGCCCTTTCAGGCACCAGGTTCTTGATAAACTTCCTCGGTAGGCCCGAAAACAGGCAAGAAGGCGAAGAAAAGTAACGCTCTTACGAGCAATTCCGGCGAGTCTTCTTTTTCTCCACACCACGACATACTAAAAAGGGCGCGAAAGCGGGATTCGAACCCGCGATCTCCAGATTATGAGACTGGCGACTTAACCTCTTGTCCACTTCGCAGCATTTCCAGCGATATTTCAACCACTGGCGAGAGCAATATCGCAAATAGGAACAGACTTGTTAAAGAAGAAAAGAGATTTTCTAAAATTAGTCGTAGTAGCCCCAGTGAACTTGAACCAGGTTCTCTTTTTCGAAGTAGCGTAGCTCGCAGGTATCTGAGGTGAAGGTTAGACCGAAGTGACCGATACAGAGAGGGTGCTTCACTTTCCAGGAAAGCCCCGGAAGTTTAGACGCATGGAACCAGTCGGGCTTCCAATCATCACCCCATCCCAGAGAATTACCTATCGAACTGCTTCCCCAGGCAGAATCCACCACTTTCTTTTGGAGCCGCTGGAACGTTTTCGGAGGAGCGTGAAACTGAATGTAGCCGTGGTAGTAGCCAGAAACACCACGTTGATAGGCTTTCAAATCCGTGATGGTTGTGTCTGGGGGTTCCTGAAAGGCATCTGTGTAGAGGTAAGTTGCTGGCCGCGTAAACGAGAGGTTCATGTAGAGCCAGCACCCAATTGCCAAGACAAACGGAGCGATGAAAATCAATCCGATGGGCCGTTTCTGCCTCAGTAGCCGGATGCCAAACGGAACCAATACTAATGCTACGATACTGAAGAACGCAACAAGATAGGCTGCTCCGTCATGTGACATCTCAGACATAGCACATCTTACCGCTGACAGTTATTGAGTACAATGCTCTATGAAGAAAATCAGCCGACGGGAAATGGTGACGGGAGCTGCAGTGGCCGCAGTGAGCACGCTGGCGGGGGAGACGCAGGCGCAAGAGACTCCAAAGAGTGAGAAGCTCACCGAGGGGGATTTGCTTGCCGCCGATAGGCTGATCGGGCGAGAGACGACTGAGGCGGAGCGGGCGCAGCTTCTGACGGGGATGGCAGGGTTTCAGCAGAGTCTCAAAGCTGTGCGAACCAGTGCGCTGATCGGGAGCCTGCCGCCTGCGTTTCACTTTAACCCGGTGATTGCAGGCGTGAAGCTGCCCACAGGCAAGAGTGAGACGAAGCTGGCCAAGAGCAAGATGCCGGAGTTTAGCGGCGACGTGAAGAGCCTGGCGTTTGCGAGCGTGGCGACGCTTACCAAGCTACTGGTGACCAAGAAAGTGACGAGCGTTCAGCTCACGGAGATGTATCTGGAGCGGCTCAAGACCTACGGGCCTCGCTTGCTCTGCGTGGTCTCGCTACTGGAAGACACCGCGCGGGAGCAGGCAGCAGCGGCGGATAAAGAGATCGCGGCGGGGAAGTGGCGCGGGCCGCTCCATGGGATTCCCTACGGGCTGAAGGACTTGCTTTTTGTGAAGGGCACGCGCACCACGTTTGGCGCACCGCCGTATAAGAACCAGGTGCTGGCCGAGCGGGAGGCTACCGTGGCGACGCGCCTCCGCGAGGCGGGGGCGGTGCTCTGCGCCAAGCTCTCCATGGGGGAGCTGGCGATGGGCGATGTGTGGTTTGGGGGTATCACGCGCAACCCGTGGGACGTGACGCGCGGCTCGTCGGGGTCGTCGGCGGGTTCGGCGAGTGCGGTGGCGGCGGGGCTGGTGGGCTTTGCCATCGGCACCGAGACCTACGGCAGCATTGTCTCCCCCAGTCGTGAGTGCGGCGCGACGGGCCTGCGCCCGACGTTTGGTCGCGTCTCCCGCCACGGCGCGATGGCGCTCTCCTGGACCATGGACAAGATCGGCCCCATCTGCCGGAGCGTGGAGGACTGTGCGCTGGTCTTCTCCGTCATTCATGGCCCTGATGGTTTTGACGACAGTGTGCTGGACAATATTCCCTTTATTTGGAAGCCCGACAGCAAGCTCTCTAATCTGCGGGTGGGCTTCGATGAGGCAGGCTTTGAGCGGGCAAATGGGGCGCAGAAAGAAGTGCTCACCGTGCTGCGGACGCTGGGAGTGACTCCCAAGCCCGTCAAGCTCCCCAAGATGGACCCCGCGTATGGCGCGATTCCGGGCCTGACGATCCATGCCGAGGGCGCGGCGGCGTTCTCCGAGCTGGCGGCCTCGGGCGGGCTGCGGGAGCTGGTGCAACAAGGCAATAGCTCCTGGCCCAACACCTTCCGTGAGGGGGCGCTGATTCCGGCAGCGGATTATTTGCAGGCCCAGCGCATTCGGCGGCGCTTGCAGCAAGAGATGGTAGCGGCGCTCACGGATTTTGATGTCTATGTCACGCCTGCGGGGAGCGCACCCAGCATCACCTACACCAATCTCACCGGCCAGCCGACGCTTCTCACCCGCTGCGGCAAGAGTGAGCGCGGCCTGCCGATCTCGATTGAGTTCACGGGAAACCTCTTCCGCGAAGACGCCATCCTGCGCCTCGCTTTCGCCTACGAGCAAGCGACGCAGTGGCATACCCAGTGGCCCGATATGGAAAAACTCCCACAAGAGCCGCCGCCACTGAAACGCTAGCGAGATGGGGGAACAATCCAAATGACGCTTTCGACAAAGTGAGCGTAAGTAAGAAAGAAGGAAGTTGTATGGATAAAATTTTAGAGCTGCTCTCCACAAAGGGAGTGGAGCTGGGCCAGCAGGTTATCATGGCAGTTCTTGCCTTGGTGGTGGGCCGCTGGATCATTGGAATGGCGGGCAAGCTCCTGACCACCACCATGTCGCGTCAGAAAATTGACTCGACGCTGACACAGTACGCTGTTTCTGTCATCACAGGCGTGCTTAATATTATCCTGGTCATCTCGATCTTAGGAATTCTGGGTATCCAAACCACGAGTTTTGCGGCCCTTCTGGCATCGGTGGGTCTGGCGGTGGGCCTAGCGATGAGCGGCCTGCTCTCTAACTTTGCGTCCGGGGTCTTTCTGATGGTGCTACGGCCCTTCAAGGTGGGGGACTTCATCAGCGCAGGAGGCATCACGGGAACGGTCACGGAGATCGGGATTTTTGCCACCAAGATCAACACGCCCGATAATGTCCAGACTGTTGTGGGCAATGGGAAGATTTTCGCGGACAACATCCAGAATTTTTCACATAACGCCTACCGCCGGGTGGATCTCAACCGCCACTTTGGAGCTAATGTCGAGCTGGCAACCGTGGCAACTGAGCTGACGGAGCGCCTGCTGGCGATCCCAAATGTCTTAAGTGACCCCGCTCCCAATATCGAGATTTTAGAGTTCCGTGCAGGTGGCCCACTTCTCGCGATCCGCCCCTACTGCCACAACGATCACTACTGGCAGGTCTACTTCGATTCGAACAAAGTGATCTTGAGCTACTGTGATGAGAAAGGCTTCGCCGCTCCCGAGCAAGCCGTTGTTGTTCGTCAGAACTAGAGCACGATCCCCAAAATCTCTTCCAAATTCCGTACAACTTTTGCTGACTTCCTGTGTCCAAAGTAACAACTCTGGTAGTGAAACACAAGGTTGTCAAATTTGGAAGAATCTATACGCCGTCGTTCGGTTCGGCTCGAAGATATTGCCCAACAGGTCGGGGTCTCACGCTCCGAAGTCTCGCGCGTTCTCAATGGTCGCCAGCGCGCGGGACGTGCGGTCGGTCAGGCCAAGCAACTGCACATTCAGCAGGTAGCACGGGAGCTGGGCTACCAGCCCAACAAAGCAGCGCAGAACTTGGCAAGGGGCCGAACCGATCTGGTTGGGCTGGTGCTCCAGCCCCTAGGAGACCAGGCGCTCTCCCCGCACTACCATGAGATTATCGGGGGGCTTATGGGAGCCTTGGCGCAGCAGGGGCTCCATCTGCTCCTCCATCAGTGCCCGTATGAAACCGCGGACTCTTTAATGTCTCTTGCGAGGGCACACACCTGCGATGTTCTCATCCTCACCGATATCCGGAAAAACGACCCACGGCCCGCCTTGCTCCACGAGCTGGGCCAGCCTTTCGTGATCCGTGGGTCGGCACCGGAGCCCGAGCAGCTTGCGATTGGGATGGATAACCAGGCGGTGGGACGGCTCGCGATCGAAACGCTGGCAGGCTATGGCCACCGCAAGATTCTATCCTGTAAATAGCCGCTTTCGGGCGGCGTTCCTCGGGCATTTTCATGCTTCAAGGTGAACCCCGTTCATGGCGTCTGGTTTGAAAATCCCCGCTGAACTCACGCCAAAGCCTTTGGAGTTGGAGTCAAACTCACCTCGAACCCCAAGCTGACCAAGCGCTTGGTCAGGCTACGAGTAAGCCGCTCTGGCTCTCGCTTGTCAAAGTAGTCAACTCCCAAATCGGTATAGTCCTCACCGCGCTCCATCAAACGATAAGCAATCACCAAAATAGAATGCGCGACCGCAAGAAGCGCTCGCTTCTTCCCACGCCGCACAACCAAACGACGAAACTGGGCACCAAGGTAAGTCTTGGTGCGTGAAGCAGCATGCGCCGCCTGAACCAGACCAGCACGCAAAGAAGCATTGCCGGGACGAGTTCGACCTGAAAAACGCTTGCCCGCACTCTCGTTGTTGCCGGGGCAAAGACCTGCCCAAGAAGCAAGGTGACCCGGAGTCGCAAAACGAGTCATGTCCGTTCCCACCTCGCTAACAATCAGCTCCGCCGTCGCACGAGCGACACCAGGAATCGTATCCAGGTGAACGACGGCCTCTTCAAAAGGGAGACAGTAAGTCACAATCTGCTCGTCAAAGCGAGCTATCGTTTCCTCAATACTGTCAATCTGGCAAAGTAACTCAGACAAGATGAAGCGTTGATGAGCACTGACTCGCCCCTCAAGAGAGCGCTCCAAAAGCTCTTGCTTGGAACGTAAGCGCCCCTTAGCAAGTTCCGCCATCTCAGAAGCATTGGCTTTGCCTTCCACAAGGGCAGCCAGCATCGCACGAGCCGAGACGCCCATCACATCGCTGGCAACACTGGCAAGTTTAATATTCATCCCTTCCAGTGTCTTCTGAACCCGATTGATCTGCGTGGCTCGCTCCCGGATGAAATTGGCTCGGTGACGACAGAGTTCGCGAAGCTCGCGCTGAGGAAGCGGGGGCACAAAGCTCTTGGTAAGTAAGCCACACTGAAGTAATTGAGCGATCCACTCCGAATCTTTGACATCGGTCTTTCGGCCTGGCACTTGCTTGATGTGGCGAGCATTGACCAGCCAGAGTTCAAAATTGTTCTCCAGCAGATTGTAGACCGGCTTCCAATACTCGCCCGTGCTCTCCATAGCGACTTGGGCAATGCCCACTTCCGCCAGCCAGTCAGAAAGTTCTAACAGGTCGGCAGTCATGGTAGCAAAGGTTCGTACTTGTTGAATATCCTTGCCATCGGGGCCGGGAAAAACGCGGCAGGCGACAACTGTCTTCTTGTGAACGTCGAGTCCTGCACAATGGGAATAGTAGGTGTCCATAAAGGTTCCTTGCCTCTTGAGCATCTCAAGTGAGCCCCTCAAGAGAATATTACATTTGACGGACTTGCGTGGGCACCTGTGTTAAAAAATTCTGG
>NZ_JANNYP010000430.1:0-1943 GCF_031410135.1 Armatimonas sp. | reverse complement strand
AAGCGGTCCGCTTGGTCTTGGATATAGCGTATACGGCGATGCTCATCACTTTGGGCCAGAGCTTCAATTCGGGCATGTTCTCGGAGATGCCGTGGATAGTCCCGTGTTGCTGATCAAGACGGCGTGGGGCGGCAAGAGCCTGTACAAAGATTTTCGCCCACCCTCCTCCGGAGGAGAAGTCGGCAAGTACTACAAGCTGATGATCTCCGAGGTTCGCGACAGCCTTGGGCGGATGGAGACAGAATTCCCCTTCACGAAGGGTGCTGGTTACGAACTCTCCGGTCTGGTTTGGTATCAGGGATGGAACGATGGAGTGAATCCCAAAACGGCGGTTCCCGAGTATGAGCAGAACTTGGTCAACCTGATCAAGGATGTGCGAATGGAGTTCAAGTCACCCAAGCTCCCTGTGGTCATTGGTGAACTGACGGGTCCGTGGGTGAAAGCGGATGCCGGCTGGGACGAGCTCAGAAAGGCACAAGCAGAGGCGGCGAATCGAACCGAGTTTGAAGGCAATGTCGCGTTCGTTCCAACTCGAAACTTCGTCAGAAAGGCTGAGAATTCTCCAAACCCCAGCCACGGTCACCATGAGTTCGGGAATGCAGAGACTTACTTCCTCGTTGGGGACGCACTGGGCAAAGGGATGGTCAAGCTCTTGAACACAAACACTACGATCAAAGACTTCGGACTCAAGCCGTACCTCCGAACTTCGAAGGCGCTCCCACACGTTGAGAATCAAACCTGGAAGCTGGTGTGCGGACTGCCCTACAACTGTCATTTTCAGCCATGGATTGAGCTAGAGGCAGAACCGGGTCAGGAGATTCTGTTCAATTCCAGCAACCCACTCGTTCAATATCTGACTCCCACCGAGAAGTGCACGACGCGCCCAGGCACTCAACGCTATGAGGCGAAGAACTGGGTGAGCGGTGAAGGTGCCATCTACACGATTCCGGCTGGAGTCAAGGTCAAGTCGGTCCAGTATCGAGAAACCGGGTTCGATACGAGCTTTGCAGGTTCCTTCCGCTCAAACGACGAGGACTACAACATCCTGTGGCAAAAGGCAGCCCGGACAGCTTACATCTGCATGCGGGATCACTTCTACGACTGTCCAGATCGCGAACGCGTCGGCTTTTGGGGAGACGGAACCCCCGAGTTGAATCAGTGCTTCTATGTCTTTGACTCCAGAGCGCATACCCTTGCCAAAGACCTCGTCCTCCGGCCTCTTCAGCCTAAGTTCTATCCTGGACAACACCTTGAGTTCCTCGGAGATTATGGGCTTTGGTTCTACTATCTGCAGACTGGCGATGCAGAGTCCATGCGAGCGATTTACGACCAGACCAAGACATTCCTCTTCGATACCTACAAATTTGGAAATCCTCGAACTTGGTTTGACTGGGGCAAGGAAGTGAAGGACACGGCGGTTATTGAAACCTGCTTCTACTACAACTGCCTAGGCACGCTCCGGAAGATTGCAGCGATCAGTGGTCACGAATCGGACTTTCCGGAAATCGACCGCAGACTCCACGAAATCCAGTCCACATTCGACAGCAAGTATTGGCAAGGTGGGTTCTACAAATCATCGCAAGTCCAAGAGCCTGACGACCGAGCAAACGCGATGGCGATCAACGTCGGACTTGCCGATCGATCCAAGTGGAATCCGATCTTTGAAAATGTCCTGACCAAGAAAACCTATTCAAGCTGCTTCTTCGATCGGTGGGTTTTTGAGGCAATGAGCAAAATCGGGAAGCAGGATTATGCGCTCATGCGGATGTACACCCGTTACAAGACGATGATCCCGGCAAGCTTCACCACACTGTGGGAGCACTATGATCGTTGGTGGGCCTCGCACATCGACTCCTTTGATGAAGGGTCCTCACTCAACCATGGTTGGAACCCGCCTGCAATCTTCCTCTCGCAGACGATTGCCGGAGTCTCACCTGAAGGAC
>NZ_JANNYP010000429.1:0-20300 GCF_031410135.1 Armatimonas sp. | reverse complement strand
GTCTCTTTCTCGTTCGTGGTGCGCCGGGTACCCATCCGCGAGGAAGGGTGATGGGCAATTATTACCCACCGGGCGACGGCAGTCGGTACAGTCTCACTTAACCACAACCCTCCCAAGATGCCAAGCATGAACACCTAACTTGCTACATGAGGGGTCTGACAATCATTGACCTTGTTGGCGAATCCCCCGAGGTTCCCGAAATGCCCCCGGAACCACTCCTCGGGAGAACCCTTCGTCGAGGGACGGCTATCCGCAGTGGCAGCGGCTCTGTAGCTTCACTATGGCGGCTTTGAGAAGGTTGAAGGCCGGGGAGCAATCCCCAGCCCTTTTGCTTACACGTGCCCTAGTCCGGTAATCTGCTTACGGTTCGTCCGCTCAGTCACGCTTAGGCTGCTCCCAGCAAGAATATAATTAAAGGATATAGAAATATATCCGTAGAACCTCACTATTGCTGACCGTTGCTTGGCTCGGCGATTTCGACAGGAGAAGAAAATTGATACAAGACAAGACAGACATTGACCGAAAGATCGATGCTCTTTTGGAGAGGGACTCGACGACGGGGGGGATGAACGCTGCAATGATCGAGGGCTACAGGCTCTGGGATAACGAGCTCAATCGGGTCTACCAGGCGCTCTCCAAGAAGCTTCCCGCGCCGAAGTGGAAGGAGCTACAAAAGGAGCAACGAGCCTGGATCGTTAAGCGCGACGCCAAGTTCAAACTTATCGATCGAAAGTACGCGACGCAGGGTTCGATGGGCCAGGTGGATCGGCGCTCTGACCGGATGGAGATCGTCCGTCAGCGCGCTGTGGAGCTGCGTCGGTTACTCTCTCTAAGGTAATCAAGCATAGAGGGATGACTTCCTCCTCCGGCTCGGGAGCAGCAGACCCAGCACTCTCGCCCTAGGCGTAGTCGGTGGCATCGTAGCCCGTCGTAGGAAGTAGAGCCTGTAGCGGTAGTGGTGGCTCTCTGTAGCTTCACTGTGGCGGCTTTGAGAAGGTTGAAGGCCGGGGAGCAATCCCTGGCCCTCTTTTCTTTAAGGGGAACGGGTATCCGACGGCAACTTTTGAAACAGGTTTGCCTCTGACCCTCACGGGTGAGGCTTTACCCATGAACTAGTTCAAGTCAGAGAGTGAGTATCCGACGGATAAATCCAGCGGCTTGAGAGGGCGACGGCTGCCTTCGCAGCCAACAAATACCAAATGCAGCCAACCAACACGAAATGCAGCCAACCGAATCCGTTGGGCACGAAGGTGCCCGTAGCCCTCTTAAGCCGCTGGATTTATCCGACGGCAACTTTTGAAACAGGTTTGCCTCTGACCCTCACGGGTGAGGCTTTACCCATGAACTAGTTCAAGTCAGAGAGTGATAAGTTTGCCTCGGAGGCAAACTAGTTCAGGGTTAGGGGGGAACCCGTTCACCTCGGAGGGTCAAAAGTTATCCCTGAGAGGGTCACGCATGAGGGTCAGAAGGGTAACTTGTCGGTCTCGGAGGCTCGCACGTTCACCTCGGAGGTTCGCAAGTTACCCCTAAGAGGCTCACGGGTTAGGGTCGGAGGCTTTCTTCTTCCCCTGCCGGGCAAACCGGCGACCAAACTCAGCCAACAGCGTGTCGTTGGCCTCAGAGCGCCCGTGCTGTTTTGCCGCCGCGTAGATTTCAAGCGCCGCGACATAGAGATCACTGCCCAGCAAGAGGTCGGTGTCGTCCAGCGCCTCGTTGAGACGGGTAATTTCGATGCGGATGGGGCGCAGTTTTTCGCGTAGAGCGCGGTCTTGCTGTGGCTCCTCCAGTTCAAAGGAGCGCGGCAAGAAAGAGTCGTCCTGCGTGGCTAGATCTACCATCCCAACCGCGAAGACCTCACTCTTTGGCCCGAGCTTGAGCAGTTCTTGCCGATCTTCTAGAGTTGCATTCTGAAGAAAGGGTAGTTTCGCGCGAATCGTGGCGATAGCTGCTAGGACTTCGTCGCGATCCTGATCCGAAAACGTGGCATCAATGCGATTCTGCATACTTTGGGACTCCTTATTCCCGTTGCATTGTACCTTCTACACCCGTGCGGTACAATCGCGCCATGCCCAGCCCGTTTCCTGGAATGGATCCGTATCTCGAAGATCGCGGCGTTTGGGAGGACTTTCACACGACCTTCCTGCGCCCTTCTCGCAGGAAGTAAGTAGCACCGCGCAGGAAGTAATAAGCGCGGCGCAGGAAGTAGCGCAACTAAAGGGTAGGGACAGCGCGGAGTGCTGTCCCTACCGCCCGTGTGGTATGTGGACGAGGCAAGGGTTAGAGGCCCTTGGTATCGTTGTCTTTCTTGATGCCAGTCAGATTCGCCCCAGTCAGCTTCACCCCACGCAGATCCCCCCCACGCAGGAACTTCTCTCCCGCCTTTATTTTTTTCACCCAACAGGCTGTTCGCTGCACTTGATCACTTTATATTGTTAAAGAGTACGATGAAATTGCCCTTGGTATACTTGTCTGTCTTGACGCCAGTCAGATCCGCCGAACGTGTATAACGTATATCCGCCCACTCCAGATTCGCCCCACGCAGATCCGCCCCAGTCAGATTCACCATCGCCAGCTTCGCCTTAGTCAGATTCGCCCCACGCAGATCCGCTTGTTGCAGCTTCGCATCCGTCAGATTCGCCCCAGTCAGATCCACCTCATTCATCCTCGCCTTAGTCAGATCCGCCCCACTCAGATCCGCCTTAGTCAGAACCGAATAATTCAGATTCGCCCCTTCGAGATTCGCCTTAGTCAGCTTCGTCCCACTCAGATTCGCCCCTTCGAGATTCGCCTTAGTCAGCTTCGCCCCTGCCAGATCCGCCCTAAGCAGATTCGCCCCAGTCAGATCCGCCCCACTCAGATCCGCCCCAGTCAGATTCGCCTCAGTCAGATTCACTCCATTCAGATACGCCATGCGCAGATCCGCTTGTTGCAGATTCCTATATTTCAGACCCGCCTCACGCCCCCCCACCTCATTCAGCTTCACCCCACGCAGATCCGCCCCAACCAGGTACTTCTCTCCCGCCTTTATTTTTTTCAACCAACAGGCTGTTCGCTGCACTTGATCACTTATTTTGTTGCAGTCCTGTGCCGCGCCGGTCTTTGCCGCGCCAGTCTTTGCTGCGCCGGTCTGTGCCGCTGCGGGTCGTGAGAGTACCTGCCCGATCATCACGCCCTCGATCAGCAGGAGGGTGGCAAGTACCCGAAAAGGGGCCTTCTGAAAAACGGTATTGGTGTTCGTTGTCGTTGTCGTTGTCGGTGTCATGGCAATGAGCCTCTTTCTCGTTCGTGGTGCGCTGGGTACCCATCCGAGAGGCAGGGTGATGGGCAATTATTACCCACGGGGCGACGGCACTCGATGCCTAAAGTATAAAGCAACCTTGTGGCGGGGGGAAGACAAAGTGGCGGGGGGAAGACAAAGTGGCGGGGGGAAGACAAAGTCGCGGGGGCAGAATTCGCTTCTCCCCCCACTCCGCGCTGTCCCTACCGCCCGTGTGGTATGTGGACGAGGACAAGGGTTAGCGGCCGGGAGGGAGTCCCTTGGTATTCGCGTCTTTCTTGAAGCCAGTCCACTTCACATTAACCAAACTCGCCCCAGTCAGATCCGCCCCACGCAGATCCACCTCAGTAAAATCCGCCAGACTCAGATTCGCCCCAGTCAGATTCGCCCCATTCAGATTCCCCCCAGTAAAATTCACCTGTCGTATAATCGCCCCACTCAGATTCGCCCCATTCAGATTCGCCTTAGGCAGATACGCCCCATGCAGATTCGCCTGACGCAGATCCGCCTTAGTCAAATTCGCCCCATTCAGACTCGTATTACGCATATCCGCCTGACGCAGATCCACCCCAGTCAGATTCGCCTTATCCAGCTTCGCCTTAACCAGACGCGCCCCAGACATATCCGCCCCAGTCAGATTCGCCCCAGTCAGATCCACCCCGTTGAGCCAAGAATTACGCAGGGCCTTATCTCCCGCCTTTGCTTTTTTTAACCAACAGGCTGTTCGCTGCGGTTCAACACTAATTTTGGTGCAGTCCTGTGCCGCGCCGGTCTGTGCCGCAGCGGGTCGTTAGAGTTCCTGCCCGATCATCACGCCCTCGATCAGGAGGATGGCGCCAAGTCCGGTGAAGGTTCGCGTCTTCATCAAACCAACGGCGGCCTTCTGAAAAACGGTCTTGGTGTTCGTTGTTGTTGTCGTAACAGGTGTCATAGCAATGAGCTTCTTTCTCGTTCGTGGTGCGCCGGGTACCCATCCGAGAGGCAGGGTGATGGGCAATTATTACCCACAGGGCGACGGCACTCGATACAGTCTCACTTAATCACAACCCTCCCAATGTGCCAAGCCTGACCACCAAACCTGCTACATGATCGCCAAACTTTCTACGTTTTAGTGAGTCTGTGTTATTTAGGAACGGGCGCGAGGACACTCAACACGCCCGTTCCAGAGCACGACGGGATGACTAACCCGGTATCGCGTCGATCTCGACGACACGAGGGCCGGGGTTCTTGACGCCGGGCTTGGCCCAGAATTCGATGCGGAAACGGGACGCCTTGCAGGGGGGACCGCTGAAGGTACAGACGTATTTGGAGGACTTTCCCGTGCTTTCATCCACGGAGGTGTCCAGAGGATTCGTACCCGTGTCCCTGTAACCGTCGTCGTCAAAATTGCCGTTGTTGTTCTGGTCGGGGTAAAATCGGATCCTGTACGCCGTACGGCTCCTGTTCGTGTCGCGGGCGACGTACTCCACGATGCCCTTGATCGTCACCGGTTTGGGTGTCGTAAATTCGACGAAGTAGGGCTTATCGGTTCCGGCATCGACGAAGAGGGTGTTGCCCTTTTCGACCGTGTTGTTGCGGTAGCCCGTATTGCCGCCGAACATGCCTTCCGGCCCAGTGCCGGGAATGGTCGGAGACGCCTTTGTGATCTTGACGCCATTCGTCACGTCGAAGGGGTCGTTGCTGACCTGAGCGTGGACGAGAGCGGAGAGCATCGCACCTCCTGCGAGGATAACCAATGTGGCTTTACCTGAGGTCGAGATTTTCATTCGTATAATAATCTTTCTGGGGAAGGACTTCTGATGCATTATCGCAGTGAATTCCTGCCTCCAGGATGGAGGTTAACATGCCCTCTTGAGAATGCCAAGCCTGACCACCAAACCTGCTACATTCCCGCCAAACTTTCTACGTTTTAGTGAGTCTGTGCTATTATCAAGCGGAGGACAGAGAGTTTTGGAGCAGACACTGGGGCGCGCACTACAGGCACAACGCAAGACACGCGGCTTAACGATCCAAGCACTCGCGGCACAAGCGGGGGTTCACCGGACGACCGTCTCGCGCTGGGAACGAGGGGAGGCGACTCCCTTCGCTTATGAACTCACTCGCGTTCTGGAGATTCTTGACATCAGCCCGACGGAGCGCCAAAGCTACTACCGAAACGTAGAAGCCCCACGCGCGATCCAGATCGCCCGTACGAACACGAACGCCAACATGCCCGTCTCCCTCGGAGAGCTTCTCTCGGTGCTCCGTCAGCGAGCCGGTGTCTCCCAGCGCCAGGTCGCTCGGATCGTCGGCGTCACCCAGAACCTAGTGTTCAAGTGGGAGAAAGACGAGTGCTGGCCCAACAACGAGAACCTACATACCTTTTGCTTTGCAATCGGAGCGAGCCAGGACGAGCTGGTTTTTCTCACCACCCGCGCCTGGAACCAAGTGGAACCCCTCCCTCAAAACAGAGAAGCCTTGGACGACTTTATCCAAAGCGGGCAGGATGACCTAGACACGGCTTGGGCAGGAGTCTACCTAGCGGTCGTCGCCCGCTACCAGAGTCTGTACCGTGCCGGTAAGATCGGTGAGATCGAAGCGCTCTCGGTGCACGCTCTGTACGCAGTGTATCTGGCTTGGCGTCTGCAAAGGTTCGAAGACGCCAAGAGGATCGTCGCCCCCATCATCGCGAGCCTGGGAAGGAGCCAGGGCCAACTCACACTGGCTCAGCAGAGAGCGATCACTTGCCAGGTCTCCTACGATGATGCCTTTGGCAACGAGCGACGAAATGTCCCCAGGAACTACGGCTCAAAAAAGCTATGGGAAGGGAATCTGGCTCTGTTGGACTCCCTGGGCCACCGCTATTCTGCAGGAGCAAAGCCAGGCTATCATTGCCTACTGGCGCAGAACTGGGAAAAAATCGGAAACATGGTGGCTGCGGAGGCCAACTACAAGCACAACATCACCTCGGCGTCCAGCAAGCGAATGACTCAGAGGCGTAGCTGGGCCTATGTCGAGTTTCTCTGTCGTCAGGGGCGATTCCGAGATGCACTCCCGTTTTTGATTCCTCACTCTGCCCTACCTCACGGAACACCGCCGCTGGTTTTTATCAAACACTGGTGCAACCACGCCGAGGTCTTCGCCGGTCTGGGAGACTACGCCGTGGCGGAGGGCTATCTTACCCAGGCAGTCACCTATGCCCACCAGCACAGCGAGCCAAGCCTCTCCGAGCACGAGTTCTCGCGAATCGGCTCCCTCATCAAGTAAGAAGGTACAATATACCTCTTGCAAAAGTCGCCGTCGGATAAATCCAGCGGCTTAAGAGGGCGACGGCGACCTTCGTCGCCAACCGAATTTACTGCTCGCGAAGGCCGGGTACCCTCTGGGTGTAGCCCTCTTAAGCCCAGAGACTCGTTCTCAGGGGCTTGGTTCCGGTAACTTTTGCAAGAGGTATAATCGCTCTATGAAGAGCCTTTTGACACACCTTGAGTGCAGCAAGACCGGCGAGCACTACGATGCCGATGTGCCCCAGAACCTGAGCCGTGTCGGAGCGCCGCTGCTGGCACGCTATGATCTGTCGCGCGGGCCGCGCACGCCACGGGAGCTGGCGCACAAGTCGGGACTCTGGCGCTACGCATCGCTGCTGCCGGTGCGGAGCCCGGCGTTTGTGTGCGATCTTGGTGAGGGCGGGACGCCACTCTTTCCCGCCGACCGGCTTGGGAGAGAGCTGGGAATGCCCAACTTGCTCATTAAAGAGGAGTCCGTGAACCCGACCGGCTCGTTTAAGGCACGCGGGATGGCGGTGGCGGTGGCACGTGCGGCGGAGCTGGGCATAAAATCCCTTGCAGTCGGCTCGGCGGGGAATGCAGGGAGTGCGTTGGGTGCCTACGCCGCCGCGATGGGGCTGGAGGCGCACATCGCCATGCCTAAGGACACGCCCGCCAGCATTGTCGCAGAGTGCCGTAGCTTTGGCGTTGACTTGGCACTCATTGATGGCCTGATCACTGATGCCAATGCCCATGTGCAACGCGGCATTAAAGAATTGGGCTGGTTTGACATGGCGACCCTGCGCGAGCCGTATCGCCTAGAGGGGAAGAAGACCATGGGCTACGAGCTCTTCGAGCAGCTCGACGGCCAGCTGCCCGACGTGATTATCTACCCCACGGGCGGTGGCACGGGGCTGATCGGAATGTGGAAGGCCTTCGACGAGATGGAGCAGCTCGGCTGGATCAGTAGCGTGCGCCCGCGCATGATCTCGGTGCAGACCGCAGGCTGCGCTCCGATTGTGCGTGCGTTTGAGGAAGGCACGGAGCACGCCACACCCTGGGAGAACGCCACCACCAGCGCCAGCGGCCTGCGCGTCCCCCGTGCGATTGGCGACTTTCTGATTTTAGAGGCCGTCCGCAAGTCCGGCGGCTGCGCCCTTGCGGTCACGGAGGACGAGATGTTTGCGGCGTGGCGACAGTTCTGTGCGCTCACGGGCCTCTTCTGCGCTCCCGAGGGTGCGGCGACACTGGCGGCGCTCCAGAAACTCCTGGAGAAAAACCTGGTGCAGAAAGACGAGCGCGTGGTGCTCTTTAACACCGGCAGTGGGCTTAAGTATCTGGAGGCGTGGGCGCTGGCGACAGCCTGAGGGCGTAGTGCACCTGCCGCGCGACTTCCTGAAACCCCAGGCTGGGATAGAGATGCTGCCCGATGGGATTCTGCTCCAGAGTCTCGATCTTAGCGACCTCCATGCCGCGCTCCCGAAAGAACTCCAGTGCGCGCTCCAGAAGCGCCCGCCCGACCCCCTGCCCCTGGCACGCCGGGTCTACCGCTAGGTTGGGAATCCACCCGATCCCACTGGCAGGCTGAAGCCGCGTCGTGACGTAGCCGATTGGCCGGTCGGTTACGTCCACTGCCACAAAGACGCCGTCGGGCTGGAGCTCACAGTCCAGCGCAATCGCCGCCCGCTTACGCGCCTCCCACCCCGACGGCCCAAACTCCCCAAGGAGCTGCTCCATGTTGCGGTCAATCGAGACCGGCCCAAAAGTCAGCGCCGTGAGCTCCTGCAAGCGCGACAGATCCTCGAACTTGTATAAACGGATCGGCACTACTCATAGCTCCCATAACCTGTGTGCTCCATCATCCAAAGCAAGACACCAACAATCGCTCCCGGTTGATCGAGGTAGCGTTCGGTCAGGTCAATATGAACATCGCTGTTCTGGAGGCGCAGAAACCGCCAGTTGCTTCCGGTGGTCACGGCACCGTAGATGGTTTGCAGGGGCTTGCCCTGTTGTTCATTGAAGAGCTTTGCCGCGACCATCTCGGCGATACACTGCCCCATACCCCCGCGTAGATTTTCGTTCTTGGCCTCGACAACGGCGATAACTGGTGCTTCAATCGTAAAGTGTGTGGGGGAAAGAGAGAAGAGATAGTCACAAAAGCCTACCAAGCCCTGAGCGGCATCCACCGTAAATTCCATCCCGGAGAAGAGGCTGATGGTCTCGTGTTTTTGGCGGCGGACTTCCAGCAAAATGGGCGCGATAATCATCTCTGAACGCGCCTTTTCGGTAGACATGGCGAGCGCCAACGGTGCAAACTCGCGCAGTGTTTCCTGGAGCCAGGGGCTAACTTCTACGGAAGAAGCATCGGCAAAGAGAGCCTCTTGTTCGTGAATTTGTAAGCCGAACTGACGTTTCACCTCGTTGAGTGTAAATGCATTGTAGGCCATGTGCTTATTGTACCGTCAGGCAAGCTTGGCGCGGAGCTTGGCGCTGAAGAAGTCTACGAGAAGTACCGTGACGACGATAGCAATGACGATCACCCCGATCTCGGGCCAGTTGCCGCCGAGGCGCTGGATTTGGAGCAGGGTTCCCACCCCGCCCGCCCCCACCAGCCCGAGCACCGATGCCGAGCGGACGTTGAGATCGAAGCGATACAGCGCAAACGAGAGGAAGTCTGGGAGCACCTCAGGGACGATACCATTGCGGAAGATCTCCAGCTGCGAGGCTCCCGTGGCCGCAAGCGCTTCGAGGGCACCTTTATCTACCGTCTCAATACGCTCCGCGTAGAGCTTGCCGATCATGCCGATGGAGTGGATCGCAATCGCCAGCACGCCCGCAAACGGGCCAGGCCCCACGGACTTGATAAAGGCGATGGCCAGCAGTATCTCGGGGAAGGTGCGGATGGCGTTGAGCAAGAGCTTGCCCACAAACGGGAGAGCCGCCAGCCGCGCTAAGTTTCGGGCGGCTAAGACACCAAAGGGGAGCGCCAGAACCGCCGCAATCGCCGTTCCTAGCGCCGCGATCTGGATGCTCTCTCGAATCCCTGTCAGCACGTCCGGAAGGTAGCTGAGCTTGGGCGGGAAGAACATCTGCCGAATGATCTCCCCAATCTCTTTCGTGTTCGGCGGCGCGGAGTTCTGGATCCCTCCCAGCGACCAGCCCACCAGCGCCACCACCAGTAGCGTGTAGAAAACTCGCCAGGCTCTCATCTATCCCCCCTAACCCCCGTAAAACGGGGGGACAAAAAAGAACGTTCCTTATTTCCCCCCCGCTGGGCGGGGGTTAGGGGGGAAGTCATACCAGTCGCCCCCGAAGCCAGGTGGAGAAGGAATCAATCAGAAACACAACCCCAAACGTAATCAGGATAACGAGCCCAACTTGTGTGTACTTCATCAGCGAGAGCGACGATTGCAAGACCATGCCGATCCCCCCCGCCCCGACCACACCCAGCACCGATGCCGCGCGGACATTGATCTCAAAGGAGTAGAGCGTGTAGGCCAGAAAGTCTGGGCCGACTTGCGGGAAAACGGCGCAGAACGCCTGCTGGAAGCGTGTCCCCCCTGCCGCCGCAATCGCCTCCATCGGGCCGGGATCAATGGTCTCGACACTGTCGCAGAGGAGCTTTCCTACGACACCAAAGCTAAAGACCAGCAGCGCCAGAAATCCCGCCATCGGACCGATCCCAAATGAAGCCGCAAGAAGCGTCGCCAGCACCAGATCGGGGACAGAGCGCACCAGATTCAGCACAGCGCGTCCGAAAGTGTAGAGTGTTTTTCCCGCCAGAGTTCTGGAGGCGATCAGGGGCAGGGGCAGTGCCAAGAGCGACCCAAAGAGGCTTGCCGAAATCGCAATGCGAAACGTCTCGATCAGGCGCTTGGTGATCTCGGGGAGGGCATCGGTGGGCCAGGGCTTGCCGTCGCTGGGGAAAAGCTTGCGGAAGAACTCTCCAATGGCGGGGAGATTCTCGGAGAGCTCGGGGAGGCTAAAGCCCGTTCCTAGTGCGCTCCAGTAGAGCACTCCCGCCACAATCGCCGCCGTAAGCCAGCCGCGTCCCTTCACTCGACTGCGCCTCGGAGATCATCGGGGCGGATCTTGCGGTTGTAGATCCGCTCGAAGTCGGCCTCTTCCATGCCTTTCGCCGGGCCATCGTAGACCAGCTCCCCGGCACGAAGGCCGATCACACGGTCGGCGTACTCTTGCGCCATGTCAATAAAGTGCAGGTTGATCAGCGTGAGCAGGTTCTCCTCACGGGCTAAGTTCCGGAGATCGCGCATCACCTGGTGGGCGGTGGGTGGGTCGAGCGAAGCCACGGGCTCGTCAGCCAGAAGAATCATCGGCTGCTGGGAGAGGGCGCGAGCAATGGCCACGCGCTGCTGTTGCCCACCAGAGAGCTGGTCAGCGCGGACACTTTCTTTCTCACTAATCCCCACGCGTGCCAGCGAGGCTTTTGCGAGGGCGATGTCTTCCTTAGGATAGAGCCCCAGTAGCGTCTTCCAGGTCGGTAGGTGCGCCAGGCGGCCATCTAAGACATTCTTCAGCACAGACTTGCGCCGCACTAAGTTATAGTTCTGGAAGATCATCCCGACCCGCGAGCGCACCCGCCGCAGCCCGGCATCATCGAGGCCTACCAGCTCCACCCCGTTGACCTGTAAGCTCCCCGTGGTCGGGGTGACAAGCCGGTTGATGCAGCGGATCAGGGTGGACTTGCCTGCGCCCGAGAGCCCCACCACGGCCACAAACTCGCCCGGCGCAAACGAGAGCGAGACGTTTTTGAGCGCCTGATGCCCGTTGGGATAGGTCACCCCGACATCTTTGAAGACCACGAGTGGCTCACCCACGCGCACCGCATCGCTCATGGAAGCACCTTGAAGGACTGCACGATGCGCTCCACGAGAGGGTCAAAGCGCTTTTTGCTCGCCACAGGATACTCCAGCGAGATCGTCCGTACTGTGCCATCTTTGCCGAACATCACTTTTTTATAGAACTCACGGCCCTTGCCGCTGCCCGAGACCACGAACCAGTCTTTGCGTAGCACTTTATAACTAATTTTCCCTGGTGCCTCTTTGAGTGTGGTCTCAAAGCGGGCTTGAACCGTTTCTGCGAGGGCATTGAGATCGCCCCAGACACGTAGCTCCGCTTTTTTGTCTCGTGAGAGAAATGCCAGGCCGTCGCCGTTTTCAGGCGGTGGCTCTGGCTTAAGAACATCGGCAGGATAGAGAATACTGAAGCCGAAGCGGGAGTTCGTATAGGTTTTCCAGGAAGGTTGGCCAAACATTATTTTTTCGGGGTCTCGGCAGGTGGAGCCGGGGTTGCGGCGGTCTTAGGCTTGGGCATGTAGTTCTCCAACGGAACATTCATCGCCTTGGCCACATCGCGTACCACGTCGTAGTCAGAGTCCTGTGCCTCGGAGAAGCCCTCGACTTCGTAGATGGCTTTCAGAGTTTTCTTGCCCTCTTCGGTCTTGGAGTACTTCAGCAGCGCCTCACGGATCTTGGTGACGAGCTCTTTGTTGAGGCCTGCGCGCACAGAGATCGTGTCGTTGGGAATCTCATCGGTCTCGCCGATCTTGATCACTTTAGTCTTGACATCCGGCAGAGTTTTCTCAACTTTGTTGCGCGCATCATCATAGACGGCGGCGACATCAACCTGACCGTTGTAGACCGCCCGCACCGCGCTGTCG
Organism: Armatimonas sp.; assembly: GCF_031410135.1. Lineage (GTDB taxonomy): Bacteria > Armatimonadota > Armatimonadia > Armatimonadales > Armatimonadaceae > Armatimonas. The sequence continues at coordinate 8,098 of NZ_JANNYP010000429.1, read as the reverse complement.
TGGCCACCCGCAAACATGGTCTGGGCAAAGAAGTTATCCGGGTCTATATTCTTCTTTTTTAGGTAGTAGCGCGGAAAGAGATTGCCCGACGCTGAGGCGGGGTCTACAAAGGCCATGCGCTTACCCTTGGCCTCTTCAATGCTCTTAATCCCGGAATCGGCGCGGGTGATAAACATCGAGTGGTAGGTCGTCTTGACTTCTTTGGTGGCAGGGATCTCACGCGCCGTCTTGAGGATGACTTCGGCGGCGTTTTTGTCTCTTGCTAAAACATAGCCGAGAGTCGGAAGGGAGCCAATGTCCACTTTCTTGCTGGCCATCGCCTCAATTAGCCCGACATAGTCCGTCGAGACAAACGAGCCAACGGGGATTCCGAGCTCCTGGGTAAGATAATCCGCGAGTGGCTTGGCATTGGCGACGGCTTTATCTGCTTCAACCGAGGGCACGAAGCCTAAGATCAGTCTGTCAGGAGCTTTGTCCTCCGCGACAGTGGGGGCGGAAGAGGTGCCACTGCCTCCCGAAGAAGAGGGATTGCAACCTAGTAGCGCGAAACTGGTCAGAGTAAGTGTTGCAGCGATAGTGAAAGCACAACGGCGATTTTGTGTCAAGGGAACTCTCCTGGAAAACGGGTTGGTATAATGCCGGTAAAGATCGCTTGATAGTATACCCGAAAGAAATAAGGAGACCGTGGTGGACGTACTAGAGAAACTGAATCGGCGCTTTGCCGATGCCTACGAAAAACTCTTTAAGGGGCAGGGCCATGATGAGCTACGTCCTCGCGATATCCTGCGTCAAGCGGTGCTGACTATGGAGGACGCACGCAAAGAGGGTCTCAGCGGGGAGATCTTTGTCCCCAATGTCTACACCATTGCGGTTGCCATCGAAGACGACGAAGAGCGCCAGCTGGTGCGAACCTTCCTGGATGCCGATGAGCTTGCCGCCGCGCTGGCGGAGAAAATTGGGCAGCACGGCTACAAGACCCGTGGTCCTCTCCTGGTGATCCTGGAGGAAGTTGAAGCAGGCGAGCGCGTGGAGCGCGTGAAAATCACTTCAAGATGGGAAACCGCTCCAACGGCTCCCCCCGTACCTGCCGAGCCTGAATCCGCGCCTGTGGACTTGGGCACGCTCCCTACCCCGACTCCCAAGCTCATGGGTGAGCCGCTGGCAATACTCACCGTCCAGAGCGCCGATGGCCGCATAGAGGAGCTGCCTCTGACTGCCTCGGGTATGCAGCTGGGACGTGGAAAACAGGCGGGCAATACGCTGGTGCTCGAAGATGGCATGGTCTCCAAGAAGCACGCACGACTCACCTGGGAAGGCAAGCGCTTTGTTCTCTATGACGAAGGCAGCACCAATGGTACCTATGTGGCGGGTGAGCGGGTGGCACCGGGCCGAGGTGTGCCGCTAGCGGAGGGCGATGAGATTCTGCTAGGACAGACACGGCTTCGCCTGCACATCCCGCAGGACTTTTTAACCGTTCCCTCGCCCTTTTCGAAAACTCCCGCGCTTGCCCTGCTTGCTCCCGATCCTGGTAGTCTCCGTGTCGGGGGGGCTGTCTATCGGCTCCTCAGCGACTCCGGGGAGAGCTTCACGCTGGCATCTCGGATGCTTATGGGACGGGCGCTGACCGATGATATCGTGCTGGTGGGGGAGGGGATTGCGCCGCAGCATGCCCGCATGACCGTTCGAGATGGCCTCGTCAAGATTGAGGATTTGGATTCTAAGGCTGGGACAGTCGTCAATGGCGAGCGCATTCCTGCTAACTTCCCCGTCGCTCTCTATCCCGGCGATACAATTCAAATGGGTGGGATTACCCTTCAGCTCCAACAAGAACTCCAGCAAGGAAGCACAGCATGAGTAGTGCATTGCTGGTCTTTCTCAGAATTCTCTTTGCAGGCTCACTCTTCGTCGCGATCCTGGCACTACTCTTCTCCCTGAAACGGGAGCGAACTCTTTAAAAACTATGGCTACCCTCTCTCTTCAAATCGCGGCAGATACGCACAAAGGCATGCGCCGCTCTGGCAATGAAGATACCTATGGCATCTTCGATATCCCCGGCTGTGACGCCGCTTTTGTGGTTTGTGATGGTATGGGAGGGCTCCAGGCAGGTGATATCGCCGCCAACGAGTCCGTACGGGTGATCGAGCAGTGGCTCAAGGAAAAGCTCACCGATCCCGCCGCCGACCCTGCCCGCGTACTGGACCAGGCACTCCGAGCCGCCAACGATGCGGTCAATGGCCTCGCTCGCCCCAAGCTCCCCAGTGATGACGAGCCCACGGTAGGCAGTGAGCCCGCTCCCAGTAATGCACTGATGGGCACCACGGTGGTCGCGGGGATTGTGCGGCGCGACACGCTCTGGCTTGCACATGCGGGGGACTCGCGTGGCTATCTGCTCCGTGAAGGCAAGTTCACGCGCCTCACCAACGACCACAGCTTTGTGGATGAGCAGGTGCGCGCAGGCAATATGACCGATGCGGAAGCCCGCTCATCGCGCTTTCGCAACATGATCACCCGCGCTATTGGGATAGACTCCCAGCTAGAGCCCGAGCTGCGCCAGGAGACTCTGTTGCGCGGCGACACGGTTCTGATCTGTAGCGATGGCCTAACCACCATGCTCGACGACCGTGAGATCGAAGTGCTTTTGGACTCTCCGAAAGTCTTAGAGCGCCGGGTTCAGGATCTTATTGATGCCGCCAACCGCAAGGGAGGCTACGACAACACAACGGTCTTGCTTTTGCAGCTAGGAGCACCTGGAGAGGCATCTAAGCGCCCCGTGGAGCAGCGTGGCGGCGGTGTCCCCGCTCCCGAAGGAAGCCCGGAGCGGCGACGACGACGCTCAAAGCAAAGTGGTCCCTCGCCCCTAATGCTGATGCTCACGATTCTGGGGGCACTCGCGTTTCTCGGAATGCTCCTGCTGGCTTTTTCTCCGTCACTGCGCACCCGACTTGGGGAGCGCCTTGGCAGCCCAAGTGTCCCCAGTGAGGTCGCAGTGGGAGGACGGCTCCAAGATTACACAAAGCTGATCTACGATACGGCTCCCAAGCGCATCGTGGACTCGCCCCTTGCCCGCCGGACACAGCTCTCTCTTGGGGTTGATGGCGAAGTCGCCTTCTTGCGTAACTCGGGCGAGCAGGTGGTAACGGTGATGCCGGGGCGGCTGGAGAAAGTGGTGATTGACAAGCTCAAAGTCCCCGATAGCCAGCAGGCGGATAGTGACTCCCCGGATAATGAGTGCTACCTAGCCCACGACCCTCAGGGTAATCTCTATATCTCGCGGTCGGAGGCGGGGATTATTCTCAAGCTCTCGCATGAAGGCAAAGAGCTCCTACGAATTCCCAATCTCTACCGCCCGGGAGCGCTCTGTATCGAGCCCAAGACCGGGGATATCTACTACATTGATGGTACCTACCATGTCTTAGCCCTCCGCGCGATCCACAATGCGCCTCCCAAAGGGACGAAAGCTGCTCCTAAGTAGGCAATTATGCCCATCGGCCAGATTGGAAAGTACGAGCGGCTAGAGATCCTGGGGCATGGTGCCTCTGGGATTGTCTACCTTGCCTGGGACACGCTCCTTCGGCGCAATGTCGCGCTCAAGGAGATTCGTGTTGCGGGGCCAGAGCTGGAGAAAGTCCTCTCCGAGGCTCGGGTACTGGATCGTCTGCGCCATCCACATATCATTGAAGTCCACTCGGTGGACTTGCACGAGGGCGTGATTCTTTTAGACATGGAGCTAGTGCGGGGCAAGAATCTCGCGGAGGTGCTTCGTGGCCGCCTAGGAAGCCCTTTGGAGCCTGCTGAGGCGGCGCGGATTGTTCTTGCCTTGCTGGATGCCCTGGCGTTTGCCCACGAGCGACGCATTCTCCACAAAGACATCAAGCCCGCCAATATTCTGATCGGCGATGATGGCACCACGATCAAGCTGACAGATTTTGGCCTAGCGGAAGCACTGGGCACGGCATCGGTAGCGGATGGTGGCGGCACGTACCCCTACATGGCCCCCGAGGACTACGCCGAAAAAGCAGCTTCGGACTGGCGCTCGGATCTCTGGGCGGTGGGTGTGGTGCTCTACGAGCTCCTGTCGGGAAAGCGTCCTTTTACGGTCTCCGATACGCGCAACCCCTTTGCCTGGAAAGCGGCTGTCGAGACCGAAGTCCCTCCGCCTACAGGTGTCAGCGAAGCGCTGGACTCGGTTCTGGAAAAAGCGCTGGCGAAGAGCAAAGCCGATCGCTTCCAGACCGCCCGAGAGTTTGCTGAGACGCTAAAAGGCGCGACAGAAGGGCTACCACTGCCCACTCCAGCCCTACCCAGCCCTGCGCCACCTCCTCCCCCCACAAATAACGACCTGCCGGATCGCTTTGTTTTTTCCGATGGTACGGTCGTACGAACGCTGGATGAACTTCTCTCAGGAGCAGCACGGAACTGGGACGAGTCCCGGCGGGCGCTGATTGAGGGACGTTTTGCCCGATTCCTGCGCGCCATCGGTGAGCCCTATATCGCGGAGCTGGCAATGGAGCTCTCTGTTCGCGCGGATCTAGGCCCGGACCGAAAGCTACGTGAGTTTTTAGAGCGTGCCCGCCCTGAGGAAGCCATCCCTGAAGCCGAGGACGCAGAACATACCGTTCCCTTTGCCGCCTTAAAAGAGCGCCTCTCCCGGTTTGAGCGGGTAAGCGATCTCTCACCGCTTGGGGGAGGGCAGGCGCAACAGCCCCTCGTTCCTCCTGCTGAGATTAAGATAGAAGCAGTGGTACGTGGGAGCCAGGAGAGTGTTCGCTGGTGGTTCGTCCCCATGCTCCTGCTAGTTCTCGCCCCCGCCGCCGCAGGTTTTGGCTCACGAAATGGACAGCTCCTGAGTGGGCTCGCGCTGACCGGGGTCAGTGGCGCGATGCTCCTGCTCGTCTCTATTGGGATTCGCCAGTCGCTCTGGACCCGCATTCTCTGCCTCTTCCCAGTGGTGCTTGGAGTGATGGCAGGCGGTGTGCTCGCGGCACAGGCAATTCAGTCGAGCCAAACCCCTGGAGTCTTACTCACCGTTTCCATAACCGCACTTCTCCCCCTAGGCGTCCTGCTGGTTCAAGCCGCCACTGCCAAACGTCTCTGGCGGCTCTGGCTCACCCTGACAATCATTCTTGCGCTCTTGGCCGCACTGACACTCTTCAATACGCGGTGATGGGCGATATTTACGAACGGGCGGCTAAAGCGGCCCGCTGTTGCGGCAAGACCCATGAATGGGCCTGAGGGGTTTATTTGGGTAGAATATCGTATGCCACCCAAGTTCCTCGACGAGTGCAGACATCTTCTGGCCTTCCTCACGGGAGGCTGTGTCTATGTCCTGCTCTTCTTGGCGTTAGGACGGCTGTTTCCCGCTCCTGAGCTTGCCTTCTGGTTTAGAGCACTGCTTAACTTACTGGGAGCATTTCTTCTGGCGTGGTCGCTCCCCCATCCCAAACGCATTGCTTACCGGTTTGGTGTTGCCTTAACAGCCACTTGGCTTCTCTTTTGCTTGTGGCTCTATCACGACCTGCCCCCAGATTTCTAACATCACCGGGGGATGGGTTCAGACTTTAAACGTAAACGCGGTCTGGCCGAACTGGATCGTGTCACCGCTGGCGAGCGCCTCGGGGACGTTGGCGGTGAGCTTGCGCCCATTGAGACGCGTGCCATTCGTGCTACCAATATCTATCACGGAGTACTTACCACTCTCAAAGATGAGCTTGGCATGGCTCCCCGAGACGAACGAGTCGGTGGAGATCACAATGTCGTTGCCCGCTTTTCTGCCTACAGTCGTGACAGCGGCTTTGAGCACGTGCGAGCCTGACGGGCTCTCTAGCCTTGCTCCACTGACACTACCACTGAGCGCGGCAATCGGGGCGCGACCGGGGTCTTTGGCACCGAGTGAGCGGTGCTCGGGCTGAGGAACATTGGGAATCTGGATCGTGAGCTTCACCGAGCCAAACTGGATCGCCTGGCCGTTGGTGAGAGCTTTCTGGCTCCCCGCTGGAAGCGGCTGTCCCGCGATCTTAGTGCCGTTGGTGCTCCCCAAATCCTCCAGCGTGACATAGTTGCCGCCGGAGACGATAAAGCGAGCATGGCGGCGGGAGATAGTCGGGTGCGGCAGCGCGACATCGGCGCCCTCGCGGCCTACGATACTCTCCCCGACGCGGAGCATCAGCTCTCGACCACTTTCTTCAATGAGCTTGGGCAAGGGCGAGCCCCCCCCGCCCCCAAGAGTGGGGGAGCCAATGTGGCTGGCGAGCATGTAGCCGCACTCGGCGCAGAAGCCTTCATCGGCGGGCGCAAGCGTGTTACAGACGGGGCACGCGCCCGCCACAACAAGCGCCCCAGCCGCCGAACCCATCCCCTGGCCCCTTCCCTGTTCCAGGGAAGGGGAAGAGCTGCGTTTGGTGTCGTACTCGGCGCGTTTTTGGGGATCTTTGAGCGTATCGAAGGCATCCATCAGGATCGCGAACTTGTCCGGGTCTTGCTGGGCCTCGGGGGTTTTCTCGCGCATGGCGGTGCGAATCTCGCTCTCGGTCGCGCTGTGCGCGACTCCTAAAATGGCGTAGTAGTCGGTCATGAGCGTTTTCCTAAGTCTAGGCTGTAGATGGTGCCGATCAGCGTTTTCTCTGCGCCGCCGGTGTCGCCGCGCTGGGCGGCTTGGGTGGCCATCTGGACGGTCTTGGCGGCCTCAGTATTGCCTTGCTGGGTGAACATTTGCTGCGTTTTATTGAGAGCAGCTGTTAGATCGGCGAGGTTGAGCTGCTGGGTACGCATTCCCATCATGGTCTTCTCCAGATCACGGGCCGCCTGCATGGCGTTTAGTTCTTGCGAGACGAGCGGATCGGCACCCGAGGGCAAACGGCTAGCATCTCCCGTGAACTCGACCACGGCGTTGGCAGTGAGGGTCTCGCGCTGGCCGGTTGCGCCATCGTCCCAGGAGAGGATGACTTTTGCCGTGCGGAAGGTCGCCACCGCGTGCGGGTCATAGTCCACCTCCCAGAGCTTAGTGATGGTCGCGCCGCGTTCGATATCGGGCAACGTAATGGCGGCGTGGCGTGCCCCTAGCTCAGGCGGGGAGCCGTAGCACTGACGCACGGTGACACCGCGCGGGAGCGTGAGGGTCAGGCGGATGTTCTTGGCAGTCACCCCCAGAATCGTCATCATCTCTTTCTGAAAGACCTCGGGGATCTGCTCGGGGCGCTCGATGTAGTAGTAGTTCCCCCCAGAGCGGCGGGCGATTCCAGCCATCAGCTCCTCGTTGTACTCAGGCCCAAAGCCCAGCGCCGTGACCGTGATTCCGCGGGCTTTTAGGTCCGCGACCTGCTGGACAATGCTCTGGAAGTCTTTGAGTCCCGCCGTCGGCTCGCCATCCGTCAGCAATAAAACCCGAGTTACATAGCCTGCCATCGGCACCGACGCCACTTGGGAGCCGCCTGCATAGAGCCCATCAAAGAGGTTCGTCGTGGTTCCGGCGACAATGCGCTGGATGTGCTGCTTGATAAGGTTCGGATCGGTCACCCGCCGCGCGGGCATGAGCACCTCGACCGACTCCTCAAACGTGACGATGGAGAGCACATCATCGGGGGTGAGCAGGTCCACCACGTGCTCGCAGGCCTTCTTGACGTACTGGATCGGGGAGCCGTCCATCGAGCCCGAACGGTCAATCACCAGGCAAACATTCACCGGCAAGCGCTTGCCGCCCGGCACAAAGCCCCCCGCGCCGCCCGCCGAGATCTGAGTCAGCACGTGCGCCCGTGTCCGGTCACCCGCAAAGGCATAGCGATTACTCACTTTAACGTTGAGTGCCAGCGACGGCCCGCCCCCCTGGCCCCCGACCGACGGGGGAAGTCCCATCACGGTTGGCTGTGCCATCTGGGTTCGGTTGGGGTCGCCCCCCAGCATCGTCGGATTCACGCGAATTGTCTGATCCATTTTTTTCCTACTCCACCCTCAGTGTACTGGTGCCGATCACGATCTGATCGCCCAGCGCGAGTGCGACACGGGTGATGCGCTGGCCGTTGACGAATGTTCCGTTGGTACTCCCCAAGTCTTCGAGCGCCACCCCGCCATTCTCACTCACAAGCTGTGCGTGCCGTCGCGATGC
>NZ_JANNYP010000428.1:0-3257 GCF_031410135.1 Armatimonas sp. | reverse complement strand
GGCAAGCGAGCTTCCAACTCCGACCCTCCCCTTTGTCTTTGAGACCCCATCCGCCTTAGGAGCGGAGTCTATCTCGGCAGAGGATGAGGCGATGTTCCAGGCCGCCCTCGCGGAGCTACCTACGTCGCGAGGTCGAGACGGGGAACTACCCGAGCCTGCCGAAGCACCACAGCGCCTTGTAGAACCACGAGCGGAGACTACGTCTGCGGGGTCTGAAGACGGCAATGCCGAGCGCCCTGGACGGCGCCGGCGTGGTCGTGGTGGCCGTGATCGGCACCCTTCGGAGCAAGAGGCCGAGGGAGTCGGGACGGAGCCTGCTGCCGAAACCGAGTCTGTCCGTCGTCCCTCACTAGAAGAACTCCTCCCACTCTCCGAGGTTCCTCTGGAAGGGGCGCTACTACCCATCGAGGAGTTTCTCTCCTCGGAAGGAAGTGGTCTGGACTCTACCGAAGCTGCACCGACCACCCCTCGTGGCGGCAGGCGTCGGCGCTTCCGCGGAGCTCGTCCAGCAGGTTCAGCGGACTCAGAGTAAGAAGCGTGTGGAGGGCTGGCTCAGCATCGCATGATCCGGCCCTTTCACCAACACTTCGTCGGCCAAATCGCGCGTCGGCAGGATGTGCTCGCGTAGATTCGGGAGATTCACCGTCTCCCAAATCGTTTTGATCCGTGCCTCCCACTGCGCCTCCGTGAACTCCAGAAAACGCTCAAAATAGGATTGGGGATCGCTTTTAGCCTCGTGACGTAGCCGCAAAAGTCGCTCGCGGTACCACCGAAACAGATCGGTCTCCTCAGCGTGGAGGTAGAGCTTGTAATCCAACTTGCCAGCCGTGAAGTCGGGTTGGAGCGCGTTGATGCCCTCGATAATGACAAGATCCGAAGGCGGAATCTCTAGTTGTTTGTCTGACTGAATGTCATAGGTCTGGTGGGAATAGATCGGAACTTTGGCTGACTTTCCGGCTCGCAACGCGTCCAGGAAATCTGCAAATGCTGCCCCATCGTAGCTCTCGGGGAAGCCTTTGCGTGCCAGCAAGCCCCGCCGCTCCAGCTCCGCGTTGGGGTAAAGAAAGCCATCCGTGGAGACCACCTCGACCGTCTTGCCAAGTGCCTGCTCTTTTTGGGCGAGCTGCACCGCCAGCGTGCTCTTGCCCGCTGCAACACTGCCCGCCAGCCCGACTAAGTAGCTCACTGCTCGAAGGTCTTCTCGATTACGTTACCCTCGCCTAACAGAACAATCTGTGCGGTGTGCGTATCGGCCTCATCCAGCGCTACCTGGCAGTAGGCGCAGATGATCAGTAAGTCGCCTTTGTGCACCCGCCGTGCCGCTGCCCCGTTGAGCGAGACCTCGCCGGGTGAGCCTGCAATCACGTAGGTGGAGAAACGCTCGCCATTGTTGATGTTGTAGATTTCGACCAGCTGGAGCGGTCGGAGCTTCGCGGCGGCGATGAGCTTTGGGTCAATGGCAATGGAGCCTTCGTAGTGGAGATCCGCTCCCGTCACGGTGGCGCGATGGAGTTTGGAGTAAAGCATCGGTAGGGTCATAGCGCTTTAGCATACCCGATGAGCGCGTTGCAAAGCGTTAAGAGAGTAGGGAGCGGTTCGCCGGGGCCGTGGGCATCCCAGAGTACGGCGCGGGTGGTCGCCATGGTCTGTTGGTCGTTCTGAACCACCAGATCTGCTCCCGCAGTGAGGAGTTTTGCCACCGCCGCCGTAATTTCCGTCTCACTTGCGCCATCGGTGAGCTTGAAGCCGATAAGTTTGAGATCTGAGTTCTGGCTGTAGCCCTTGAGCTCGGGCAGGATCTTCTTGCCTGGCACCAGGTCTAGGGAGAGCTTGCTTACAGAACTCAGCTTTCCGGTGAGCGGCGTGCGGTACCGCACTCCATCAACTATCACGTTCTCTACCACGAAATAGCTCACGGCGGCGGCGTGGATCACAAGATCGAAGTGTTTTGTGGAGAGCAGCTCGTGGCAGGCTCGATCCAAATCCGCGACGGTGACAAAGAAGCGTTCCGTCACAGCGGCTTCCGCTTTGACTGAGTTTTTGGCCCGTAGTAGCGTCACGTCAAAGCCTGCCGCAAAAAATGCATCGGCGAGGGCTGCGCCTGTGGCACCCGTGCTGGAGTTGGCAATCACACGAACACCGTCAATGGGCTCGCGCGTCCCACCGCTGGTAATTAAGACATTCATTTTAAGATCGCCTTCAGGATCTCCTCTGGCTCCATCAAGCGCCCTTCGCCCACATCGCCGCACGCGAGATTACCTGCCTCAGGGCGCAGGATTATCACGCCGAGGCTCTCTAGTTTTTGCACCGACTCTTGTGTGACCGGGTGCGTCCACATCTTCGTGTTCATGGCGGGGGCAACGAACAGCGGCTTGGCAAAGTCATGTGTGAGCCAGAGGTTCCCTAGCAGATCGTCGGCGACTCCGGCGGCCATTTTATTGAGGCGATTTGCCGTCGCAGGACAAATTACCGAAATATCCGCCCAGCGGTTGAGCTCGATATGCTCCATCCACCGCCCTGGTGCAAACGTGTCCGTGAGAAGTGCTTTCCCAGAAAGCCCTTCCAGCGTTGTTGCCCCGATAAACTTCAGCGCGGACTCGCTGGCGACGCACTGCACACTGTGGTCTGATTGCGCAAGCCTTGAGATGACCGTGCAGGCTTTGTAGCAGGCAATAGAGCCGGAGAGCTGGAAGAGAATGTTCATAACGCAATATTATCGATCAGCCGGATGACGGGGCCACTATCAAGGGGAGGCGTATGAACGGCCCCGAGGCGGCGGTTCCAGTGGTCGGCGATGTAGTCTACACGGAAGCCGAGCGCTTCTAATTTTTGCGTGGCTTGGTCGCCGGTGAGCGTGAGATCAGCGAGGATCGCGGCCCACTGCGCGGCAAGTGCACGCTGGGCGGGAGTCAAGCGGCGGTTGCGGCTGCTCATCGCGAGGCCATCGGGCTCGCGTACCGTGGGGCAGGGGACGATCTTGGTGGGATGGTAGAGCGCCTCGGTCATTTCTTTCACCAAGAGGAGCTGCTGAAAGTCTTTCTCCCCGAAGAACGCCGCGTTGGCCTGGATGATATTCAAGAGCTTGAGCACAACCGTGAGCACGCCGTCGAAGTGGCCGGGGCGGTGGGCACCTTCTAGGAGTGTGCTCGTTAAATTCTCGGTGACGCGATACCGGTAGCCATCGGGGTAGAGTGTCTCGTAGGTGGGGGCAAAGACAAATCCACAGCCGATGGCTTCGAGCATTTGGCAGTCGTCAG
>NZ_JANNYP010000427.1:0-2441 GCF_031410135.1 Armatimonas sp. | reverse complement strand
CGAAGACGATAATCTTGCATCAGATCTCCTTTACTATTACTGATAATTATCAGATATTCATCATTGTAGAGATATTTGCCTGCAACATACACCATTTGATTCCAGAGTTGCATACGATGAGGCTTACATTTACAGGCTCGTTTACCAAACCAATCCTTGCCTTGTAAGTCGAGACCATCGGGATGCTTAAGCCACTCACCCGCTTTGATTCGTATTCGGAAATCTAGCTTTCTTTTTAACAACCAGCCGATCCAGTCATCCCCGATAAACTCGCGATCTGCAGTGATAAAACGCCAACGAGTGGTTCCGAAAATCGTCAGAAACTGGGATATTAGCTTGATTCTTTCCGGAGTATCACTATTGCCACAGTTTGGTAAAGCTGTCCAAAGCAGAGTGTCAAGTCCTTTTTTTGGTGTAATTACGGTTCCCTCTCCCCGGCGGCTTTGCCGCCCGCGAAGCTCGCTCGCTTCGCCTTCAAAAGCGTCTCGTCAGCGGCTTAGGCCACCGTCAAGAGCACCTCGGATTCCTTTCCTTTAAAAGCAGCAGCAGAGGGCATCGCCTCGGGCAAAGCCTCTCGTAAAGCGCGTCCCTCGTCTTTAGGAAGGTCTCCCCCAGATCGCTCCAACCGCCAAGTATGGTAGTCGTCCATGTTGGTGTACACCTTGCCACTCGTCATCGCCTCGTCAAACTCCATTAACAATGCGCCAAGTAGCCGCTCGCAGCTCGCCCTGTTCGGGTAAATCCGAATCACGCGGTCGCGGCGACGAATCTCCCCATTCAAACGCTCCTGGGAGTTGGTAGTACGAAGTAAACGATGGTATTTCACGGGCAAAACCATCACACTCGTCACCTCGTCAAAAGCAGACTCCAAGAGGGCAACCGCCTTGCTACATCTACCTTCAAAGCTCTGGCACGTCTCGCGCAAGCGGGTACGTGCGCTGGCAAGATCCGGGGCATGAAGCACCTGCTTAGCGGAAGCCAGAAACGATCCCAACTCGGATTTGGGACACGCATCACTGAGATTTCTGATGAAATGTGCCTGACATCTCTGCCAAGTGGCTCCCGCAAAATTGCCTTCGATAGCTTTGACCAGTCCTGCATGATCGTCAGAAATGACGAACTCGACACCGGTTAGTCCTCGCGACTTCAGACTGGCAAAAAACTCGCTCCAACTCGCCTCGCTTTCCTTATCTCCCAGGGCAAATCCCAGCACGTGGCGATAGCCCATCTCATCAATGCCACAGGCAATCAGTAAGGCACATTGCCTGACTCGGCCTTCCTCACGGATTTTGACGACTATTGCATCTACCAGAACGAAAGGGAATGTCCCTAAGGGCCGTTCTCTCCAGGTCTTTACCAATGGGTCAAGCACCAAGCAGAGCTTGGATACTTGGGATTTACTGAAGGCAGCCCCACAGAGCACCTCTGTAATGGCTTCCACTTTGCGGGTGGAAACCCCCTGCAGAACCATCTCGCACAAGGCAAGAACGAAGGCTTGCTCGCTTCTCTGATAACGCTCCCACATATCGGGGCTGAACTCACCCTCTCGTGTCCTTGGCACTTTGAGCGTGATGGTTCCAATTCTTGTCTGCATCTCTCGCTCTCGTGTGCCGTTTCGATACCCGACTCTCTCGGGCGTTCTCTCACCAGGCTGTGCCTTGAGTGCTGCGGTGACCTGATGGGTAAGCACTTGATTGAGTACCTGCTCCACTAGCCCCACCATTCCCTGACCGGTGAACAACTTTGGCAAATCTGCCTCGTCTACTGTAATCTCGAACTGAGCCATTTCTTTCTCCTTGTTTGTTGAAGTTTAGTCACTCCAATTATCGGGAGAGGGAGGTGGCTTTCTTTGCCTTGGCGGGCTTCGCCCGCCTCGTCAAGCCACCGAGCTATTTACACCATTATAAGGGCACGACCAAGCAGAGGAACGGCACAACCATAAACGACGACGGAGAGGACAAGCAGATTCACTATCGTTTTTCCTCGTTTCCACTCGGTTCTATCGAGCGCAAGTACCCATTTGCCCTTGGGCAGCAAGGCGGCTATAGCTTTTGCCCAGACAGATAATTCCAAACTCGGATGGTCAAGGCATCGCCTGAGTTGCATTCGTTTCGCCTCGGACTTTTCTTCTTCTGGCATGAGATTGACGATGTGATGTAGAGTTATTTTCCTGGCGGTCAGTAGTGCAATGAGTGCCCTGGCAAAATGTTGAGCAAAAGGCACGCCTAATCTGTGGAGCCGTTTGGTGATAGATTCGATACAATAATGTCTGGTCATTCTGGGTCGCTTTCTTATGTTTCGCGACTTTACGATAGCTCCAGAATGGCCTTTCTGTTACCTGTTAAATCTACGGGGAATTTTGAATCGTCCGTACAGTTCAGCCAATCATGCGAGTGCATTCTATAATCGCGCTCGATTAGCTGATCAAAGTAGGCGGTGAC
>NZ_JANNYP010000426.1:0-4723 GCF_031410135.1 Armatimonas sp. | reverse complement strand
GGCCTGGCTCGATGAGAAGCACTCATGGGAGCAGCCGGTGACCGTCGAGCCGCGACTCTTCAAACTCCTGCAATTCTCAGCACTTTTATCTCAGAGAACGCACGGCGCATTCGACATCGCAACCGGCTCGCTCAGCAAAACCAATACCTCCGCTATCTTTATCAACCAGCTTCGTGAGAAGATCGGGGTCATGTTTGGCAACCCCGAGACACAGCCTGGTGGTCGTGCCCTGAAGTTCTATTCGTCGGTGCGTCTTGATGTGCGCCGCGTGGAGACCCTCAAAGTGGGTAACGACATGGTCGGAATCCGCACCCGCGTCAAAGTCGTGAAGAACAAAGTCGCTCCGCCGTTTAAGCAAGCCGAGTTTGATATCATGTTCGGCCAGGGAATCTCTCGTGCAGGCTCGATCGTTGATATCGGCACTGAGCTCAACGTGGTGACCAAGTCCGGCGCGTTCTACTCCTACAAGGGCGAGCGTCTTGGGCAGGGCCGTGAGAATGCCAAGAAGTTCCTGGAAGAGCACCCTGCGATGATGGATACTATCGAAGGCGAGATTAAGAACTCTGGTGTTGCCGACGATGTTCTCTCGCTGGGGACTACCGCAGCGGCGGCTATCGAAGAGTAATAAAAGTAATTCGCACCCGCTTCGGGTACGATAGGGGGCATGCTGAAAACGCTTGCCCCCTTTGATTTTTCAGAGCTTGCCGCCGTACAAACAGCCTTTGCTGAGTGTGAGATTCTGCCGCTGATCCAAGGCTGGCAGTCCGGGTTAACGGGTTTGCCCGCGACAGCACAACTCGGGTGGCACAATGGTTGTATTTGGTCACTGGGGACATTGACTGATGCCGATGTCTTCAACGATGCGACGGCAGACAACCAGAACACCTGGGAGATGGGCGATGTCTTCGAGGTTTTTGTGCGCCGCTTCGATAGCGATGCCTATACCGAGGCGCATGTCACCCCAAATGGGATTCGCCTGCACCTGAAGTTCCCGAATCGCGCCACGATTGCCCTTGCCCGGAGCGGGCAGCTCGACGGCGACACGCTCAAGTGCGATCCCGACGAGATCATTGCCCACGCATGGCGCACCGAAAAGGGCTGGGTGGGGCTACTGGGCGTTCCTGTAGAGGCAGACCACGGCGAGAAGATTCGGGTGAGCGTCTGCCGCTACGATGCCCACCACGATACCAACGGAGAACCCGACGTCGCCTCGACCTCAAACCACGCCGTCTGCGACTTCCACCGCCCCGACGACTGGCCCGAGTACACCGTTCCCATCGATTTCAACCGATAGGTCGATTCGCTTCGACGATCTGGGCGTTGAAGATGCCGTGAGAGCTGGAGACCGTGACGCTGTTGCCAACGACGCAGTTTTCGAGATACGTCCCGGCTTTGACAATCGCGCCGTCCCAGAGCACGGAGTTCTTCACGATAGCCCCTGCCTCGATAATCGCGTTCTTGCCGACCACGGTGTAGTCGGAGATCGTGCCACTCACTTGGGCACCCTCGCAGACAAAGCAGTTCTCGGCGACGCGAACTCCGGCAGGGAAGACCACTTTGACGTTGCCGTCTAAGCAGTCGCGCTGGGCTTTTCGGTAGATGGTGAGGTTGCCGACATCTTCCCAGTACGCATCGGTCGGAACGGCGAGCATGGGCTCTCCGGCGGCGAGCAGTGCGGGGAGGACGTCTTTGCCAAAGCCGTAAAAAGTGGCGGCGGGAATGGTATCGAAGACCCGCTGCTTGAAGAGATAGACGCCCGTATTGGCGAGATTCGAGAAAGCCGTACCAGGTGCGGGCTTTTCCTGGAAGCGCGTGATGAAGTTATTCTCATCGGTGACCGCGATACCAAACTGCGAGGGATCTTCTACGCGCTTGGCTCCGATGGTCGCCGTCGCGTTTTTTGCTTTATGCTCCGCGATAATCGCCCCGAAGTCCATGTCGGAGAGATCGTCGCCACCAACCACCATAAACGTCTCGTCGTCGGAGTCCCGGAAAAACGCCTCGCAGCGCTTGACTCCACCTGCATCTCCCCAGAGCTCGTCCTCAATAGAGTACGAGACATTTACGCCATACGCGGAGCCATCACCGATACTCGCCATGAGCTTCTCGCCCAGGTACTGCACATTGATCATGATCTCAGTCACACCGTAGTGCTTCAGATGATCCAGAATATGCCCAATCACGGGCTTACCCACCACAGGGACAGCGGGCTTGGGAAGGGAGCGCGTGAGGGGATCGAGCCGCGAACCAATCCCTGCACCTAATACCATTGCTTTCATACAGCTTGCATTATGGGCTAAATGGGAACGAAACGAAACCTCCTAGAGTTAAGAATGGCGTGAAAACGGAAATACTTACGGGAAAGTCGGTCTTGATCACCGGCGCAACGGGCGGAATTGGGCAGGCAGTCGCGCTGCCCTTAGCACATGCGGGGGCGCACCTCACACTCTCGGGGCGCAGTAGTGAGAAGCTAGAGGTACTCGCGGCGCAAATTGAAGAGGCAACCGGCGTGCGCCCTAAGACAGCTCTGGCCGATCTGGGCCGGGCATCTCAGGTAGAGAAGCTCGTGACTGAGGCCGCAGGCGAGACGGGACTCGATATTGTGATCAATGCGGCGGGTGTCGGGCTGATCAAGGCGCTAGAGAACATCACGCCCGAGGAGATGACCCTCACGCTGGCGGCCAATCTCTACGGTGCGATGCTGCTCTCGCAAGCTGCCGTGAAAGTGATGACTCCCAAGAAATCGGGGCATATTCTCCATGTCGTGGGGGTTCTGGGGAAAGTGCCGATGGCGCAAGCCAGTGTCTACTGCGCCAGCAAGTACGGTCTGACGGGCTTTTTGCAGGCACTTCGGGCGGAAGTTTCCCGTCGGCACAACATTAAAGTAACAGGACTCTACCTGGGCGGCGTGGACACTCCGTTCTACGACAATCCCGCCATCGAGATGAAAGTCCAGCGCGACAAGATGCTCTCGGCAAGTGATGCAGCGGAGGCGATTCTCTACGCCCTCACCCAGCCCGCGCATCTCGTGTTAGGCGAGCTCACGCTCCAGCCCGAGAGTCACCAGCTCTAGAAGATTTGCTTAGGTGTTGCGCTCGACGATATAGCGAGCGATCTCGCGCAGAGGCTCTGCGGACTCTCCGAATATCTCTAGCGCTGTGAGCGCCTCTTGCTCGGCGGCACGGGCGAGGCGCTTGCTCTCCTCTAGGCCCACTAGCTTGGGATAGGTGGCTTTATCGTGCTTGAGATCTGAGCCCGCGGGCTTGCCGAGTGTCGCATCGTCGCCCGTGAGATCGAGAATATCGTCCACGATCTGAAAGGCAACTCCCATCTGGGCACCGTAGGTTTCGAGGGCACTGAGCTGCGTGGGAGGAGCGTTTACGATCAGTCCACCACTAACAACCGAGGCTTTGAGAAGGGCACCGGTCTTATTGGCGTGAATCATTTTGAGCTGCGACAGTGAAATGGGCTTGCCCTCTGCGGCAATATCTTCTGCCTGCCCCGTGCACATCTGGCCGCATGCGTGAGCCAGAAGGCGCAACAGCTGAGGATACTCTGCGGTGAGCTCGAAGGCGAGGGCTTGGAGTGCATCGCCTGCAAGAATCGCGAGGGCTTCGCCGTATTTTACATGGCAGGTGGGCAGACCGCGCCGCAGGTCGTCGTCGTCCATGGCGGGGAGGTCGTCGTGGATGAGCGAGAAAGTGTGGATCATCTCCAGGGCGCAGGCGGCGGGGAGCACGTGCTCGATATTGCTACCCACGGCCTCGGCAGCGGCGATGCAGAGCAGCGGGCGCAGGCGCTTACCCCCTGCTAGAAGCGAGTAGCGCATTGCCTCACGTAGCCGTGAGCCATCAGCGGGGCAGAGCTGATCTAGGGCCGCATTCACACGGGGCGTATGAACCGCAACCCAGGCTTCAAAGCTCATTTTAGGGCGGTGCGCTCGGCGGCGGCGACAGTCTGCTCTAGAAGCGTGGCAATAGTCATGGGGCCGACGCCACCCGGGACGGGGGTGATGGCGCTGGCAACGGCGGCGCAGCTCTCGAAGTGACAGTCTCCGACATCGTGACCACGGCCCTCGACACGGTTGTAGCCAGCATCTAAGACGACTGCGCCGGGCTTGAGCATATCGCCGGTGATCATCTCCGGGCGGCCTACAGCAGCGACCAGAATATCGGCCTGACGCGTGAAGCTTGCCAAGTCTTTGGTCTTGCTGTGGCAGATCGTCACCGTCGCGTTGGCATTGAGCAGAGCAATGGCCATCGGCTTGCCCAAAATCACGGAGCGCCCGATCACGACGGCGTGCTTGCCTGCTGGGTCGATACCGTAGCGCTGCATCAGGGTCATCATTCCCTGTGGCGTGCACGAGACAAAGCTCGGATGGCCCAGTACCAGATCACCTAGGCTCGCCCGCCCGATTCCATCAACGTCTTTGGCAGGATCTACGGTGGCGAGAATCTCATCTTCGTCTAGGCCCTTGGGCATCGGGTGCTGCACGAGAATTCCGTGGACATTGGGGTCTGCGTTGAGGGCACGGACACAGGCAAGAACTTCCGCTTGCGTTGCATCACTGCCAAAGACATGCTCAAAGGAAGTGATTCCTGCCTTGGCACAGGCCTTGCGCTTCATCGAGACATAGGTGATGGAGGCGGGATTGTCGCCTGCGAGGACTGCGGCGAGGCCAGGTGTTATTCCATAGGCCTCTTTAAGTTTTGCAGTACAAGTG
>NZ_JANNYP010000425.1:0-2280 GCF_031410135.1 Armatimonas sp. | reverse complement strand
CGCTCGTGCCATGCCTTCGGGTGTCGCCGTGAGGGCCACCACTTCCTCAGGGAGTGCGTCAATTGTCAGTGTCATGGTTACTATTGTACAGGATGGTAAAGCTCCCTACCCATCACACTCTCGGATTCCGCCTGCCATCACAATGCTGTTTTGGTATAATCACCTCATGTCCAGCTCCCGCGCCACTGTCACCTACCGGCCTGATACCGATGAGGAGCGCCTCATTGCGCTTCTGAGTCACAAGACGGGGTTGGACACGTCCCGCCTCCTCGGGCTGGCGGTACGACAAATGGCAGAGCGGGAAGGGGTTGCCGACGCGCCCCATGTGCGTCTGAGTGCCGAGGAGCAAGCTCAGCTTGAGGGAATCAATCACGAGCTGCCCCGCACTTTCTGGAAGCGCTACCGGGCACTGGTGGCGAAACTCGAAGACGAGACACTCACCCAGGACGAGCGGCAGGAGTTTCTGACACTTACCCAGAAGAGCGAAGCCTGGAACGTCCGGCGGCTGGAGCTGCTGGAAGCGCTGGCGCAAAAACGCGGGATGCACTTCCCCGAGCTGATGAAGGCTCTGGAAATCCAACACCATCCCCATGCCCGCTCTGGCTTGTGGGCATCACCGCAACAGGCTGTGCAACAGTAGAGCGCCTGCATCTCAACCGCCCTGAGCTTCTCACGCTCCGCCGACTCCTCACGCTCGCCGAGCAACACCCACCGGTGTGATTCCAGCTACCCGTCGCCCTCTCGGGTTTCGCCTGCCCTTTCGTCGCGATCTTAGCGAGTCAGTACGGCAAGCTCAGGTTCGGAATTTGGGGCACTGGCGAAGACAGAAACGGGGAGAACGACGAGATCTAGCAGCCAGCCGGGGCGGTTTTCCAGAGCGTGGGCGAGCGCGATATTGTTGTCCGAGATGTCGGTGCGGCGGCGGATCAGAATTGCGACGTGCTCCTGCCCGCGCGTGGCGAGCATGTCCACATGAAACTCGGCGAGATCGGCAGGCACATCTTCGGGGGTGGGCTCTGCAAGAACCGTGAAGCCTTGCTGTCGGTACTGGTCTCGGAGCCAGTCCCGCGCCGCCCAGACCGTCCGAACATGGCGGGGAAGCTCTTCGGGCAATCCTTCAATCATAGTAGTTCCTCATGGCTTGGTGCATCCTCCACACGGACATAGACAAACTCGGTCTCGCTTCGGATCGTCTGCATCAGCAAGGCGGAGTGTCTGCCGGAGCGGAAGCGAAACTGCACCTCGATGCTCGTGCGTCGAATCGCGGTATCGGTCACCTGGCGGTCGTCCTCGTACACCAATCCATTGAGCGCGTCCTGGATCGGCTTGAGAAGATTGTCATTATCGAGATAGGCAGGAAGCCGCCCGAAAAAGTAGACAACGACGAGCAAGCACGGCTGGGTCGTGGGCGGTTGTTCCTCGGGCCATGCAGTCACCGCAGCCGTGCGCACCGTTTCCTGCCACTGCCGAAGAAGCGCTTTGTTGTTCGATTGGTGGGAGATGGGCCTCCCGACCACCACAAACTCAAAGGGCTGCATTGTGCACAGTATACCGCTAAGCGCTACCCGTCCCCCTCGCGGGTTCCGCCCGCCATCTCGTACTGGCTGCTGTCTTTGCCAAACGCGACGCCAACCCCGGCAAGCATCTTCGTCGAGCGTTTCTTCAGCGCCTTCTCCACGTCTTGAAGCTCGTTGAGTGCGTTGTCAGCGGCGGCGAGGATCTGGTTGTAGGCACTCAGCTTGGTCTGCACCGCAACGATCTCCGACTCGTAGGCAGCAAGCGTGTTGCCGTGGCCCAAGTCCAAAGCCGGGTCAATCTTCTTCAAGTTGTCTCGCCGCGTCTGAGCCGCTTCTAGTGCAGCAGAAGTACGTCGTTTGTATCCCATCGTTTTCTTGATTCCTTCCAAGAGATGGAGAAATTTTATCAGCCTGGTAAATAATCGTCAATAAAATTGCAATAAATGGAGATGCATTTTGAGAAAATGGAGATGTGTTTGTAGGAGAAGAAGATAGAATTACAGAAAATGGAGATGCATGTACAAAAAATGCTCAAGCAAATACAGCATTTGCTTGAGCATCTTAAATCCTGGAGAATCGTATTCCTTATATTTCCCCCACGTGTGGGGGCCAGGGGGCAGGCTTACTTACGACGCTTCGCCACAACCCTACCGACAACGCCCAGTGCAAGCAACGCCAGCGTGCCTGGCTCGGGAGCGGAGGAAGAGCTTGCCACTCCTACCACCACATTATCCATCGTGTTAAATCGGGAGGGGGAATTTCC
>NZ_JANNYP010000424.1:0-17261 GCF_031410135.1 Armatimonas sp. | reverse complement strand
AAAGAACACAACAAACAAAGCTATCTGTAACACTATTTAATTGTAAAAGTCCGTCAGTAACTGTCATTTCTTCAAGTCACTGCGCTTGGCTTGGGCCGAGGCGCAAGGAGAATATTATCCCAACAAGAAGAAGTTGTCAAGGAAATTGACGGACTTATTTGCAATTACTTTATTTATGTCTTGAGATGAGCTTTGACCGTTGTTGATTGAAGACTTCGTAGAGGAGAATGGCGGTGGCGGTCGCGACATTGAGGGAGTCGGCGGTGCCCACCATGGGGATATGTACGACTTGATCACAGACCGAAAGCTGGCTCTCCCCTAGCCCTTCGCGCTCACCGCCCAACCAGAGTACAGTGCGCTCGGGATAAGCGAAGGCATGATAGTCAGTGGTAGCGTGTGGCGAGGTTCCTACCAGGGTGACGCCATGCTTCTCCCGCCAGCGAGCAAAGGAGGCTTCGTCGGTGCGGATGAGGCGCAGGGCAAAGAGCGAGCCCATCGTCGCACGGATGACTTGGGGGGCAAAGGGATCAATACTGGTACCGATTAAGATCAGCCCCGCTGCCCCAACCGCATCCGCCGTGCGACAGATCGTCCCGAGGTTCCCCGGTGAACGGATGGTATCGAGGGCCAACCAGCACAGCCCGGCGTCGGGGCTTACGCGCCCCAATGGCTGAAGGCGCTGCTTGCAGATGATGCCAACTCCCTGCGGCTCCTCCGCAATCGAGAGCCGACGAAAGAGCGAGCCGGGAATGGTGTAGAGAGGAATCTCGCGAGCACGGAGCTGCTGACGTAGCGTCGCGATAAAGGGATGGGTCGCCAGCTCGGGCGCGATCACGGCGCACTCGAACTCGGTATGAGGATTCGCGAGAGCAGCGGCAACAAAGCGCATGCCCTCGGCAAAGAACGCTACCTGGCTCTCCCGCGCCTCGCGGCTGTGGGTCAGAGAGCAGAGCCGCCGCTCAAGCGCAGCGGGAGAGAGAAACGAAGAAAGAGAGGAACATTTATGCATCGCTCCTTTTTTCAGGGCAGGCCAAAGTGCCCCCACGATCAGGCCAGTCAAAGGGCAGTCAATCCTGCCCAAACGCCATTATACTGGAAAGCCGCGCGGCCACTCGGTGTGAGGCGTGACATCGGCAGTCTGGAGATACCAGTCCAGTAGCCGACGCTCTAGTGCCGCCTGAATATCAAGCTGTTGGCCGTAGAGATTGCGTAGCTCCTGCGGGTCGGCGACGAGATCGTAGAGTTCACTGGTGCCATCGGGACGCCGGATGAGCTTGTGGGTCTGGGTACGAACCATGGCAGCACGGCAGACGCTCTCGGGATAGTCTTGCTGGAGGCGGCCCTTGGGATAGTAGATGTGAGTCGTATCCCGAAAGATCGCCTCGTTTTGTCGTCCCTCAAAGCACAGCGGCTCGTGAAACGCATAGCCCCCCTCGGCAAAGACCACCCGGTTCGGGTCGCCCGCCGCGCCCTGAAGCTGAGGAACCAGGGAGCGAGCAAAGTGCGTGTGACGCGCCTCGGTGCCCGTGAGCTCCAGGGCCGTGGCGAAGATGTCGAATAGCTCCACGGGCTCCGTCACCACGTGACCGCGCTTGCCCCCCGGAATCTTAATCACCAGAGGCACCCGTGTGATGGTGTCGTCTAATGCCGAGGGCCACTTCTCCACGAGGCCATAGTCGCCCGCCCAGTCACCGTGGTCGGAGAAAAACACAATTGCTGTGTCGTCGGCGAGCCCCGTCTGCTCCAGCGTGTCTAACAGCATCCCGAGCAGGTGATCCACCACTCCGATCATCCCCAAATAAACTGCGTTGATCTTGCGCAAGACGCTCTCGTCCAGCCGATCCAGCTTTCGAGTCTGACGAATCATCTTATGAAAGTCGGGGGCACCGTCGCCGCGCACAGGGCGCAGGGCGGGGAGCGCATCGGGGTCAATCAGATCGTGCCAAGGCTGCGGCGCGACATACGGACAGTGGGGAAAGAGTAGCGGCAGGTAGAGACAGAACGGCTGCGTCGGGCCACTCTTAAGATACTCAATCGCCCCGTCCACCTTCGCAAAGTCTCCCAGAGCCTCTAGAGGGGCGTCCGTGGGTTCGTACAAAAACGACGCAAAGCGATCATCGTACTGCGACCACGGATTGCGGCTCGTCGGCACTCCCCGAATTGCCCGTGTGCTGCGCTTATCGAGCTTCCAGTCGTCCACGCTGCTTGCAAAGCTCTCCGGGCTCAGCAAATCGTTCTTGCCACCCCAGACCACCTCGTAGCCCGCCTGCTTTAAGTAGCGCAAAAGATTGGGCTCATCGGGCTGGAGCGTATGCCAGAGAGTCCGGTGGCCCCGCACATGCGGATACCAGCCCGTCATAAACGAGCAGCGCGAGGGCGTGCACACCGGATGCTGCACATGGCACTGGTCAAAGCGCGTTCCCTCTGCAGCGAGGCGATCTAAATTTGGCGTTGGTGCCAGCGGATGCCCGTAGCAGTGAGCGCTCTCCGCACGAAACTCATCGGGGTTGAAGAGAATCAGGTTCATAAAAACAGTATAGCCCAGCAGGAAAATTCCTGCCGGGCATACATCGAATTAGTCCCCCCCGCTGGGCGGGGGTTAGGGGGCGAGCGATTAACGCTTGCTGAACTGGAATCCGCGACGGGCGCGCTTGCGACCGTACTTCTTGGATTCCTTGACACGCGGGTCGCGGGTCAGGAAGCCGTTGCGGCGTAGCACCACGCGCAGCTCAGGGTCGAACTCGACCAGAGCCTTGCTGATACCGTGGCGCAGAGCGCCTGCCTGGCCGGAGATTCCCCCGCCCTTCGTCTTGGCGAAGATCGAAAATCGTCCCTCGCTACGAGTCGCAGCGAAGGGCTGATTGATCAGCGCTTCGAGGGTACGGCGGCAGAAGTACTCCATCACCGTTTTGCCATTGATCGTGATTGTCCCATCGCCGGGCGAAAGCCAGACGCGGGCGATAGCGCACTTGCGCTTACCAGTTGCATACGTTCGTGTCTCTGCCATTGTTTAACCTTCTGCCTTTGCTTTGGCTGCGCCCTTGATCTGTGCCTCATGCGGATGATTCTCACCGGCATAAACACGAAGCTTGGTCAGCATCTGGGCTCCCAGCCGGTTGTGGGGAAGCATGCCCTTGACCGTGCGAAGAACCGCATAGTCGGGGCGCTTCTCCAGAAGCTCAGCGCGGGGCACTTGCTTCAGGCCACCCGGATAGAGGGTGTGGCGGTAGATCGGCTCATCGCCCTTATTGTTGCCTGTCAAGATCGTTCGCTCGGCGTTGATAATGATCACATGATCACCACAGTCCATGTGCGGGGAGAAGATCGCTTTGGTCTTTCCTCGCAGGATTGCCGCAGCCTTGGCCGCGAGGCGGCCCATCGGCACGCCTGTTGCATCTAGGACGATCCAGTCGCGCTGGATTTCGTCCGCTTTTACTGCATACGTTTTCATTTAATTTATTCCTATTCGCTGCCCGTCATAGCCGACTTTTACCAGACAGAGCCCTTTTGCCGGGGCAATCGGGGGACATGCCCGCCGATCACGCACTTCCAGAAGTTTCGAGACCTCGCCGCGATCCAGCCTTTCTTGCCCCACCATGACCAGAGTTCCCACCAAGCTTCGCACCATCTGGCGCAAAAAGGCATTCCCTCGCACGGTAATCAGCAAGCACGACCCCCACGGGCGCACCACGATCCGCTCGACCACACGCACTGTGCTTAGCCCAGGCGCACTCGGTTGCCCAAACGTCGCAAAGTCATGCGTCCCACAGAGCACTCGCCCCGCTTCCTGCATCGCCACCAGATTCAGCGGACGGGTGACATGCCAGACATAGCGTGTCAGTAGCGCCGAGGGCTGCGGACGGTTGAGGATCGCGTAGCGATAGGTTCGGCTTGTTGCACTGTACCGAGCATGAAACTCTTGCTCAGCATGCCCGGCCTGTCGCACGCTAATATCACGTGGCAGATGAGCATTTAGTGCACCGACGATCTTCTCTTCTGAAATTTTCCAGTCCACATCGAAGTGAGCAACTTGCCCCAGCGCGTGGACGCCTGCATCGGTGCGGCCCGCTCCAGACACCCGGATCTGTGTTCCGGTCATCTGGAGTAGAACCGCCTCTAGGTCTCCCTGAACGGTTCGCTCTCCCTTACCCTGAAGCTGGAAACCAGCTAAATCGGTACCATCGTACTCTAAGGTTAAGCGAACACGTTTCATCAGCGACGAAAGCAGCCTCAGTCGTTGACGAACTCCAGCACCACAACCGGTGCCCCATCGCCACGTCGAACACTCTTGTGAGCCATGCGGGTGTAACCGCCGGGCCGATCCTTGAAGTTCGGGGCAATGACTGTAAATAGCTCCTTGATGATATCCTCATCGCTGGCGCTCTTACCACCGATAGCGGCACGGACGATACGGCGTGCGTGCACGGTATCGTTGTTCTTCGCGCGGGTCACCAGCTTCTCAACCATGGGCTGGATCTCCTTGGCGCGTGCCTCGGTCGTCTCAATTTTCTTATAGATGATCATGGAGCGCAGTAGGCCCTTCAGAAGCGCGATACGCGCATCCGAAGCAAGACCAAACTGCCGCCCACCGATTCGGTGTCGCATCGTTTACTTCCTTAATCCTCATCCTCGTCGTCGTCTTCGCCGGGGAAATAGCCATCGGAGTCCTTAAGGGTAAGGCCCATCGTGTTTAGCTTTTCCTTCACTTCGGTCAGAGACTTCTTTCCAAAGTTGCGAATATTCATCAAGTCCACTTCGCTCATCAGAGCAAGCTCGCCCACGGTAAGCACATTTGCCTTTTTCAGACAGTTGTATGTACGTACCGAGAAGTCTAGCTCCTCAATGCGAGTATCGGGTGCGCCATTTGCGCCCAGGCCACCACCGATCGGCATGATAAACGGACGAACCGGACCACCCTTATGATCGACAAAGCGCTGGAAATACTCCGAGAGCATCAGCGCCGCCTGCGAAAGTGCCACACTCGGCTCGATCGTCCCGTTGGTCGTAATGTCCATTGTCAGACGCTCGTAGTCGTTTCGGTTTCCCACACGGGTGGGATCGACGGTGTAGTTGACCTTACGCACCGGCCCAAAGGCTGCGGGCACCGGGATCTCCCCGATGATATCGCTGGTCTTGACACCCTTATCAGGCATCACGTACCCACGACCACGCTCGATCTTCATCTCGATGTACAGACTTGCTGTCTCATCGGAGATTGTTGCCAGATAGCACTCGGGGTTAACTAC
This sequence comes from Armatimonas sp., assembly GCF_031410135.1. Classification (GTDB taxonomy): domain Bacteria; phylum Armatimonadota; class Armatimonadia; order Armatimonadales; family Armatimonadaceae; genus Armatimonas. The sequence goes on along the minus strand of NZ_JANNYP010000424.1, from coordinate 12,015 downwards.
TTCCATATCCGGTGGGCAGACAACGTCTGCTCCCGTGATACGTCCCGATCCGCGTGCATCCACCCGGATGACACGGGGGGCGTTGGAAAGATCTTCTTCTTCCTCATCGTCGTCGTCAATGCGAACCCAGAGCTCTTTAAGATTTAAAAATAGCTCGGTCGCGTCTTCTTTCAGCCCGGGAATGGTCTGGAACTCGTGCTGTACTCCTTCAATCCGAACCGACGTGATGGCGGCTCCGATGATAGAAGAAAGCATAACACGACGAAGTGAGTTGCCCAGTGTAACGCCATAGCCTGGCTCCAATGGTTCGACAACAAACTTGCCAAACACATCGGACTGCTCCAGCGTCTCGATACGAGGTACAACCGTCTCCTGAATAGCCATATTGTCTCCTCCTGAGAACTAGCGGGAGTAGAACTCGATAATGATCTGCTCCGAAACCTGCGAGTCCACTTCATCACGACGAGGCGCAGCGAGCACCTTACCTGCGAACTGATGGGCATCCATGGTGAGCCAAGTGGGAGTGCGTGAGCCTGCTCCTGCTAGGGCATCCTGAATGACACTCATTCGCCGAGAGCCTTCTGCAATGGAGATGGTATCGCCCGCACGTACTTGGTAGGAAGCGATGTCCACCGGCTTTCCATTGACCATCAGGTGTCCGTGACTGACGAGCTGACGAGCCTGGGCACGGCTGGTAGAGAACCCAAGGCGGTAGACGACATTATCCAGGCGCATCTCCAAAAGCTGGAGAAGATTCTCACCGGTTACACCGCGGCGACGGGAAGCTTCCGACACATAGGCGCGGAAGGGACCTTCCAGGACGCGGTACATCTGGCGCATCTTCTGCTTCTCGCGAAGCTGCTTGCCGTAGTCCGTAGGCTTGGAAGGACGCGCATTGGGGCCATGCTGGCCTGGCGCGTAGTTGCGGCGCTCAATAGCGCACTTCTTGGAGTAGCACCGTGCTCCCTTGAGATAAAGTTTCTCTCCGGCACGACGGCACTTTCGACAGCGGGTATCCCCGCTGACAGAGTTAGGTGACGATTTTGACATATTTCCTCTTCGTCCCTATGCATCTTCTGCATAGGTTTACAAGTTGGCTCTGATCTCCAGAGCCACACTCACACGCGACGACGTTTAGGGGCACGGCAGCCGTTGTGCGGCAGTGGCGTGACATCCTTGATCAGGCTGACTTCGAGTCCAACCTGGCCCAGAGCGCGGATAGCCGTCTCACGACCAGAACCTGGTCCCTTGACAAGAACATCCACACGCTTGAGGCCATGCTCCATCGCCTTTCGAGCGGCGCTTTCAGCAGCCAGCTGTGCGGCGAAGGGGGTGCCTTTTTTGGTACCCTTGAACCCTACCTGACCCGCCGAAGACCAGGAGATAGCTTCTCCTTTGGTATCGGTAAGGGTGATAATTGTGTTGTTGAAAGTGCTCTGGATGTGCGCGACTCCCACCGCAATGTTCTTGCGAACCTTGGGCTTGCCACGTCCAGCCTGAGCCGTTGTTTTTCGTGCCATACGCTATTTCTTCTTCTTCTTGGCGCCCACTGTGCGCTTGGGGCCTTTGCGGGTACGAGCGTTCGTCGAGGTGCGCTGCCCACGAACGGGTAGCCCTCGGCGATGTCGCAGGCCGCGATAGCACTGAATCTCCTGCAGACGACGAATGTTCATCGCAATCTGACGCCGCAGGTCTCCCTCAACGCGCCATTCTTTTTCAATAATATCGCGCAGGGTGGAGACTTCCGTCTCCGTCAATTCCGCAACTTTTTTACGGGGGTCAATCTTTGCTTGTTCCAGAATCACCCGGCCACCGGCCAGGCCGACTCCGAAGATATCAGGCAAAGCGTACTCCACGCTTTTGTCGCGGGGCAGGTCTACACCAGCAATACGTGCCACGGACTTTTACTCCTCTGAAAATTAACCCTGACGCTGCTTATGCTTGGGATTTTTGCAGATAACGCGCAGAACGCCTTCTCGCTTAATCACTTTGCAGTTGATACAGATGGGTTTAACGGATGCTCGAACTTTCATATTTTTATAAACCTCCCTATCGGTAGCGATAGAGAATTCGACCTCTCGTAAGGTCATAAGGCGAGAGTTCTACCAGAACACGATCACCAGGCAGGATCTTGATGTAGTGCATCCGGATCTTACCAGAGATATGTGCCAGCACCTCGTGCCCGCTCTCTAGCTTCACCTTGAACATCGTGTTGGGCAAGTTCTCGACAATCGTCCCTTGCACCTCGATGCCTTGCTCCTTTTCCGGCTCATCTGAGACCGGAGGAGTTGGTGTACGTCCCCCACTTCCGCTACGACTGCCACCACCGGGCCGTCCGCTTCCGGGCCGTCCACCGCCTGGTCGTCCACCAGGCCGATAGCCACCACTTCTTCCTGCCATACTGTTCTTTCTTTGTTGGTCAACCCCCGCTCGTTGGCGTGCCAGACTGACCTTCAAAGACAGTGGCACACAATCGCCGATTATATCAAACGACGGAGGCTTTCGCAAACTTTTCTAAAAACGGCCTCGGGTAGTCCCTCAGCATCTATCTCATGGAGCAATCCCCGACCGTGATAAAAGGCAATCAGAGGTGCTGTCTGGGTCTCGTAGAGCTGCCCACGCAGCCTACGTTTTTCGGGTTGATCGTCCTCAGGGCGCAGACCCAGTTTGTTGCTGCACCGGTCACAGACCCCCTCACACTTCGGAGGAGCGATTCGCACATGGTAGGTGGCCCCACAGCCTAGGCAGAGCCGTCGCCCTGCCATGCGCTCACTGAGGGCCTCTGCACTGAGCTTAAGAAGTAGCACGGCATCCAGCCTCACTCCCTGAGCCGCTAGCGCGCCCTCCAGAGCCTCTGCCTGCCCTACACTCCGCGGATAGCCGTCTAGGATAAACCCTGGCTGTCCTGCCATCGCCCCAAACGCTAGCGCATTGGCAAAACTGTCAGAGACAAAGGCACCACGGAGAATCTGCCGGGCTTCCTGAACCTGTGGTGTCTCCGCGCCAGACGCAATCAGCTCCCGCAGTAATGCTCCTGTCGAAACGGAGGGCACGCCGAGCGCCTGGCTCAGACGTGCCCCTTGGGTTCCCTTACCCACACCAGGTGGGCCTAGCAAGACTAGCCGCACAGGCTATCGCATCCGGCCCCGCATCATGTTGTCACTATCGCTAGGCCGGGTCTTGATAAAGCCCTCGTAGTTGCGCATCGCCATCTGGGCCTCAATAGCCGTCATGGTCTCCAAGGCCACTCCCACGACGATCAGCAGAGATGTGCCTCCAATCATCGAGAGTCCCTTGATCCCTGTCCCCGTTAGGATGGGAGCCCAGTACTGCATCAGGGAGATGGTCGCCAGAAAGACCGCACCGGCCAGCGTGATGCGCGTCAGAACCGTGTCCAGGTACTCTGCGGTCGGCTTGCCAGGTTTCACTCCTGGAATGAGCGAGCCGTACTTCTTCAGATTGTCCGCAATATCGTTGGTATCGTACTGGACAGCGGTGTAGAAATACGTGAAGAACATCACCAAGGCCGCAAACATCAGCGATGCAAAGATATTGCCGCTGCCAGGATTGAGCCACATGGTTGCGTTATACAGAAACTCACCGAATGGCCCACTCTCTCTTGGGAAGAACTGCTGGAAGGTCTGCGGGAAGAGCTGGATAGACATCGCGAAGATAATCGGAATCACACCCGCCGTGTTGACCTTCAGTGGTAGATACGACTGGCCACTGGCGGTCATCTTGCCACCCGTTGTTACTTTTCGCATGTTCAGCACCGGAATCCGGCGCGTCCCCTGCGTCATGTAGATCACTCCAACAATTGAGGCCAAAAAGAGAATCGCCATCCCAAGCACACCGAAGATCGAGACAGCGCCTTCTTGCACCAGCTTGAAGGTCATGATGATCTGGTTCGGAATGGAGATCATGATCCCCACAAAGATGATCAGGCTCGTTCCATTTCCAATTCCCTTCTCGGTGAGCTGCTCGCCCATCCAGAGAAGAAACATGGTGCCCGCGGTCATGATGAGCATCATCTCCAGCATCGGGAAGAAGCCCTTGGGAATCGCTCCTCCGCTAGCAAACATGTTGTAAAGACCCGCTGCCTGTACAAAGCCGAGGCCGATACTGGCGTAGCGTGTGATCTTGCTGATCTGACGCCGCCCCGACTCGCCCTCTTTCGAGAGTGCCTGGAGCTGCGGGATCGCCACGGTTAGGAGCTGCATCACGATGGAGGCATTGATGTAGGGCATCAGCGAGAGGCCGATGATCGAGACACGTTTCAGTGCCCCGCCCGAGAACACGTCGTAGGCGTTCAAAAGCCCCTGAGAGACGAGCTTATTGACAGCGTCGTGATTGATCCCAGCCATTGGGATATGCGATGCGATGACGTAGACCAAAAAGGCTTTTAGGACAAAGATCAAACGTTTTTGGATGTCCGGGACTGCCCAGGCCGCTGCGAGTTTTTCAAGCATGATGTCTATTGTATCAAAACGAGGCCAGGAAAAGTTCCCGGCCTCGCGAATTACTGCTCTTTTTAGGAGAGCCTAGAGGACTTCAGAGGTGCCGCCCGCTGCTTCGATAGCCGCTTGAGCGTTTCCACTGAACTTATGTGCCTTGATGGTCAGCTTCTTGGTAAGCGTTCCCTCAGCCAGCACCTTCAAACGCAAACCGTTGCTACGAACGAGTCCCGATGCCAGAACGGTCTCAGGATCCACGGTCGCGCCATCCTCGAAACGGGCATCTAAGTTGCCCAGGTTGACGATATTGTAGTGGGTCTTGAAGCGGCCATTATTGAAGCCACGCGCTGTCAGGCCCGTACCAATACCACGCTGCTTTGGCAGGCGGCGGTGCAGAGGTGTCTGACCTCCTTCAAAACCGGGACGCACGGTACCACGGGCTTTATCACCCTTGTGACCGTGGGTACTGGTCTTACCATGGCCGGAACCCACACCACGACCGATCCGCTTGCGGCGGTGTCGTGAGCCCTCAGAGGGCGAAAGATCGGAAAGATTCACTTGGCAGCCTCCTCGACTTGCTCAACAGTGACCATATGCTTGATCTTGAAGACCATTCCCTGGATCGAAGCATTGTCAGGAACTTCAACAGATCGGCCAATACGAGTTAGCCCCAGTGCGCGAGCGGTTGCTCCCTGTGACTTCTCAAATCCAATAGGACTCTTGACCAGAGTGACTTTAAGCGCCATCTCCGCTCTCCTCCTTTACCGCGACTGCGTTCTCCGCAGAGCCACGGCGAACCTCGTCAGCGGACTTGCCACGCAGAGCGGCGTACTCATCCACTGTCTTGAGCTGCGCAAATGCCTTCATGGTTGCCCAGGCATTGTTGACGGGGTTGTTGGACCCAATGGACTTGGCTAGGACATCGTGGACGCCCGCCGCCTCAAGCAGCACACGCACCGCGCCGCCCGCCACCACTCCGGTACCTGCGGCAGCAGGCTTGAGCAGGACTTCGGAAGCACCATGCATCGCCAGGACTTCGTGCGGGATGGTTCCATTGACAATCGGAACCTTGATTAGGTTCTTCTTGGCATCTTCCTCGCCTTTTCGCACGGCATCCGGGATAGCACGCGCCTTGCCAATACCCGCACCGACGTGACCATTGCCATCGCCCATTACGACCAGGATAGACCAGGACATGGTCCGGCCACCCTTGTTGGTTTTCTGGACTTTATTCGTCCGAACGACGCGCCCCTCCAGGTTAGGGAGCGCATCAGGATTGATTCTTGCCATACCTTAGAACTCCAGTCCGCCTTCTCGAGCCGCATCAGCTAGTGACTTAATGCGTCCATGATAGAGATAGCCACCACGGTCAAAGACCACTTTGGTGACACCCGCTGCCTGAGCACGCTCGGCGATCAGCTTACCGACTGCCTGCGCACCTTCCAGGTTACCCCCATTGGCAGCAACCCGCAGATCTTTGTCCAGTGAAGAAGCGGCTGCCAGAGTGCGGCCTTCTTCATCATTGACGATCTGAGCATAGATGTGATTCAGGGAACGATAAATACTCAGCCGAGGACGTTCCGCATCCCCGTGCATCCGCTTCCGGATGCGTGTGTGACGCTGAAGACGCGTCGCATTTCGATTCAAACTCATTTACTTGCCTTTCCGCAGGGAACGGGAGCGCCCGCCCCCCTACCGGGTGTTACTTCTTCTTCGCGCCGCCCTTACCGGCCTTGCCGGACTTACCCGCCTTGCGACGTACAATCTCGTCGCTGTAGCGGATACCCTTGCCCTTGTAAGGCTCAGGCTTGCGGACTTTGCGGATCTCGGCGGACTGCTGGCCGACCATCTCTTTGTCAATACCGACCACGGTGATCACCGGCATACGGGTCGCAGGATCTACGACAGCGGTGAAGGTGATACCAGGACGTGGGTTCACGGTTACCGAGTGGGAGTAGCCGACGTTGAGGACTAGGTTGCCCCCCTCCACGGTTGCACGGTATCCAACACCGGTGACGTTCAGCACTTTTTGGTAGCCTACCGAGACCCCCACCACCATGTTGTTCACCAGGGTGCGGATGAGCCCGTGCTGAGAACGATCATCGTCAGAGTCGGTAGGGCGAACGACGCTCAGCGTGGTTCCCTCAACCGAGAGTGTCATGCGGGGCGAGACGCGCCGCGAGAGCGTACCCTTGGGGCCTGTGACACTGACAAGGCCATCGGCCTCCGCCTTTACTGTCACACCCGCAGGCAGCGTTATAGGTTGTTTTCCAATTCGGGACATTTTTGGTTACTCCCTCCGGCATCGCGCCGGAGTCACGATCACCGTGCTTAGTAGATAAAGGCTAGGACTTCCCCGCCCACACCCTGTTTCTTCGCTTGTTTGCCGGTCAGCACACCACGGGATGTGGTCAAGATAGCGACGCCAAGACCACGCTTGACGGAAGGAATCTTGTCAGCCGGAACGTAGACACGCAGACCAGGCTTGGAGACACGCTTGAGGCCCTGAATTACAGGGAAGCGCTTCTGTCCCACACCGGTGGCGTACTTGAGGGTGACTTTGATGCGGTTCTGGGGGGTATCTTCAACCAGTTCGTACTTGGTGATGAAACCTTCGGCCTGCAGAAGGCGCAGAACCTCCAGCTTGATCTGGCTAGAGGGCATCTCCAGCGAGTCGTGGTTGGCCATTTGGGCGTTGCGGATACGAGTCAGCAGGTCGCCGATAGGATCGTTGATTACCATGGTCGTTGCTCCTTAAAAATTACCAGCTCGCCTTGCGGATGCCAGGGATAAGACCACGGTGGGCCAGCTCACGGAAGGTCTGGCGAGAGACGCCAAACTTTCGCATGTAACCGCTAGCACGCCCCGTGATGGAGCAACGATTCTTTACACGACACGGCGACGCGTCACGCGGCAGGAGTGCCAGCGCTTCGTAGTCGCCCTTCTTCTTCAGTTCTGCACGCTTGTCGGCATACTTCGCCACGGTGGCGATGCGCCGCGCTTCGCGCGTCTTCCAGGATTCTCGGGCCATTTTTTTCTCCAGGTCCTGATGGTGTTGATCACCACCCGGCTTTGGCGCGGGGTCATTTTCAAGCGGCCCCGCCATTTGGAATTTCGAGTGGCAAAAAGACATTAGCCACCAAAGAGGGCAGTATATCACAGATAAGGTAAATGTCAATTTTCTCTGCAAAGAAACAGGTGCGGTAGAATGAGGGCGAATCTCTCAACACGGAGTATATTTTGAGTCAGAAACCTCAGTTTGGCCTCACTGGCCTCGCCGTCATGGGCCAGAACCTCGCCCGCAATGTCGCCCATCATGGCTTCCCTATCGCGGTGCACAACCGTACTGCCAGCAAAGTGGATGAGTTCCTCGCCGATTTTGGTAGCGAGGGTGCTTTCGTTGGAGCGCACAGCCTGAAAGAGCTAGTCGAAGCTCTAGAGGCGCCGCGCACAATATTAATTATGGTGAAAGCGGGTGGCCCGGTGGACGCGGTCATTGACGAGCTGGTTCCCCTACTCTCGCTGGGCGACACACTCATTGATGGCGGCAACTCACTCTACACCGACACGCAGCGCCGCAACAAAGACCTCACGGCAAAGGGCCTGAATTTCCTAGGCGTCGGGGTTTCGGGTGGCGAAGAGGGTGCACTCAACGGCCCCAGCATCATGCCCGGCGGCCAGCGCGATGCCTACGAGCGAATCGCACCGATCTTCGAGGCGATCTCCGCCAAAGTAGATGGTACGCCGTGCGTCGCCTATATCGGCGCGGATGGCGCAGGCCACTACGTCAAGATGATCCACAACGGCATCGAGTACGCCGACATGCAGCTTATCGCCGAGGCCTACGATTTATTGAAAAATGTCTGTGGTCTCAGCAACGAGGAGCTAGCCAAGACTTTTGGTGAATGGAACGAGGGCGATCTGGACAGCTTCCTAATCGAGATCACGACCCAGATTTTCCAAACCAAAGACACGCTCACTGATGGCCACTTGGTGGACTTTGTGCTGGATAAGGCCGCGCAAAAAGGCACTGGTAAGTGGACTAGTCAGAACGCGCTGGATCTTGGGATTCCCGTGACGGGTATCACGGAGGCCGTCTTTGCCCGCTGCCTCTCCGCTCTAAAAGACGAGCGCGTCGCGGCCAGCACGGTTCTCCCTGGCCCGACGGACGTGGCCTTTCACGGAGACAAAGCCGCTTTTATTAACGACATCCGGGACGCGCTCTACTGCTCCAAGATAGTGGCGTATGCTCAGGGAATCCAGCAGATGGATGCGGCGGCGGCGGAGTTTGGCTGGAGCCTGAACCGTGGCGAGATTGCGACGATCTGGCGGGGGGGGTGCATCATCCGCGCCCGGTTCCTGAATCGTATCAAGGATGCCTACGATACTAACGCGGAGCTCGCCAACCTGATGCTCGATCCGTACTTCACCGATGGTCTCGCCTCGCGTCAAGCGGCATGGCGTCGCGTGGTCGGTGAGGCCGTGAAGCTAGGGGTTCCCGTTCCCGCGTTTGCGTCGTCGCTGGCCTACTACGACGGCTACCGCCGCGCCAGCCTACCCGCCAATCTCATCCAGGCACAGCGCGATCTCTTCGGAGCGCACACCTACGAGCGCACCGACCGCGAAGGCACCTTCCACTCGTCCTGGGGGGCGTAACCCTCCTCCCGATTACCCTCCTCCCCCAGCCCCTCCTCCCAACCTTGGGAGGAAGGGAAAGGAGGGGAGCCTGAGGGAAGTCTTTAGCCGAGGGGTACTTCGACGATTTCCCAGGGATGCGGACAGAGCAAGCGCCAGAGCTTTTCGCGCGCCTCTGCGGAGAGCTTACTAGCAGATTTTTCCCACCAGTGATATAGCGCCAGTTCTGCGTCTAAATCTAGTATTGGCACACTGAGTTGTACAGCGAGGTCGGACAGCTCCTCTTTGAGCACCTCGTGTTTGTTGTCAAGCCATAATAGCCAGCTATCCTGCCACTCTAAATGGATAGTCTCCGTATCAAAAGGATTGGGTCGCCAATTAGGAAGTCGCCATTCCTTCCGTAGCTGCTGTTTTTGATTCTCACTGTAATTGCGAGTTGTTTCTTCCCACCACGTCTGCCAGGCAAGTGGTGTGTCCCATTCAGATGGTTTTAAGAAGGAAAATCCCTGCTCTTCGACACTCTTGGAAAATTCTTCAACATCAAAATTTCTGCGTGACTCAAAGTCACGTAACTCTGCATCGAACGGATTGGAGAGCCAGTCGGGATCATAGAGGTTGAGAGTCAATACCTCATCATCTGCATACGCAGTCCAGTAATCCACAGCGAATGGATTTGTCCCAATGGGCAGTGTCATAGCAGAAAATTGGACAGCATGAGCGCGCGTTGGAAACAGTGCGGCCACCTCAGGAAAGCGGCGCATAATGGATCGGTCATCGTGTCCAAGCTGGTATGGCAGTTCCCAAAAACGAAAAGAAGGGTGCAAGCGAACCACAAAGAGAACCTGTTTCATGGCTCCAGCTCGGCTACAATAACTTCAAAAAAGGGATACTCGAAGGGAGCTTTTACACCCTCTTCGCCCTTAAACCAATCGGTAGATTTCGCATACGTCTCTTCCATTTTCTTCCATCTATTGTGCTCCACTTCTTCACACTGCAAACGATATGATTCTGCATCGTCCCCACTCTCAAATCCTCGAATAGGGGACGAATCCTCAAGAATGTAGTAGTCATCGTTGAACTGCCAGTGGCGTTTCTGGACTATATAGACGATCATCGGTTCACCGTAATCTGGTACACCGAGCGATCCCCCATGCGCAGCAGAAGCGGGTAGTGGGCGTCATACCAGGCTTCGTTGGCTCCCCAGCTCCCACGCTCTCCAGGGCCGATGAACACATAGTCAATATGCCATTTTTTGAGCAACTCGGGGGCATCGGGGGCTCCTGAGAACATCTCCTTTAAGTCCGTCTCGCGCTGGCTGTGGTCGTAGGCGAAGTTTGCCATCCAGCCGCCGAAGCCCAAAAAGATCGGACGACCCGCCCAGAGCGGAGCGTTGGCGATATCCATTCCCGTCAGAAAGATCGCGCCGGGCTTGGTCTGCTCCCGCAACGACTCAGCCACCAACAAGTCGGTCTGTGAGATGATCTGGAGGGGACGGATATCGGTGCGTTGGAGACGAATCAGCTCCGCAACTCCGGTCAGGGTGAGGGTGAGGCAGAGGATGACCGTTGTGAGTTTGCCCAACAGATCCCGTGTCCAGAAGTGGGCCAACAGGCTCGCCATTGCGCCGCAGAAGCCAAAGTACGCCCAGAGGAAGACCTTAGAGTTGTCCCAAGCGACCGGCTGGAACAGGATCAAGTTGCCAAGAATAAAGAGTGCCCCAGCAGCGAGCAAAATGGGGCGAAGTGGGCCGCGCGGGACGAAAAACAGCCCGGCTAGCGTCACGGGCAGCGCCATTCCCCAGAAGCGCCACCACATCAGAAACCAGTCCAGGACGTTTTTGGCCTCGTAACCCACTTGAACTTTCACAAAGTTTGGGTACGGCGTGCTGGGTCGGAGAAGAAACATGTAGAGCGCGGCGGCAAGGACAACACCGGGCACGAGCGCCAGTCCCCACTCTCTCCACCGAGCTCGGTGCGGCCAGAGCAGCACCGCGCCAAAGACCATCAGCGCCAGAAGGCTGTGCATGTGGACAATTGGCAAGATGCCTGCACCAAGGCCAATCAGCCCCCACTGTTTTTTTGTCGTTGCGGTTTGCAGGCCACACAGAAGCCAGATCGTCAGGGTCATGCCGGGTAGAAACGCCCGCTGTGGTAAGAGCATCCCCACCATAAAGTTTCCCGCGTACCACTGGTAGCCCCAGTCGTCGAGGGCGCGTCCGTACTCCTGCGGTGGTGCAAGAATCGCTCCCACGCCCTGCATTTTGATGTCCATAAACCAGCGCAAGTACCCTGGCCCGGCGGCGAAGAAGAAAAGGTAGATCGGAAGCAAGGCCAGCCAGGGATTTTCTAAAATCCGTGTCCAGAAGCGGTGCATTCCGGCCAGGAGGAGAAACCAGAGCGGCAGGATGGGAAAGAGAAACGCCGCCGTCACACCCATTCCCAGCTTCAGCAGCCCTGCCGAGAGAAATGCCATCGCAAACGGGTAGTTGAGCGGCTCGCCCCCGATCAGCGGGTGCGTCCACGCCCCGTCGGCGAGCTGGCGCATCATCGCAATGTGCCACGGCCAGTCGCTCCAGAGATGCTCCTGCCCCACCCAGACTCCCGCGTCGTCAATCCACAAAAGCCGTGGCAACAGAAACGCCAGATACAAACCCAGCGTCGCAAAGAGAGTCAGTCGCGGTAAGTGACGGTGCACTTCCCTATTATCGGGGATTTTCGCCAACGAAACCAGCAGTAGAGAAAAATTCTCGCGACCATAAAATTTCCTGTATTTTCCTTCAGAAAACGTAACGGCTCAGCCATCCATTTGTACGGCTGGCAAAATCGGCTCGCCTCGAAAAATAGAGCATAAGCACTCCAGGCGATTCAAGCCCTGCTTACCACAAGTCTGAAGATAGCTACGAAGACGACAGAATCGGGTGGCACCG
>NZ_JANNYP010000423.1:0-2108 GCF_031410135.1 Armatimonas sp. | reverse complement strand
TTTCCGGTCGCGACATCCACTTGGTACGCCTCGGAGTAGCGCTGCTCTTCTTTGGTTCCTGTGTGCTCAACAAAGATGAGAAAGCGCGTGCCGCCGCGCCAGAGAATCTTGCTCAGCGAGTCGTTTTCTTTGAGAGGAATGCTCGCGAGCGAGGCAGTGTGCACAATCACGCCCTGCTCCGTGACGACAACCAGGTCTTTCTGGTCGCGCAAAAACGCCAACTGGCCCGGCACCGTAGCGATCAGCTCCTGAATCTGACGAATGGGATGTTGCGTCTGTGGCGTGGGTGAGCGTAGCTCAAATTGATCCCGTCGCGTCAGCGTAACCGCGGGGCCAAGGAAGCCAACGGGGGTGGGTTTCGGAGCTAGGTAGGGTTCGCGGCCACTCTCTGCCACACGCCAGCCTGCCGAGTCGCGGGAGGCGGCGAAGGTGACGCGCTGCTTTTTTGCCACAAAGCGCAGGGTGAACTGACCGGGTTTGCTGGTGGCGAGAATCGCGCCGTCTTGCCGGATCTTATCCATCAATTTGTCTTGGGCATCTTCATCCTTGGGAATGTCGTAGTCGGTCGTGCCCTTATAATGGTGTAAATAGCTCGGTGGCTTGACGAGGCGGGCGAAGCCCGACAAGGCAAAGAAAACCACTTCCCTCTCCCGACAATTGAGGTTGAAAGACTTCAGGAATCGAGGAGAAAGAAATGGCTCAGTTTGAGGTTACAGTGGATGAGGCAGATTTGCCAAAATTGTTCAGCGGACAGGGGCTCAGCACCTTAGTCGAGCAGGTACTCAATCAAATGCTTGCCCACCAGGTCACGGCGGCACTCAAGGCACAGCCTGGAGAGAGAACTCAAGAGCGAGTCGGCTATCGAAATGGCACACGAGAGCGAGAAATGCAGACTAGAATCGGAACCATCACGCTTAAAGTGCCAAGGACACGAGAGGGAGAGTTCAGTCCTGACCTATGGGAGCGTTATCAACGCAGTGAGCAGGCTTTCGTTCTTGCCTTGTGCGAGATGGTGCTCCAGGGAGTCTCCACCCGCAAAGTGGAGGCTATCACGGAGGTGCTCTGTGGAGCCGCCTTCAGTAAGTCGCAAGTTTCCAAGCTCTGCTTGGTACTAGATCCTCTGGTGAAGACCTGGCGAGAGCGGCCTTTGGAGACATTCCCCTTCGTTTTGGTAGATGCCATCGTGGTTAAAATCCGTGAGGAAGGCCGTGTCAGACAGTGTGCCCTGCTGATTGCTTGTGGCATTGACGAGGTAGGCTACCGCCACGTGCTGGGCTTTGCCTTGGGGGATAAGGAGAGCGAGGCAAGCTGGAGCGACTTGTTTGCGAGTCTGAAGTCACGAGGATTGACCGGAGTTGAGTTCATCATTTCTGACGATCATGCAGGCTTGGTTAAAGCGGTGGGTAGTCACTTCGCCGGAGCGACTTGGCAGAGGTGTCAAGCGCACTTCCTGAGGAACTTGAGCGATGCGTGTCCCAAGACTGAGGTGGAATCCTTTCTTGCTTCAGCCAAGCAGGTGCTTCATGCCCCTGATCTTGCCAGCGCACGTACCCGCTTCCGCGAGATGTGCCAGAGCTTTGAAGGTAGATGTAGCAAGGCGGTTGCCCTCTTGGAGTCTGCTTTTGACGAGGTGACGAGTGTGATGGTCTTGCCGGTGAAGTACCATCGTTTGCTTCGTACAACCAACTCCCAGGAGCGTTTGAATGGGGAGATTCGTCGCCGCGACCGCGTGATTCGGATTTACCCGAATAGGGCGAGCTGCGAGCGACTGCTTGGCGCGTTGTTAATGGAGTTTGACGAGGCGATGACGAGTGGCAAGGTATACACCAACATGGACGACTACCATACTTGGCGGTTGGAGCGATCTGGGGGAGACCGTCCTAAAGACGGGGGACGCGCTTTACGAGAGGCTTTGCCAGAGGCGATGCCCTCTGCTGCTGCTTTTAAAGGAAAGGAATCCGAGGTGCTCTTGACGGTGGCCTAAGCCGCTGACGAGACGCTTTTGAAGGCGAAGCGAGCGAGCTTCGCGGGCGGCAAAGCCGCCGGGGAGAGGGAAGAGCTAATTACACCAAAATATGGACTTGACAATCGAAAGTGGATCTCGTGCA
>NZ_JANNYP010000422.1:0-9550 GCF_031410135.1 Armatimonas sp. | reverse complement strand
TGCCAGCAGAAGATCAGCGCACGCTTCGGCTGGTCTTGGCGGCAGAACTCAAGCGCGGGCACAAAGTTGTCCTGGTAGGGGCGAACCACCTCGGAGCGCACCGCTGCCTCGGAATCGTAGCGCCGGGGGACGGTCATCAGCAAGTCGTAGAAGACCGCAAGGTGCGCCCGTCGCCAGTGAAGCTGCTCCGCCTCAGGCAGCTCGGCAAACCGGGCGAGCGCGAACTCACGGAGGGTCTCTAAGAAGCGATAGCGCAGGCCGTGCGAAGTCGTCTCCATCTGTGCCAGGCTCTTGTCCACCAGCGTGTCCAGTCGCTCGCGTGTGGTTTCGTCGCCGCCCCAGAGCGCAATAGCCTGCTCCGCTGTCCAGCCACCGTGGAAGACCGAGAGTGAGCAGAAGAGTGTCTTTTCTTTTTCCGTCAGCAGATCGTAGCTCCAAGCAATCGAGGCTTCAAGTGTCTGCTGGCGAGGCTCCGCGACCCGGTGGTTGCTGGTAAGCGTCGCAAGCCGAGCCTCTAGGCGCTGCACCAGCTCCGAGAGCGGGTAGGTACGAATCCGGGCCGCCGCAAGCTCCAGCGCCAAGGGCAAGCCATCAAGGCGCAGGCAGAGCAGCGAGAGCAAGGGCCGCTCCTCACGGGTGAGCTCCCAGCTAGGCTGGGCGCGGCGTGCACGGTCACAAAAGAGCAGTGCCGACTCCGCCTCGCTCAGCCCCGGCAGGCGCAAGAGGGTCTCTCCCGCCACGCCCAGCGGCTCGCGGCTCGTGGCTAGAATCGTGAGGTTGGGGCAGGCACGAAGCAGGCGCTCGGCCTCGCGGGCGGCTCCGAGGATCAGGTGCTCACAGTTATCCAGGCACAGCAGGATTGCCCGGCGGCGAAGCACGGGAACCAGTGCCGCCGTTCCCGTAAGTCCCAAGGCCGTCGCGATACGCTCGGCGATCTGGGCAGGGTCGGTCAGGGTCGCGAGCTCCACCCAGGCCACGGGAGATCCCTCGGCTTCTCGCTGGCGCAGAGTCTCCAGCGCAAGGCGGGTCTTGCCCACTCCTCCGGTTCCCAGCAGTGTTAGCAGACGAGAGCCCTTCAGCAGCTCATGCACTTGCTCCCGGCTCTCGTCGCGGCCTAGATACGGTGTCCAAGTGGCAGGGAGTGGCTCGTACTCATCAACGACAGCAGAGAGTGTCTCGCCTAGCTTCTCTCTTGCTTCCAGCACCCAGTCGTCGTAGAAGCCCGGCAGGAGGCGCTCGCTGTCGAAGTCCTTGGGCAGGTCTTCCAGATCGGTGGTGAAGCTAGTGGGCACGAGACCGATGGTGGCGCGTGTTGCCTGAATCAAGCTCCCCTCGGGCTGCCCCAGCTCACGCTCCAGAGGCTTCTTGAGATAGATAAGTGTGGTGGAGAGCGCATTGCGTGCGGCATCGAGCCCTAGCTCGGGCCAGAACAGCTCGATGAGCCTCTCGCGGCTGTGATTGCCGGGGTGAAGCGCGAGGTAGGCCAGCAGCCGTGCCGCCTTCTGCGTCCGAAACTTGGTGATCTTGGCCTCGCTCCAGTGGACACCGACACCGTCGCAAAGCTCAATTCGATACATCCCGTTACTGCTTCCCTCAGAAGAAAAAGCTTCCGCGAGAGTATGGCACATTTTTTTAAGAAATTATCAAAATTCACCCCCTGCACAGAGTTTGCACAGAGTTTGCACAGAGTTGCCTGCTAGCATGTCTACCGGGGGGCTCTCATGCCCTCCCTCAGGAAAGCAATGTTATGAAAATCACTCGTTTCGCTTTGCCGCCCCATGAAATGAGGCGTCTGGGTAGCCTTCGGCTGCAAAGCCCGTGCCGGGCTGGGGAACCGATTCGTTAGCCCACACCCAGAGGGTAACCGGGTTTTGCGGCACGCAGTGCCATTGCTTAAGTAAACGACAACACAGATGGCTTGTCTGTTCAAGCCAGATAAAGGAATTTGAAATATGCGTCTCTCTCGTGCTTTGTTTCTCTCTCGTGCTTTGTTTCTCACAGGGCTTCTCTCTTTAACGGTGCTCCCTGCCTTCGCACAAACAACGTCCGCTTTCTCCTTCACCGGAGCCAACCAGACCTTTATGGTGCCCTCGGGCATCACCAGCCTGACGGTCAAGCTCTGGGGCGCAGGCGGGGCTAGGGGGGTGGCTCTGGTGCCTTTGTCACGGGCTTGCTCGCCGTCACGCCCGGCACCACCCTCACCCTCATCGTCGGAGGAGGAGGATCCACTAGTGGCTCGGGCGGCTTCGGTGGCGGCGGCAACGGTAATCCTAGCCTCGGTAGTGGCGGCGGTCGTTCTGCGATTCGTCTTAGCGCGAACCTGGCTATCGTCTCGGATGAGCTTGTCACGGCAGGGGCAGGAGGAGGAGATATTGGAGGCGGCGCGGGCGGTCTACTCACGGGCGGTGCTGGTGCTGGTGGTGGTGGTGCTGGTGGCACCCAGGTCGCTGGTGGTGCTGGCGCTGGCCCTGGCGGCCAGTTCCAGGGAGGCAGCGGCAGTGGCCCTGGCGGCGGCGGCGGCTACTTTGGGGGAGGCGGCGGCGGTTTTGCCGCAGGAGGTGGTGGTTCCTCGCTTCTTGCCAACCTCACGGCCTCGGGAGCAAGCCAGGCGGGAAGTCAAGGCGACTTCCTTGGCGCTGCCCCCGGCGGTGCAACTGACCCGGACTACGCGGCAGAAATCGGACGGGGGAACGACTTCAGCTCCGCTGGTGGCAACGGGCGTATCGTGCTGATCTACGGCTCCTCAGCCGCTCCCGAACCCGGCACGCTGGCGCTTCTGGCTCTTGGGGGGACGCTGGTGATTATCAAGCGACGGCGCAAGTAGGGGGCCATCTCCCCTGGATGCTCGTTCCTCGCTCCGTCCCCTCTTCCCCGAACCGTTCGTCGGGTACCCTCTGGGTGACTGGGAAGAGGGGCAGCAGAGTGTGGGACGAACGGCGCGGGGCGATGCACAGCCCCTCTTCCGGCGACGAAGGAGCGAACACGGGAAGAGGGGGCAAGCCGAGCGGTAGCGAAGGCGAGGGGGAGATGGAAGGCGGATTCGTCCGGGAATAGGCTTGCTTCCTGCACGAAGGGAGCCGCTTCGCTCATGACGGGAGTTCTTCGCGTCGGAGCGCTCTCATTCCCTGTAAGAAGCGCCCTGGTTCGTGTGTGAACCAGGGCGCTTCGTCGTGGAATACTTCCCGTTCCTGCGGGAAGGCTTATACGCTTCCAGGAATACTCTGTATTCTCTTAGGTTCAGGCATCACTTTAGACCGAAGCGGGAGCGTTCCCGGAGGGTGCGGGGCTGTCACTGCGCCGAATGTCGCCGCTAGAGAATTTTCTTGACCTGTACCACGCGGGATTTTCAGGCGGCTTGGAGGCTGCGGAGCTGAGGGCGCACTTTCTCCCATAGCTCACGAAGCTCTTCCGCGAGGGCGTGTGGCGGGTCACCGGAGAGCGCACGGGCGATGAGGCGCTCGGCTTCGCGGGGTTGGCCGGTCTCGCTGGCGAGGGAGGCGGCACTACAGAGGAGAATGGCGAGAGTCGCGGCGGGAGTGTCCTTTCGCTCCGCACAGGCAAGCGCCACTTCCTTTTCCTTGAGAAAGGCTTCGTGCCGTAGCTGTTGCTCGCGCACCGGGTCGCGCCGCCGCTGGGCGGCGTCTGCTTGGTCTACCAGCGCCATCGCCTCGTTATGCTTCGCTTCTAGTTCTGTGGTCATCGCTTAGCCTACCTTCTTAATCAACACGATACCGTTGGAATCGCTGCCTTCATCGCCGTAGATATGGGCGCGGACGGTGAACCGTGCGCCTGTCTCGTAGCCGCTAATTTTTAGGGTGTAGACATTGTCTTTCTTTGCGCCTCCCGTGAACCCGTGGTGGGTATCAGTGGCGAGGGGAGTGGATTCGGCGTTGCGGAAGACCTCAACGTTGTCAATGTCCAGCCGCTCCCGGCCTCCCGTGTAGATGAAAGTGATCTGGTAGGTGCCATTGCCGCTTATCAGGCCCGTGGCATCGAACTCCACGGGAATCGGCTTGCGGTCGCCGACCTTGCCCGATTTCCACTCCCCGAGCTTGGTACCGAACTGCTTGTATTGGTTCGTGGGCGTGAGCGTCTCGAAGATCAGACTGGTGCGCTTGCCATCGGGGGCGAGCGTGATGGCCTTGAAGTCCTCGAAGCGCGTGACGGTGAGTGCGCCTTTGAGCTCAGGAGAGCTGGCGGTGGGATCGGTGCCATCGGTGGTGTAGCGCACCGTGCCGCCCTCAATCGGGCAGGTCGCCGTGACGGTGTCGCCGTTGCGCGTCACCTCGGGGAGGGGCAGGCGGAAGTTCCAGCCCGCATCGCTGTAGCGCACGTACTGGTGTGCCATGCGCTCGGTGAAGTCAGAAAAACTGCGCTGGGCCTGCGGGGTCCAGGCCACCTCGGCTAGGGCGGCGGCGCGGGGGAGCAGGAAGTAGTCGCAGTAGAGCGCGGGGCCAGGGGTCTTCTTAATCTCGGGCTTGTGCAGAAACATGTCCGTCCAGAGGCAGCCCTGCACGCCGAGGATATTCTTCTGCTGCACCGGTGTCAGACCGACTGGCACAGGGTTCCAGTTGTAGGCCGCTTGGAGGGTCACCGGCGGTCGCCAGCCCGCACCCGTGAGCTCGCCGCGCAGCTTGCTCTCAGGAAAGTCGAAGTAGCAGTGATCGGTGAGGGCCATCATCACAGGATTGCCGCTTCGGGCCGCATCGCCCGCCGCCTTCGGATCGGCCCAGGGCATGATCCCCGCCGTTGGGCTCACCCCACAGCGCAGGATCTCATCCCAGCCCAGAATCCGTCGGCCTTTTTTCGCCAAGATCGCCTCGACCTCGCGGGTCATCCAGCCCTGGAGCGCTTTCTCATCAGCAAGCCCCAGCTCCGCTTTCTTCTTCTGGCAGTCCGTGCAGGCTTTCCACTTGGTGTACTTGGCCTCATCGCCGCCGATATGGATGTACTGTGACGGGAAAAGAGCGCACAGCTCCTCCAGAACGTCTTTGAGGAACGCCCAGGTGGTTGGCTTCCCCGCGCAGTAGAGATCGTCGGAGATGAAGTGCACGGTGGGCATCTTGTGCTCCTTGCCCGTGCAGGCGAGCCAGGGGTAGGCCGCCACCGCGGAGAGCGTGTGGGCAGGCAGCTCGATCTCCGGCACAATCGTGATATTGCGTGCTGCGGCGTAGGCGACCATTTCTTTAATATCGGCCTGCGTGTAGAAGCCGCCCTCACGCGCCGTGCCCTCGCCACGAAAGCCTCCGATCTCGGTGAGCTTGGGGTACTTCTTGATCTCCAGTCGCCAGCCCTGGTCATCAATCAGGTGCAGGTGCAGAACATTGAGCTTGTGGGCGGCCATGATGTCCAGAAAGTGGAGCACATAGTCCTTGTCCATAAAGTAGCGCGAGACATCCAGCATCATCCCACGCCAGGCAAAGGTCGGCTGGTCTTCGATCTTGACAGCGGGAACTGTGAGCTTTGACGCGTGTCCCGTCGGCCAGAGCTGGCGAAAGGTCTGGAGTCCATTGATGATCCCCGCGTACTTTGGCGCGCTTAAACTCACGCCTTTGGGACTAACTTCCAACGTGTAGCCCTCGTTGCCGAGCTTTGTCAGCGACGGATTGACCTTCAGCGAGATACTCCCCTTGCCTGCCAGCTTCGTCTCCCGCCCCGTGGTCACCTTGAGCCAGCCCGAGAGCAGCGCCGCCGCCGGACGGCTCGTGGCGTCGGTACCGATCACCGTGCGCTCATCCAGCACAAACACACCACTGGCCTGCGTGACGGAGACCGGCTTGGGGATCAGCGAAAGGGTCGCGGGGGGCTGCGTTGCGAGGGTTAGGGCACTTGCCATCAGGGCAATTAAAAGCATTATCGTTTCTTTCCTTTTTTCGTCGTCCTAGCTGTACTCTCCGGCAGCTTCTCCCGCCGCCGCAAGATCTCGTCGTAGAGTTTTTCCGTTACAGGCCGCGCCTCCGCTGGGATATTTTGCAAATAGTGTCTGTTGCCCAAAGCATGGGCCTTGACCGCTTCAAACCACGGCAGCATCTTGACATCCGCTCCCAATGACTCTAACAATTTGACAAACTGCTCCCCAAATCCTAGATGCAAAAGCACCGCCGAAGCCCGAAACCAGTCATACCGTGTTTCGGGAGGTAGCTCAAAATTAGTAAACTCTATAGCTTTTTCAATTGCTTCACTACATGCCTCCCAGTTATCCTCATAAGCCGAAAAAAGGGATTCGTGTAGCATCCGGGTATCTTTAAGTGATTCTTTATCTTGTATTAAATGAAAAATTTCTCTCGCCTCATTATTTCGATACAAAATATCCCGGTATAAAAACACTAGATTATGCTTAGATACTATGTTTTTGGGATCGAGTTCAATTGCTTTATGATAGGCTTGTTCCGATTCTTCATAACGACCTAAGTGATCCTGAAACAAATTCCCTAAACCATCCCAAGGATATGCGTATCTTGGATCGAGTTCAATTGCTTTATGATAGGCTTGTTCCGATTCTTCATAACGACCTAAGTGATTCTGAAGCAAATTCCCTAAACCATTCCAGGGAAGTATAGATTTTGGATCAAGCTCTATTGCTTTGCGATAGGCTTGTTCCGATTCTTCATAACGACCTAAGTGATTCTGAAGCAATACTCCCAAGTTGTTCCAGGGAAGTACATATTTTGGACTAAGCTCTATTGCTTTGCGATAAGCTTGTTCTGATTCTTTATAACGACCTAAATGATTCTGAAATAGATTTCCCAAGTTATACCAGGGAGGCGCAAGTTTTGGATCAAGCTCTATTACTTTGCGATAAGCTTGTTCTGATTCTTCATAACGACCTAAATAATTCTGAAGTAGATTTCCCAAGTTATCCCAGTGAAGTGCATATTTTGGATCAATCTCTATTGCTTTGCGATAGGCTTGTTCTGATTCTCCATAACGACCTAAATGATCCTGAAGCAGATTTCCCAAGTTATCCCAGTGAAGTGCATATTTTGAATTAAGCTCTATCGCTTTGCGATATGCTTGCTCAGATTCGTCAAAACGACCTAGATGATTCTGAAACAAAACTCCTAAGTTATTCCAGGGAAGTGCAAATTTTGGATCGAGTTCTATTGCCTTCTGATAGGCTTGTTCCGATTCTTCATGACGATGAAAAATATCCATCAGTTGAACGCCCCAGTTATTCCACCTCCAAGATTCAGCATTTTTTGGAGGTCTTTCAATAGCTCGAATACGTGCAAATGCCTCCTCCGTCAAATTTCGTTTTATGCTATTTCCCATGAGGCTCAGTATCAGACGAACAGATTGGGTATTGGGAGATTCAACGAGCGCATTGTTGATCTCTTGAAGATTATCCCAGTTTGTGACGAAGCCTGACAGCAAGAGATTTGTAAGCCAGTCTACAGCCACTTTTCCGAATTCATTTTCTAGCTTTTCAGTTTCCCCCGTGATTGCTTTGACGACGCTAGAAATGCGCTCTGAGGAAAGTGGGGCGCTTGCGGCGATGAGGGCTCTGTCAGTGAGTGGGTTGCTACCGGGGCCTCCGGGGAGGAGGGAGAAAGAGGCGAGGACGGTATTGGTGAAGGTGGTGGGATCAATGGGGCAGCCTGCGGGGACTGCGGCAAGGAGGGCTTGTTTTAGCTCGATGAAGCTGTAGGCGCGTGGATCGATCTCGTCGGGGTCGAGGATTTCGGCGATGCGCTCACGGACACCTTCCATCTGCTGGACAAGCTCTAGCTGGGCCTTCATTTCGAGCTGGTGCGCCAGAGCCGCCTCTTCGTTCAGGGCAGGGGAGAGAGCCATAGCGTAGGTGATCTGATCGGCGCTCCAGGCGCGGCGGCCCATGAGCGTGCGTGCGAGGTTGCTGCGCTCGATAGGAGTGTGAAAGGATTCCAGAAAGCGGGTGAGGCACAGTAGCTGGGTGCGCTGGCGGCGCACACTGAAGCGCATGAGGTACCAGACATTGACGAAGCGCTCGGCGATCTGGTAGCCCGTTTTTTGCTTGTCGTCAATAAAGAGGGCGGTTTTCTCCACCAATCCTAGAGTCTCCAGACGGCCTAGCTGTGGGCTGATGCTTCCTTGAGGAACACGGGCCTGCGCCGCCAGAGCCGGGGCGGAGAGTGGTGCCCAGTGGCGTGCAAGATTGCCCACAAGCATCTGATTTTGCTCGGAGAGCTGCTCCAGGCGGGACTGGTAGAGCGGTGTGATGAGATCCAGAAGCGCTTCGAGATCCTGGAAGGCTTCCTCAGAGAATCCCTGTGCGAACAGCTCAAAGAGCAAGACGGCGATGCGTGGGTTGCCCCCTGTTAGGTCGCGGAGTGCGGCAAGGCGAGGCAACTCCTGGGGCAGACGGTGCAGGAGCTCGGTCTTTCCCGCAGTCTGGGCCAAGCGCTCAATGACTTCACGCATCTCGTCGAGAGAGAGCCGCCCGAGAACCCGAATCTTGAAGTGCTCATAGAACGCGGCGCTGTAGTTTTGATCCTCCTGCGGCAGAGTCGTAGCTGCCGCCACTAAGACGGGAGCGCCAGGAGCACTGAAGAAACCGCGCAGGACATAGTCGTGCGTCTTGAGGCGATCCAGAAGCAGGTGGAAGTTATCTATAAACAAGACAGGTCGCCGCCCTAGCCGCTGAAACAGCGCGACAAAAGCCTCCTGGGATGCCTCAGCGAGTGTATTTTCGTGAATATCCGCGCGGCTCAGATCCCGAATATGCCGGTCAATTTCCTCAACGAGTGCTTCATTGCCACCCTCATGCTCCAGGGTATCGGCAAGCGAGTCGAGGCAGTTGAGCCAGAGCTTGGAGAGACGATCTACCTCGATGTACTGCTCCTCAGGAAATGTGAGAGGGATAAAGTGGGCACGATGCGGCTCGCGTCGTAGCTCCAGTGCGAGGCGGTGCAACAGAGTGGTCTTGCCCATGCCCCGCTGCCCGACCAGTAAGTGAAGCTGGGCCTCAGCACTCGGGTCTTCGGCGATAATCTCTGCGAAAATATCCTGGAAGAGGCGCTGTCGTGCAATAAACGAGCGCTCCAAGTCCTGGTCGTTCAGGCGGTGTGGGTTAAAGAGAGGAAGCTTCATCAGGTGTATCTCCGCTTCCAGAAATCGCGCAGTAAGAATGAGCGAAAGGAAATTGTCTCATTGGGACTACGAAGTAGGTAGCCATCTCGCTCCAGGATATTGAGAATCTGCCGAGCTTGCTGACCGATCTGCTCTGTGTCTGAGTTAAGCAAGCGTGCTTGGAGGGTAGCAATGAGCGTATCGCGTTTGATGCCACGTGGTTTAGTACAGAGTGTGCGGAGCAGCTCATGGGCAATACGAAGCGCGTCGGGGCTCTCGAACTGCTCTGCCAATCGGGAATGCCAGTGAGCAAAGAGCGCATCGTGATGCGGTTGTAGGAGCGCGGCATAGGCCGCATCAATATCTGTGATGCGGGGGAAATCGGCAGTGCGTTGTTGCGGTAGCTCCTTCAGGCTATGGAATATCAACTGTAAGTAGTAAGGGAGCGGCCAGCCCACTTGCTTCAGGCAATGCTGACAGACTTCGTCGGTCAGAGTAAAGG
>NZ_JANNYP010000421.1:0-1512 GCF_031410135.1 Armatimonas sp. | reverse complement strand
CCTCGGGCTGGCCGATGTAGTCGTCAAGCTCGGGAACGGGAACCTCCAAGCGCCACGATCTGTGTGCTTGGATCACTTGATCTTCAACAAACAGATGCACGACTCCGAAGTGCCATTTCTCCTCGATCTCTGCTGCCAGCCCCCGGAGGCGCTGGCAGACTACGGCAAGCCGCTTGTCTATCGTGGGGAAAACGGCGCTCACGCGAACGATCCTCCTTTCGGAGTAAGAATCCGTGAACGAAGCGCCTGGTCTGCCCGGCTCTCACTGGTGGTGTCGATTAGGACACTTGCCAGCGTCTCAAGCTCAAAACGGCTCTCGACGGGGAGTTTCTGCGCGGCACTGGTGACGGCATTTACCAACCCGTAGAGCGTGTCCTGGTGGGACTCGCCGTACAGTCCGAACCGTATGTACTCGGCGGTCTGCTTGGAGAGTTTCCAGGCATCGGCCAGCACTTCAATAGCCCGTGCGGGATCAGGAACAATCGTCTTTGTGGAGAGGATCATCTGCTCGATGAACGCCGCCGCCACAAGCCGAGCTTGCGCGATGGCATCCTGCAAGAGCGGTACAAACTGTGCTGTAGCGACATGGTTATGCCGCTGCTTGAGCATGCTCCATCCCGCGATTTTACGCACCATACCGTTGCTGCACACTTGGCGAAAGAGGCAGGCATCTATCGTTACAGCCCGTAAACCTACCTCACTGTTTGCGATGTGGATCGCAACAATGAGGGGGTCGCCGGGCAGTACCAAGCGACTCATGCGGGGATCGATCAAGCGTAGGTGGAGGCTCTCGTTTGTCAGATCGAAGAGCTTCACCGGGTAGTTCATGCCTTCCAGCGCGGGCAGGAGAGCACTAAGGAGCTGGCGATTATCCAGCTTCTCGTAGCGAGCGGAGAGAACACCGCGAACGGTGGCTCCCTTGGCGCGAACGGTCCACTGCTGGCCGCCATCACCGCCCGCCTTCTTGCGCAGCTCCTCAGGCAAGCCGCGCCAATGGTTCCATTGCGCGTCTTGCAGTTCTTTGGGACACCTACCGAAGTAGGCGGCTGGCATTCCGAGCTTGGTGCAGGCTTGGCCCATCGCCCAGGGGGAGAGGGCAAAGCCGAAACCATCATCATCCGCACCGGGCCAGTAAATGCGCCCGTGTTGCATGGAGACTTCGCGAATGGGCACGAGATTATCGTGCTTACCCGCGTCGTCTGCGCTCACGCGCTCGCAGACCTCATCAAGGTTCATAGGGGAATATTTCCTTTCAAGTCTCCCCAAGTTAAGGGGAGGGAAGTGGGTTGTAAAGATTCACGCGGCGTGGGGCCTCTGTGGTTTTCTGGAGAGGCGTTGCCTCGCCGCGCCAGGCAAGAGTAAAGCACGCTCTCAAAATCTCCAACGAGACTGAACTTAGTAGTCGTCCAAAATCTACTTCCGTTTCTTGGTTATGCGATTGAACCTTGCTCGTGTGTTTCTATCAAGCGCGGCTTGAAGGTATAGTTCCAGCGGGGGCACACCTCATGGAAA
>NZ_JANNYP010000420.1:0-3390 GCF_031410135.1 Armatimonas sp. | reverse complement strand
GGCGTCTCAGCCGCAGGTGTCTCCCCGACATAGTGGATGTCGTCTCGCGTGCGGCGCTCCCCTTCCTCAAAGTACGGGACGATAAGCGTGAGGTCATGTGGCCCCAGGGTTTGATCAAGCGCATCGGTCTCAGCGGGAAAGTGGCCACGAAGCGTTGAGTCGCCGCGTGCAAGCGCTCGGATCGGGATGCCCGTTTGCTGGGAAGCGCGCTTGAGGTTTGCCCCGATCTCTTGGTAGAGGGCAAACGCCGCGTCGGTGTTGAGAGCGCGGGAGTTGGTCAGGACGAAGAAGCCTGCATTGCCCCGCAAAAGCTCGCTGGCCAGCGTCTCCACCGACCACTCCGTGAGCACAGTAACCCCCGAGACAGTCTGGGTGCCGGTCGGGTCATCGTCGAGAAGAACCGTCTGTGTCATGGTGTTTTGGGCTCTGAGGTGATCTCGATCAGGACGCCACGTGTCTCGCTGGGCTGGATAAACGCCGCTTGCCGTCCGTTGGGGCCACGCCGGGGCTTGGGATCGCGCGACGGGAGTCCGAGTGCGGGAAGCTCCTCAATGGCTTTCTCGACGCTGTCCACTAAGAAACAAAAGTGGTGTAGCCCCTCGCCGCGCTCATCGAGGTACTTGCTCAGCGCGTGCTCGGGCGTGAGTGGCTGGACAAGCTGGAGGTGCACCCCCGTGCCGGTATCCAAGTGCGTCAGGCGCACCCCTTGCTCGTCGCGCAGCTCCGTAAAGAGCAGGGGAAGCCCCAGGCGATCTCTGTAGAACGCCAGGGCCTCTTCTGTATCCCGCACGACAATGGCAATATGGTCGAGCTTCTTAAACAATTTCGCTTTTTCTACTTTCCGGTGACGCTATTGGCATAGAAGTACCAGCCCACCACGCCATCCTTAACACCGCTCACGGTCTCGACCTTGAACCACTTGGCGTGGCCATCGCAGAACGCATGATTGCTTCCCCCTGAGTGCCGCGCGGTTCCTCGCCCCTGAAGATTGGGCTCAAAGTAGTCCGTGACCGCAGGATTATACGGTCTCGCATCGCGGAAGACATTCAGGTGCTCGTCCATCACGCGCCCATCACGCTCGGACAGAAAGATCGTATCAGCGGGGGCAGTGATCTCCGCCATGGCACGCCCTGTTTGACTATTGGCTGGGGTTGCGATTCCCCAACCCACAGGGCTGTTGAAATACGGGTGCGTTCCCTGGCCCGTGTCTTTGTTCCAATAATAACTAAAGCGGTAGGCTTTGCCATCTAGCTCAATCCACATTTTACTGGTCGCGTCAGAGGGACAGGTGAAGATCTGGCTGTTTTTCACGTAGGGCGTGATTCGGGAGGCCCCATAGAATGGGTTCAGAATACGATCCGCCGCGGGGATTCGAGGGTCAACGAGCAAGCCACCAAACGATGGTGGATAGGTTTCGTCGTAGTCTTGGATGTACATCATTGTCGCCAGTCCAAACTGCTTAATATTGGACAAGCAGCTTGTCTGGCGGGCTTTTTCGCGGGCTTGGGCAAAGACGGGAAAGAGAATCGCCGCGAGTATCGCGATAATGGCGATGACGACGAGTAGTTCGATCAGAGTAAAAACACGTTTCATTGTGGGTTACCTCGGTGTGGGATGATTTGTGGGCAGCCAGTCTCTGCCGCCCGGTAGACCGCATCCTGTGCGGTCAGCGTGGCCAGGTAGTCGCGTCCTTCGGTCTCGAAAGGTGCGCCACTGGCAAGAGCATCGCGGAAGTGTGCAAGGGTGGCAAAGACACAGTCACCTGCAAACCCACGTTGCTCAAACTCATACTTTACTTCTTCCTCGGGCTGGCCGAGAAGCTTTCGTGTCAGCCGCCCGCTGGTTTCGAGGCGCAGCCGCCCCACACTGCCCTCCAGAAGAAACTCTCCAAACGTGAGGCGAGGGTCGCTGCTGCTATCCAGCGGCTCGGCGTAGCGGTCGGCATCCCAAGTGGCACGTGCTCCGCTGGCCAGCTCGACAATCACCAAGCCACTGTCCTCGCCCACGATCTCCGGATTGCGCTGGCTCAGCCAGGCACTCACGCGGGAGAGCTCGCCGCCAAAGAAGCGCATCAGGTCCAAAAAGTGGACGCCCGTCTCAAAAATAAGCAAGCGTGGCATCGTCCGAAAGTACGGCTGGCGGGCTTGGTAGGCATCCGCCTGCCAGCCATCCCCGAGGCGCGTGCGAACGGTCAGGCTGTGGAGCTTCCCGATACTGCCAGAGTCCAGCTCGCGCTTGATGGCGCGGTGCCAGGGCTGAAAGCGAAAGTTCTCATGCACCATCAGGCGAGTCTTTGCACTCTCGACAGTACCAACTAGCGCCTCGGCCTCGGCGAGCGTCGGGGCAAGGGGCTTCTGGCAGATGACAGAGATGCCACGCTCCGCGGCGAGCTTCACGAGGGGCAAGTGGCTCGCGGGTGGCGTGATGATGTCCAGAAAATCTGGCTGCACGGCATCTAGCATGGTGGCGACATCGGTGTAGACACAGGGAACGCCAAACTGCGTCGCCGTCTTCTTAGCTCTCTCATGATCCGTGTCGCAGAGCGCCGCAAGCCCGCCGAGGCGCTGCCAGGCATCGTAGTGAAACTGTGCAAAGTAGCCCGCACCGACGGCGACGCCTCTCATCGCGCCACCTCTGAGGGAATCCGAACGGCACGCCAGCAGCCAACGGCAAGCAGGCTTAGCCCTGCACCGACGTAGAAAAAGGCGGTCGGGGAGCCGGTCCACTGGAGAAGATAGGGAAAGGCCAGCGAGGTCACAAACGAGCCAATGTTGCCCGCCATGTTCATCGTCCCCGAGACGGCTCCCGCGCGGGCTCCACCGATGTCCATGCACAGTGCCCACGACGGAGCAAGTGTCATGTCTGCCCCGAAGATCGCCACCGAGAGCCAGAACACCGCAAGCGAGGCGGTGTTTGCGTTGGCTCCGAAGACCAGGCCCACTGCCGCGAGCACAAAGCCCAGCATCGCCGGGAGCTGGCGGGAGAGCGTTGTCTTGCCTTGCTTGTAGAGCCGATCCACGAGCCAGCCGGAGAGCAGATTACCCGCCGCGCCTGCCAGCAGCGGCGCGGCAGCGAGCCAGCCAGCCGAGAGTGCCGTTAAGTCGTAGGTTTTCTTGAGGTGCGGAAAGAGCCAGGTGAGCGTGAAGAAAAAGACAAAGTTGGAGCAAAAGTACTGCGCCATCGCGAGGGGTAAGTTCGGCGTTTTGAGTAGCGGTAGCGGCGCGGCATCGGTGAGCGGGGCGGCTTGCTGGCGTGTGGCGAGAATATGGGCACGCTCGGCAGACGGCAGGCCCGTGTGATCTTCCGGGCGATCTTTAAAGAGCATAAACCAGAGCACCGCCCAGACAAAGCCAGCGGCCATGAGAATTGCAAATGTCGTGCGCCAGCCAA
>NZ_JANNYP010000419.1:0-5548 GCF_031410135.1 Armatimonas sp. | reverse complement strand
AGCTCACAACAACGCTGAAGCTTCTCGTAGACTTGCTCAGGCGGCAGATTCAGAAGCTGTTGTGGTGAGAGGGGGCAGAAGATAAACCAGCCCTCCAACTCCACGCCTGTTGCAGAACGAATGCCCGTCAGATGTGCCACGGGCTGAGGCGGCAGCTTCCGCAGTAGCTCGGCGAGAAGCGCATCGGGAAGATACTTTGCCACGGGAAACTTGCGGCTGAGATCCTTGCGGACATCTATGGGGTGAATGATGAAAGCAAATCGCTCCATACTCCCATTGTACCCGCAAACCGAATACCCCTAGGGTTTTCTCTCTTGGATACCTTGGGGAGTGATTCGAAGCCGTGTGCCTACTGAGTTGCGTACTGTCACCTCTGCCACAAAGTTTTTCCCACGTTGTTGCAATGTCAGAACCGGTCCGGCAAGGCACTGCTGTGCTTTAGTGAGTTGCTCTGTGCTCAGTCCGAGGTTTGATAGAGGGATAAGTGTTCCCTGCGGGAGACCTGCCGCTGAAGGGAGTGTTGCTTGAAGCGTACGGGCGATACTTTTTGCCTCGTCCAAACGTTGACTATCTGTACTTTGAATGGTGCCGCGGTGCATGACGCCAAACTTGCTCAAGAGAAAGTCTAGTGGCCACCAGGCAGCCTTTTCCAGCGAACCAAAGAATCCAAGGTTTTGCGAATAGGGAGCTAATGCCTTGGCACCAGAGGAGCCAAAAAAGGCGTTGTTTTGAGTTCCACCGCCCATCGCACCGCCTCCGTTGGTTTGAATCAGAGCCACCCAGACATCACGAGGGTTGTAGAACTGAATGGGGCCGGTACCTGTCTGCAGCCAGCGGTTCTGCTTGCCATTGCGATAGGTGCTACTCTGGAGGGAGCGGAGCTGATTATGGGGGCCTAGTTGGACGACGATACCATCGGGAAAGGCGATGTTCACAGTACCTGTTGCGTCTGTCGTGAGGGTGTCTCCCTGTGAGAAGGTCTGGCCAATAAAACTCGGGGAGGGAGGGCGCTTATTGCTGGCGATTTGTAGGATAACGCCTCCTTTGACCGCTACCACTGTCCCCGTGCTTTGTGTCAAGTCACGCCGGGCTCCGTCGAGGAGCAGGCCTGTGAGAATCAGCAGGCCGACGACTTTCCCGACCTGGCTGAGATAGTCACGGGCTGACTGACTCCGTATGCGTGTCAGGTAGTTATTCCAGTGGTTCTTTTCGTACTCCGCTGCATCTTGCAATAGGCTCATTCGGATCGCTCTCCTCGGTTTATTCTGAGTGTTCTGACACGATTAGTATGCCTTGGCCTTCAAAAGGTTGCAAACTTCCGAAAAAAACTTGCGATTTCTCCGAGAATAGCCTAGAATATACACTGCGTTTTTTGTGTCCGTATTTTTTAGAAACCCATGCCCCATAACGAAAATGAGCCGGTCTATGTCATCAGTGTAGCCGCCCGACTCGCCGGGCTGCCGTGCTGGGTTTTGCGCGTTCTGGATCAAGAGGAAATCGTTGTTCCTCGCCGGACGGACTCAAATCGGCGACTCTACTCCGATGCGGATATTGTCACGCTTGCGCGCGTTCGGCACTTGACCGAGGAGCGTAAAGTCAATATTGCCGGTGTCAAGGTGATCCTTGAGCTGGAGCTGGAGCGAGACGGGCCACAAGAGCGCACAGAAGGTAATTCGAAAAATGATCTATCCATCCCCCGACAAGATTGACAAGCAGGTTGACAGCAAGTATGCGCTGGTGATCCTGGCGGCCAAGCGTGCCAAGCAGCTCAAGGAGGGCAGTCGCCCTCGCCTTCCCACCGACTCCACCAACCCGCTGACAATCGCGCTAGAAGAGATCGCGGAGGGGAAAGTACAGTACAAGTTCGATGAGCAGTCCCTCGCAGGCCGTGAAGCCATCGCCGATCAGGAGGCCGTGGTCGGTGCACGTGATATCGAAGTGGACATGGATCCGCTGGCACTCCCCGACGATGAACTGGCACGTGCTGCCGCCGCCCTCGGAGCGGATATGGACGACAGCTTGCTCGGCGAGGACGAAGAAGCCAGTGACATGCTGGTGGACGAAGAACCCGAAGAGGAAGAGCCACTCATCCTCCCTGATGATGAGTCCGAAGGAACCGATATTTAAGCCTGGGGAAATGCAATAGCAATGGGCCGTATTGTCGGGATTGACCTGGGCACCACAAACTCTGTGGTAGCGGTCCTGGAGGCGGGCGAGCCGACGGTGATTACTCTCACCGAAGGCTCGCGCCTTTGTCCGTCTGTGGTTGGCTTTAGCCGCGACGGCGAGCGTGTGGTGGGACGGCTTGCCAAGCGGCAGGCCGTTGCTAACCCTGAGCAGACGTTTGCCTCAATCAAGCGCTACATGGGCTCCGATCATCGGGTCTTTGTGGAAGAGCGCGGCTACTCCGCCCCCGAGATCAGCGCGATGATTCTCCAGAAGCTTAAGGCCGATGCCGAAGCCTATCTCGGAGAACCCGTGGATCGCGCGGTGATCACGGTTCCTGCCTACTTCAATGATGGCCAGCGCCAAGCCACCAAAGACGCCGGGCAGATCGCGGGGCTGGAAGTCTTGCGTATTATCAATGAGCCCACCGCAGCCGCGCTGGCTTATGGCCTCAACAAGCATGAAAATGAGACGATTCTTGTCTGGGACTTGGGCGGTGGGACGTTTGATGTCTCCATTCTTGAGCTCAAAGACGGTGTCTTCGATGTAAAAGCCACCTGTGGCGATACCCGCCTGGGCGGCGACGACTGGGATAATGCCATTGTGGGCTGGCTAGCCGAAGAGTTTCAGCAAGAGTTTGGGATAGACCTTCTTAAAGACCGCTTGGCCCTCCAGCGCCTCAAAGAGGCGGCTGAGAAAGCCAAGATTGAGCTCTCCGCCATGTTGAACACGAGCATCAACCTGCCCTTTATCAGTGCAAACGACGAAGGTCCACTCCATTTGGAGCAGACCCTGGCACGCGCTAAGTTTGAGGTGCTTACCGCCGGTCTACGTGATAAAGTGCGCGACCCCACCTATCAAGTGCTCAATGATGCGCGTCTTGCACCACAACAGCTCCAGAAAATTGTGCTGGTCGGGGGGGCAACTCGCATGCCCGCGATCCAGGACATGGTGCGTGAGATCTTCCAGAAAGACCCTTTCAAGGGAATGAACCCCGATGAAGTGGTGGCTGCAGGAGCGGCGATTCAGGCGGGAATGCTCATCGGAGAGCTGACCGACTTAGTGCTGCTGGATGTGACACCGCTCTCGCTGGGAATCGAGACTTTGGGAGGCGTGATGACACGTCTCATCGCCCGAAATACTACTGTTCCCACCAGCCGCACCCAGAACTTTACCACCGCCACCGAAGGCCAGAGCGCGGTTGATATCCATGTACTTCAGGGGGAGCGCGAGATGGCCGTAGATAATAAGAGCCTCGGGCGCTTCTTACTGGAAGGAATCCCCCCCGCACCACGAGGCGTCCCTAAGATTGAAGTGCTTTTTGATATAGATGCCAATGGCATCTTGCATGTCTCTGCGAAAGATAGCACCACAGGGGCCGCTCAAAAAATTGTTGTCACCGCTGCCTCAGGGCTCTCGCAAGAAGAAGTTGAGCAGATGGTGCTGGCGGCAACAACGTATGCTGAGAGTGATCGTCAGCGACGGGCCGTACAGGAGGCTCGGAACCTTGCGGATGCGGCGCTCTATCATGCGGAGAAACAGCTTTTGATTGCACAGGCACTGCCTCAGGTGAGTGGGGAGCGAAAGCTTGCCATTCATGCGGCGATGGACACACTTCGGGTCGCCCTGCAAGGGGACAGTGACGAAGCTCTCGCAACGCACACACAGCAACTCAACGACCAGATGTATGCCCTTTCCGAAGCGATTTACTCTCGCCCGACACTTCCCCAAGAGCCGTCGGGAGCCGAGGAACAACCAGAAACAGAAATAGAAACAGGAGAGACAAATGGCCACTGAGAGTAAGCGAGACTACTACGAGGTTCTAGGGATCGCGCGGGATTCCTCCGCAGAGGACATCAAGAAAGCCTACCGACAGCTCGCTCGTAAGTTCCATCCCGATGTGAATCAGGGTGATGCGAATGCAGAAGATAAGTTTAAAGAAGTGGGAGAGGCCTACGAGGTGCTCTCCGATGCGCAGAAGCGTGGTGCCTACGACCGCTTTGGGCATGCGTCGTCGGGCGGCAGTGGCGGTGGCTTTGGCGGTGGTGGCTTTGATGGCTTCGGCGGTGGTGGTGGCCTCGATGACATTCTGAATGTGTTCTTTGGAGGCGGTGGCGGAGGGCGACGGCCCGGACCGCAGCGCGGTGAGGATCTTCGCTACGACATGGAAGTCTCTTTGGAAGAGGCGCTCCGTGGGGGCGAAAAGACGATCCAAGTGCCGCGTACGGAGAACTGTGAGACCTGTGGCGGAAATGGCGCGGCTCCGGGCACCAAGCCCGACACCTGTGTGCAGTGCGGCGGCACGGGCGCAACACGGCAAGTCCAGCAGACCATTCTGGGGACGGTGCAGACCAGTGTCACCTGTCCGCGCTGCCAAGGCCGTGGTCAGGTCGTCAAGAGCCCCTGTGGCGGCTGTGCCGGTCGTGGAAAGCTCCGCAAGACCCGTGAGCTAAAAGTGCCCATTCCACCCGGCGTGGACGATGGCATGCAGCTCCCGATCCGGGGTGAGGGGGAAGCGGGGACTCTGAATGGCCCGCCCGGTGATCTCTACATCTTCTTTGGGGTGAAAGAGCACGAGAAATTTGAACGAGATGGGATGGATCTCTACATCTCCCAACCCCTTACCTTTGTGCAGGCTGCTCTCAGTGACACGATCTCTGTCAGTACGTTGAGCGGTGACTCGGTGAACCTCACCATCCCCGAAGGCACACAGAATGGCACGCGCTTTAAGCTACGTGGCCACGGAATGCCCAATATCCGCAACCGCAACCAAAAAGGCGACCTGACGGTCGTGATTGCCGTTCAAGTGCCTACCAAGCTCTCCGAAGACGAGCGCAAGTCGCTGCGCCAGTTCGCCGAGCTACGCGGCGAAGTCGCGGGCCAGACTCCCGATCACCACGACTCAGGCAAAGGGCTCTGGGAGCGCATCAAACACGCCGTCAAAGGGGACTGATCGCCACCGGTTGAAAACCGGCGTCTGTAATGGCACTGTGTGCCGCAAAGCCCGTGCCGGGCTGAAGAGAGTTTGTTTAGCCCGGCACGGGCTTTGCGGCTGAGGAACGAAGCCACTGTAGACGCCTCATTCCATGAGGCGGCCATGAGCGGATTAGCGTCGCCGAAAGAATTGTCTACACAGAATCCGGGTCAATTCCTAGCTCACGGAGCTTGGCAGCGAGGCGATCACGCTCTTGCGAGAGTGTCGCGCCGTCTATAAAGCGGCGACCATTGGGATGGTAGATCTCTAGAGGGTGTTATGAACTCCATTGTGTGAATGGCGGCGCTCCAAGCAGTTTTCTGAGCATTAAGCAAGCAAAAGCAGCAAAATGAAGCCCCACAACGGTAGAAGCCAAACGCTCATAATCGCGGACAAGACGACGAAAAC
>NZ_JANNYP010000418.1:0-13793 GCF_031410135.1 Armatimonas sp. | reverse complement strand
ATCCGAACCTGTACCGCCGACGGCTCGACGCTGCGCTCGGCGTGCTCAGCGGGCCCGGTGACGGCGGACGGCGGCTGCTGGCCCATGTGGACGGGCTCGTCGAGCAGGCCGCGACGGCACGCCGCTACGAGCGCGCCGCGTGGCTGCGCACCGAGCTTGCCCGTCACAATATTCTGTACTACATCCACGACTCCCCGGAAGTCAGCGATGCGGAGTACGACAAGCTTTACCATGAGCTGGTGAAGCTGGAGACCGAGAATCCTGAGCTGGTGACGTCGGACTCCCCCACCCAGCGTGTCGGAGCCGCGCCCGCCAGCGCCTTTGGCTCCGTGACGCACAAGAGGCCGATGCTCTCGCTCGGAAATGCGTTCTCCGCGGAAGAACTAAGAGAGTTCGATGCGCGGGTGAAGCGGCATTTAGGCTTGCCAGAGGACACGGAAGAAAAGACCGAGAAGATTGCGTATCTGTGTGAGCTCAAGCTCGACGGTCTCTCGGTCTCGCTGACCTACGAAAACGGCGTCTTGGTGCGCGGTGCCACGCGGGGCGATGGTGCGACGGGTGAGGAGATCACGGCAAACCTGAAGACCATTCCCTCGATTCCTCTGCGGCTGGTCGGGGAGAACCTTCCGGTACTGATCGAGATTCGCGGCGAGGCGTTTCTGACCCACGGCGAGTTTGCGAGAATCAATGGCGAGCGTGAGGCCAGCGGGGAAGCCACGTTTGCCAACCCCCGCAACGCCGCCGCCGGAAGCCTGCGCCAGCTCGATCACCGCGTGACGGCTTCGCGGAAGCTCAAAGTCTGGTTCTACGCCGTCGGCGAGGCATCAGGCTGGGAGCCGGAGAGCCAGGTGGGGTGGCTGGATCAGCTAAAAGCCTGGGGCCTGCCCACGGCTCCCGAGCGCCAGCTCTGCGGTGACATTGATGAAGTCGTCGCCACGGTGGCCGCCTGGTCGGAGAAGAAAAATACGCTGGACTACGACACTGACGGCGTGGTGGTGAAAGTCAACGACTTCGTGCTGCAACGAGAGCTGGGCCAGGTCAGCCGCGCGCCGCGCTGGGCGATTGCGTATAAGTACCCCGCGCTCCAAGTCGAGACCGTGGTCGAAGAGATTCTAGTGCAAGTGGGCCGTACGGGCGCGATCACGCCGCTAGCCAAGCTCGCTCCGGTCTCCGTCGCCGGGGTAATCGTGGGCCGGGCGACATTACACAACCAGGACGAGATTGATCGCAAAGATGTGCGCGTTGGAGATACCGTGGTGATCCAGCGGGCCGGTGAGGTGATCCCCGAGGTGGTGCAGGTGGTGACCAGCAAGCGCCCGGAAAATACCACCCCCTTCAAGCTCCCTGCCACGTGTCCGTCGTGTGGGACGCCCACGATTCGGATAGACGGCGAGGCCGTCACGCGCTGCCCCAACGCCGAGAGCTGCCCGGCGCAGCTGCAAACCCGTCTGGAGTACTTTGTCAGTCGCAACGCGCTCAACATTGACGGCCTCGGCGGGGAGCGTCTGGCGCAGTTTATCGAGGCTGGGCTTGTCAAAGACCCTGCTGATCTCTTTACCCTCACGAAAGAGCAGATTCTCCCGCTGGAGCGCATGGGCGAGAAACTCGCCTATAACTTAATCGGGGCGCTGGCAACCGGCAAGAACACCACACTGGCACGGCTTTTGGTAGCGCTGGGGATTCGCCATGTGGGCGAGGGCGGCGCATCGCGGCTGGCGCAGGGCTTTGGGACGCTGGAAAAGCTCCGCGAGGCCACGGTCGAGCAGCTTGCCCAAGTCCCCGATGTCGGCCTGACCACCGCGCAGAGTGTCCGTGACTGGCTCGACAACAACACGGCGTTTCTGGATAAGTTAATCTCCGTCGGTGTGGTCGCGCAGGGCGATGACGCCGCCCCGATCTCGGATCACTTCGCGGGCAAGAGCTTTGTCTTTACCGGAGCCCTGACTCTCTTCACCCGAGAAGACGCCGAAGCCACCGTCAAGCGCCTCGGCGGACGCGCAGCGGGGAGCGTCAGCAAGCAGACCAGCTTTGTGGTTGCCGGGCCAGGGGCGGGTAGCAAGCTCGCCAAAGCCGAGCAGCTGGGCATCACCGTCCTCACCGAAGACGAGTTCGCCGCCATGCTGCCAACTGGCTAGCCGAGAAGAGTGCCAGAAAGAAGGAGTTTCGCGGCGGGCTGACCAAACAACGGCCATGATATATTTAATGGCACCGCCGCCCCTATCGGTTCGCTCCGTCCAAGAAGACCCGTTTAAGACCCTTTTTGATTTTTCCTTGAAAGAGGCGAAAAAGGGTGATGTCGCCTCGATGTATAGTGTCGGGCGTAGTTACTACAGTGGAGTCGCGGTACCACGTGACTACGCCAAGGCTCTGAGCTGGTTCCAGAAAGCAGCGGCAAAAGGCCATGTCGAAGCGCAGTACCACACGGGCCTGATCTACAACCTCGGGCAAGGCGTCCCAGAGAACGATGTGATCGCCAAAGAGTGGTTTGAGAAAGCTGCCGCCAAGGGAAACTCGGATGCTCAAGCCCAGCTCTCGTCGGTGCTACGCTTTAGCAAGACCGTCGCCCACGACATCCCACGTGCTGTCGCCCTGCAGGAGAAAGCGGCAGCCTCAGGCAATCCTGAGCACCTCTTCTCCCTCGCCAATGCCTACCGGTTCGGCCTGAGCTTCCCAAACGACGTCCCCAAGGCGGTTGTGCTCTTTGAGAAACTCGCTAATTTGAGTGTCAAGCCGGGTGAGGACAAGAAATATATCCAGTGGGCCTGGGGGACGCTTGGTTCCATTTTTCTTCGGGGCGAGAGTGGCACGCCGCGAGACCTAGTCAAAGCCGTAGAC
This sequence comes from Armatimonas sp., assembly GCF_031410135.1. Taxonomy (GTDB): domain Bacteria; phylum Armatimonadota; class Armatimonadia; order Armatimonadales; family Armatimonadaceae; genus Armatimonas. Next base: position 10,958 of record NZ_JANNYP010000418.1, on the reverse strand, counting down.
TACCTGAGCCGCGCCGCGAAGGTGCAGGACGGGCAGGCACAGTACCTCCTAGCCTCCCTTTACAGCACGGGTCTCGGGGTGGAAAAAGACGAAAAAACTGCGGCCAACTGGATGTTTCTGGCGGCCACGAACAAGTGGCGCGATGCCCAGTCGGACTGGGGTGCGTGGCTGGTAAACGGGAAAGCGGGCTACAAAGATCCGAAGGAGGCGGTTGTCTGGTTCAAGAAGGCCGCTGAGCAACGCAGTCCCGTCGCGGCCTACAACCTCGGAATTCTCTACGAGAGCGGAATCGGTACCGAGAAAAACCTTGAGGAAGCCAAGAGCTGGTACAAAAAAGCAGCTGACGAGGGCCACGCGAAGGCTAAAGAGGCTCTGAAGCGTCTGGGAGGATAGAATACCCACATGGCCTTGATCTCGCTTGTCTTTCCAATCTTCAATGAAGAGGCGGTTCTCCCTGTGCTGGTGGCGCGGCTGGAGGCGCTCTTGCCGACGCTTGAGAAAGACGGCGACACGGTCGAGGTGCTCTTTACCAACGATGGCTCGCGCGACGGCTCTCTGGCGCAGCTTCGGGAGCTGGCGCAGACGCGCTCGTGGGTGCGGGTGCTCTCGTTCTCGCGCAACTTTGGGCACCAAGTGGCGGTAACGGCGGGGATGCACCATGCCTCAGGTGCCGCCGTTGTCCTGCTGGATGCCGACCTGCAAGACCCGCCGGAGCTACTTCCCGAGATGATCCGGCTCTGGCGCGACGAGGGCTGGGAAGTCGTCTACGGCAAGCGACGGAGCCGCGAGGGTGAGACAGCCTTCAAGCTCCTGACCGCCTCGATTTTCTATAAAATTCTCCAGCGCCTTACCAGTGTCGCCATCCCGGAGAACACGGGTGACTTTCGCCTGATGGACCGAAAAGTCGTGGATGCACTCAATACGATGGGCGAGCAGCACCGGTTCTTGCGTGGCATGGCGGCTTGGGTAGGATTTAGACAATACGCGCTGGAGTACGACCGTCCCGCACGCGCTGCGGGAGAGACTAAGTACCCGTTTCGCAAGATGTTCAAGCTGGCCATGGACGCGGTCACCGGGTTTTCCTATGCACCGCTCAAGCTCGCACGTGATCTGGGAGCCTTTGTCGCACTGGCCTCTATTGTCTACGGGGTGATTCAGGCCGTGCGCTATGCCCTTGCACCGGGCAGTTTCCAGGCGGGTTGGACGAGTATTATCGTGGTATTATCGCTTCTCTCGGGCGTCCAGCTCATCACCCTGGGGCTGATCGGGGAGTACATCGGGCGCATCTACGATGAAGTGAAGGGCCGTCCGCTCTACTTGCTCTCGGAAAAACTAGGTTTTGAGGCTCAGAGCGAGAGCTCTAAACCGTCGTAGGCGACTAAGATCCCGTGGGGAGTGCAGAGTTCTTGCATCTCCTCGTGGAGCAATAGCCCCGTGTGGCAGATGTGCGTTAGATAGACCGGTGCGCCTGGCTTTAGGGCCAGCTTTGCCTTAAAGGCGATGCACTGCTCCAGGGTGAGGTGCCCCTCGTAGGGGCTCTGCGAGATTCCCCGCCCGCACTCGACAACGGCAGCGTCCAGCGGGAGGTTCTCTAAAAAATTCCAGGTCTCTTGTGCGTACCAGCCCGTGTCCGAGGCATAGAGCAGGCGTGTGTCATTGGCTTTATTGCGGAAGAGAAAGTTAAAGCACAGCTCGTCGGTCTTGTGATGGGCAACCAGAGGCGTCACAAAAAGGTGGCCCACCGGCACTTCCACAAAAGGCTCTAACGCGCGGCAACGCACAGGCGGCGCTTCAAAAAAGTGTTCGACCTCGCTCTGGAGCTTTGTCAGTGCCTGGGCGCTTCCCCAGACCGAGAGTGGCCCCTCACGATCCGGGGCGAAGTTGCAGGAGAGATACTGGAGCTCGCGGGCGGCAAAGTGGTCGTCGTGGGTGTGGGTGAAGAGCAGGTGCTGGATCGCCGTCAGATCACGCTGCGGGTACTTATGCACCTGTGCCAGAGCATCGGGGCAGAGATCCACACGGATCGTCTCGTCCACCAGAATGCCGGATCGTAGCCGTAGGTTCTTCCCACCACGCCGTAGCGCCTCCCGGTTGATCGGGGTTCGGCTAAACAGCGCGGGAAAGCCCTCTGCGGCTCCTGTTCCTAAAAAAAATACGTTCACCCAACCACTCCTAACCCTTAGATTATCGCCTTATTCGTTCTATATCCTCCTATTATTGGCTTTACTGTCAGATAATTCTCACCCCTCATTGCCAGGTACAATAGCGAGTAGATGACACTCCGTGAGATCATGGTGGGCTACCCCGCTTCAAAAGATATTGACCTGCACCCGTATTACCAAGGGCCCGCAGGAAAGTGGGTCTGGCGCTTCTACCATTTTCGCTTCACCCGAGCCGGCCGCTGGTTTCTGGGTCTCACCGCCTCGCTCTTTTTTATCATCTCGATTTTCTGGAACCTAGATACCCAAACCGTGGCACTCGCACTCTATCTCGCGGGGCTCTGGGTAGTCTCTCTCCTCGCGTTCCTGCCCGTCCCGATTCGGGCGACGATGCGCCACGCGGAGCGGATCACGGCAGGGGAAACCCTCCAGGCAGAGGTTACGGTGGAGAACACGAGCCGCTGGCCGCTGGCAGATCTGACGGTGCAGGGCTGGGGACTTCCGCTCAGAGTAGATGCGGAGCCGGAAGACGGGATCTCTCTGGGCCTGCTACGTGGCTACGAAAGCCAGACAATCGCGTTTCCTCTGATTTGTCGGGGACGGGGTGCCTATATATTAGGAGGTTGCCGCGTCCTCACCGACTTTCCCTTTGGGCTTCTCCAGGCCTATCGTATCCAGCGGACTCCGACCCGCCTGATCGTGCACCCTGCCTTTCGGCCTCTGACCCGCTTCAACTTGCCCAGTGGACGGCGCTTCCAGCCAGGAGGGATCGCGATGGCCTCCCAAGTGGGAGACTCGTTCGAGTATCTGGGCAACCGGGAGTGGCGCGACGGCGACAACCCGCGCGATATTGACTGGCGTGCGACCGCAAGGCTCTCTGGAGCAACAAGCGCATCACTGGTGGTTCGAGAGTGGCGCGAGGAGTACTTTTTGCGTGTCGGGGTGGTTCTGGATACCCATGTTCCGGTGAGGCCGCCCACCTCAAAACGGATGTTCCTACGAGAGCTAAGCGAGCGTCTGCCGGGGCACTCGTCCCCCGAGAAGCGCCAAGCTGCCCTAGAGCGGGCCGTCTCTGTCTGTGCCGCCGTGAGTGATTCCCTGGCCCGCCAAGACTATATCGTGGATCTCTTTGCGGCCGGCCCCAATCTCTACCATTTGATGTCGGGCCGTAGCCTCGCCTACCGGGAGCAGATCTTAGATATCCTTGCCTGCGTCGAGGGCAGCCCGGAGGAGCCTCTCTCCCGTATCGCCCCGCGCCTGCATCAGGAGCTAGATCGCCTGACCACGGTCATCTGTATCGTCCTAGACTGGGACGAGCCACGGCGTCAGTTTGTGGACGAGCTACGCCAGCACGGAGTGGGAGTAAAAGTACTCTGGATCTCGGAGAACGAAGAAGCCCAACCAGACGAGGCAGACCTCCAGGTGCTCACTCCTCAGATGCTAGAAAAGGGCAGTGTGGACGTCCTATGACCCCTCACACTCGCCCTCACACCCTCCCTATCACCACGGCTCTCTTTGGGCTGGGAGTCTTACTGATCCTCTTTTTGGTATCCAAGGGAACCCTCTGGCTACTCGCTCTGCTGGCCATTCTGATCCTGGCATCCTATACCCTTCGCCTGCGCTTGCCGACCATCTGGCTTCCCAGCTTGTTATTTGGTGGCATTCTCCTAGGAATGGCGATCCTGAGTACCCCTCTGGATGGGCCACAGAGTCCCGCCATGATCGGCACCGCACGCGCAACGTTTCTTTTTGGCCAAGCGATGGCGATCTTGATGACCCTTCAGTTCTACCGCCCCACCCCCAGCGATCCCGGCAGGCCTAAGCTCTTTGCGCTCCTTGGGGGCGTCTTTTCGCTGATGGCAAGCTGCAATACATTTGACGAGCACCTCCTTCGTTTCCTACTCCCTGCTATCCTGGTCGTGATCGGGCTCGCTCTCCGAAATCTTAGGCAGCGCCCCAGCCTCCAGCGACTCACCACGACTCTTCTTTTCCCCGCGCTTGCCCTTGCACTAGGTACGGGTTGGCTTGGGATTAAGACCGTTCAGAGCAACCGCGAGCGCCTCACCGAGTGGGGTAATCGCTTTATGAACGAGCGCCCTCAAGCAGAGCTCACCGGGCTCTCGCAGCAACCGACTCTAGGGGCTAGCTTTGGAGCACGAGGCTCCAATGCACGAGTGCTTCGACTGGAGGGAGCTCCCCAGATCTATCACCTACGAGGAGCCGCCTACGATACCTACGATGGCAGTCGCTGGTGGCTTCCGATACCGGCACGTTCTTTCATAACCCTGAATCCTCAGCTCCTCTCTTTGCCAGCTCCACGTGGTGTGATGCCTAACCGAATCACCGTCACACGGCTTCAGAGCAATGATCCCCTGATTTTTTTTCCTCTCGAAACCCTCTCTCTGGAACTTGGGGACGTGGAGCAAATGGAGTGGGCCAGCAATGCAAGTGGCCCCGTTCGCGTTCGTGCTAACCAGCCGTATATCTACTTCTACCAAGAGGCCAAAGAGGGTTTCCAAGGGCTGATGGCCCTGCCTGGACTGCCTACCTCTGAAGCGCAGGCGAAGCAGCTCGTGCTCTCCGAAGAGGTTAGCGCCGCTCTGTCTCCCCTAGCACAGAAGATCACCAAAGATGCCAAGACCCCCGCCGAAAAAGTGGCGGCTATAACTTCCTACTTATTAGAGAACTACACCTACAGTCTCAATTTTAGGGGAGGGTTTATCTTTGCCAAAGATAACCCTAATGTCGTGCGGCGATTTGTAGATGGCAAGCAAATGGATATGGTAATACGCTTCTTGCTGGCGGATCCTAAACAAGGAGCGCACTGTGAGTACTTTGCCTCTGCCGCAGCTCTCTTACTGCGCTGTGTGGGGGTTCCGACACGCTACGTGACGGGCTACTTTGCCCATGAAGAAGAGGCTCCCAACACCATTATTGTCCGTCAGCGCGATGCTCATGCCTGGTGTGAAGCCTGGGTAGAGGGCAAGGGCTGGCTGACGGTCGAGGCGACTCCTCCGACCGGCTGGCCGGAGCAGAACAAGAGCCCGATTGAGCCGTGGCGCAAGGCATGGGAGTGGCTTGAGGACCACTGGCAGAAAACACTCTCCTGGCTCGCGGATCGTGAGCCCGCACAGCTTGCGATGCTTTTATTGGGACCGTTTGCCCTCATTGGCTTAGTCGTTTTCTGGCAGCGCCGTGGCCGCAAAGCCGCTCCGTCTCTCTTAGACTTCCTGCTGCCTCCCCCAGATCTCGCCATACTAGCCAAGCGTTTTGAAGCGGTTCTGGTAAAAACAGGGACTCCTCTCTCACCCACAGAGCCTTGGTCAGAGCGCCTCACCTCGCTCCCCGAAGCCACCCAGCCCACCGCAAAACAGTTCGTCACCCTCTACCAGCAAGCCCGCTTTGGGGGGAAATCTACCGAGAGAGCCGCTCTGGAAGCCACCCTCCAGACCCTCGAAGGGTCTCTCAAAAAGAAGCCATAGCCTTATATTAAATTAGTATGTAAAGGAGCCTTTTTATGTCTGCACCGCCACGTGATCTGAACACCCATCATTTATTTACTGCCCCCGCCACCCGTGAGGCGTGGGAGGCCCGTGCCAAGGAGATTCGGGAGCGGATTCTCTTCTCCTGTGGGCTCTGGCCGCTGCCCAAGAAGACGCCGCTCAAGCCGACGGTGACCAGCACAGTCGAGCTGGCGGATATTACGATTGAGAACGTGGCGCTGGAGACCTTTCCGGGGTTCTGGCTCTGCGGGAGCCTGTATAAGCCCAAGGGGATGGGGCCGTTTCCGGCGATTGCCAATATGCACGGGCACTGGGATCAGGGGCGACTCCAGCGTGAGGCCGATGTGCCTAAAGCGCCCGCTGTGCCAGGGCCGCGTGGCGAGGGCAAGGCCGACTTGGTGGCTCTGGCGGCGGGCCTGGCGCGGCAGGGCTTTGTGGTCTTTGCCTACGACATGCTGGGCTACAACGACACCGATCAGTTCGTACACCGCAAGCTGGGAGCGAGCTTGGACCAGTGGCTCTGGGGCGTGAGCGAGCTGGGGGTACAGACCTGGAACAGTATCCGCGTTCTGGATTACTTACAGTCATTACCGTTCGTTGATAAGAAAAAGATAGGCGCGACTGGCGCATCGGGCGGGGGCTCACAGACATTCTTGCTGGCCGCAGTAGACGATAGAGTTCAGGTCAGCGTCCCCGTGAACATGGTATCGGCGTACATGCAGGGCGGTTGCAACTGCGAGAACGCACCGGGTTTAAGAGTTGGAACAGACAACGTGGAGGTGGCGTCAGTGTTTGCCCCCAAGCCCCAGCTCTTTGTCTCGTGTACGGGTGACTGGACGAGCAAAGTGCCCGTCGAAGAGGGCCCAGCAGCCAAGAAAGTCTACGAGCTCTACGGCAAGCCCGAGAACCTGCAGTGGGTTCAGTACAACTACGGCCACAACTACAATGTCGAGAGCCGCGAGGCGATGTATGCGTTCTTCAAGAAGCACCTGCGCGGTGAGGCGGGAGAACGCGAGAAGCCCGTGGCGCTTGACCCCAAGCAGCTTCGCGTAGAGCGCCCCGCTGGTAAGAGCAACGCTGAGCTACTGAGTGAGCTTAAGCGCGAGCGAGCCGAGACAGCTCTCGCCCTGCGCCAGAAAAACGACAAGAAGTCTCGGGAGCTTCTGCGAAAAGGGCTGACAATGGCGCTGGCGGTGGACGTGCCCAAGGGTAAGGGCAAGAAGGGCCGAGCGGACTGGATTAAGATTGCGGCCGCGCCGCTGAGCCAGGACTCCACGGCGCTCTGGAAAGATTTTTTCTCCTGCTACAACCGAACGCCACTGGGCGAGCAGGTGCAGACCATCTTGAAGAACATGGTCGAGGCCAACCAGACGGGCGTGGGGAGCATCACGCTAATCGGGGGGATTGAGGTATTGCTTGCCCGCGCCGTCGCGCCCGAGTTCTGCCCCGGCCCAACCGTGGTGGATCTGGTGGGCTTTGCAGCCGATGACGACGCGGCCTATCTCGCCTCTGCCTACGCGCCGGGCTTGCGCGGGATCGGGGGGCTACACACAGCGGCGCTCCTGGCCAACAGTAAATTACTGCTTCTGCACAACACACAGCGAAAGTTTCGCGCGGAGAATATTTCCTGCCGCCTAGAGCCTGAGAAGCTCAGCGACGACGAAATCCGCACATGGTTGAAGGCTGTCGGGTAAACTGGGTCTTGACCAAAGGGTTAAACTATGATACGTTGTCTACGAAGTTCTTTGTAAGGCAAAGTGAATTAAATGACGACCCTGGCTACTCGACCGATTAATATGTCTACCGCGCCCGCCAAACCGCTCCCCTACGACCCGACACCGGAGCGTCTGCCCCGCCATGTGGCCATTATCTGTGATGGCAATGGGCGCTGGGCTAAGGACCGGGGCTTGCCGCGCCTCTCGGGGCACTGGGAGGGCTACCAGAGCGTCCGTGAGGTCGTGCGTACGGCCTCTGACATGGGACTAGAAGCGCTGACGCTCTATGCCTTCTCGACCGAGAACTGGCGTCGCCCCCAGCTCGAAACCGATGGCCTGATGCGCCTCTTTGTCGAGGGCGCACGTCGCGAGCTAAAAGAGCTGCACGAGAACAATGTCCAGATGCGCTTCTCGGGCAAGTTGGAGGCACTTCCCGCTGATCTCCGAAAAGAGCTGAATCGCCACTGTGAAGTCACCAGCGCCAACACGGGCCTAGTGCTCAATGTCTGCCTGAACTATGGTGGGCGCGCCGAGATCGTGGACGCCGCACGTCGCCTCGCCGAGAAAGTCGCGGCGGGTGAGATCACTCCTGATCAGATCACCGACACCCTCTTTGAGCAGGAGCTCTACACCGCCGGAATGCCCGACCCGGATCTGCTGATCCGCCCCGCCGGTGACCTGCGCATCTCCAACTATCTCCTCTGGCAGATCGCCTACGCCGAGATCTACTTCACGCCCGTCCGCTGGCCCGACTTCCGCAAAGAAAACCTCGAAGAAGCCATCGCCGAGTTCCAGCGCCGCGAGCGCCGCTTCGGCGGACTGAAATAGCGATAAAATAGCGGCATGAGTAGCGTTGAGGAAGCGATTCGACTGGGCGAGGCAAGCGGCGTCCGGCTGGAAGTGGCGGGTGGCATCACGACCTGGGAGGCGTTTCCTTCGGTGCGCCACCAGCGGGCCGTGGATCGGATTCGTGCCTCGATCAAGCCTGCCGCAACTCCCATCACCGACTGTGGCTGCGTCCACTACGCCGATATCTATGTCCAGTTCCCCGATGGCTCGCTCAAGCGCCCCGATATCGCGATTTTCTGTGGGGAGCCCGAGGAGCAGACCACGGCGGTCACCATGCTCCCCGAGGCCGTGATCGAGATCGTCAGCCCGGACTACGAAGGCAAAGACCTCTGTGTGGGAGTGCCGTTTTTCCTGCGCCGAGGCATCAAGGGCGTGATTGTCTTCGATCCCACCACGGGCGAAGTCCGCCACTTCCGCCCTGGCCACTCCGAGCAGCGCTACACATCGCCGCAGAGCATCACACTTACCTGCGATTGCACCGTCATTATCTGATAGCGATGGTGTGGCACGGAAGGGGACAGGTAAGTATCCCCATACAGCATCTCTACCGAATCATGCGAACATCAAAGCGCTCCAGTGTCCCAGCACAAAAAGCATTCCCCCCCCCTCCTATAAGCCCACCCCCTCCGCCCCAAGCCTCAGCAGTGAATACCAAATGAACTTGTTCTTCACCTGACGCATCAGGCCGGTTGTAGCGTCCAATCAGAGACAGTGCCGGGCCACGTGGCCCACGTGTATCTTCCGTATATCCAGCTATTGGGAGTGTCACGTTCGCCATCTTACGCCTCTCTTCAGCGAGGAGGCGACTCTCTGTGGTCAGGATCCTCAAGCTAACATGCGTATCGGCTGATCCATAGCCAACCAAAACTACCGCAGCAGCGGCGAAAAAAGTATCAGAGAAAACAGCCGTGACCTCTATCGAACGTACCCCGACAGGGACGATCAGGACTTGCCCCACAAAAGCCGTTGCCAGTCCCGAATCCATATACTTACTAATACTGGTAATGATTCGTCCCTGAGTACTTGCCACATTGATGGGTTGTCTATCGCCACTCATTCCCGAAAAACTGAACGGGGCTGTTAGGCGTAGGTCGGAGTCTGTGGGCGGGGGGGGAGGTGGGGCGGGATCATCCTCGATTATCACTGCTCCTGGGTTGAGGCCAGGACGTAGCTTCTGGTTCTTACCCAATGGATAGCGATCCATCAGCCTCTTACTGACCCCGGAGGCAACGAAGCTGTTTTGAGTAGCGGCGATCAGGGATGCATTTTTCTGTTTAAATTCGGTAAGTTTTTGTTGTTGTAGTTTGAAATCAGTGAGACGAAATATCTTTGCCAGCTCGTCGTTGAGTTTCTTTGGATCTACTCCTTGTTCCTTGAAGATGCTTTGAGATTGGCTCTGAAATTCGTCGTGGGCGCGTTTTACCACTGCGAATTGTTGTTCAAAGAGCTGCTTATGTGAAGCGGAGAGCTGAGGCAGCGCTTTCATATAACTTGCCTTGAGAACATTGGGGTTGAGCTTTATCAACGATGACTTATTTTTTAAATTGCCGGTTTGGCGCATGGGAGTTCCTCCTGATTTCCTCTACTTATCAACGCAGAGTATACTGCAAAGTGTGACACACAGACTGTGAAATTCCGTACAACAGAGGCCAGGCGCTATGCGCTTCCCTATTATATTGATAAAACTCCAGCCCGGCACGGGCATTCTAGGGCGAAGCGCTCTTCACGATCCGTTCACGGGGGGGTAAAATAGCGGCATGCTGACCCGCCGTATTTTTCTTGCTGCTGCTCTTGCTCTTGTCGCGCTCCCTGCGCTGGCGCAAGAGAAGCTGGATCTGACGATTCTCCATACCAACGACCTGCACGGGCACACGCTGCCCTTTGCCTACACGGAGCCGGAGCGTAGCAAAAATGAGCAGGCATCGGTGGGCGGTGCGGCGCGACGGGCGACTCTGATTCGGGAGCTGAGGAAAAAAGCGAAGAACCCCGTGCTGGTGATTGATCTGGGCGATGTGGCGACGCGCGGGCCGCTGACCAATGCCTACGAGGGAATCGCGGATATCGAGGTACTCAACGCGACGGGCTACGACATCGGGACAGTGGGCAACAACGAGTTCAAGCTCAAAGACGCCACCGAGCGCTTCGATGCCGCCGGGGCACAAAACGCGCTGCTGCAAGTGCTGCGCCGCTCACACTTTCCGTGGGTCTGTGCCAATGCGGGTGTCGGGGAGGCGGCAAAGGCCGAGCTGATCCCCGGTGTCCATCCGTATCTGGTGCGCGAGATCAACGGCGTGCGCGTGGGCTTTCTGGGGCTGACCGCGCCGCGCTCCAACGGCTATCCCCAAGTCAAGGGCTGGTGGGTGGGCGATCCCGTGGAGGCCGCCAAGAAGTGGGTGCCGATTGTCCGCAAGAACTGCGACGTGCTGGTGGCACTGACGCACGTGGGCGTGGATGACGACAAGAAAATCGCGGAGGTGCCGGGCATTGACGCAATTGTCGGTGGGGACTCGCACACGTTTTTGTACAAGCCGCTCGTGGTCAATGGCGTCCCGATTGTCCAGACCGGCGAGTTTGGGGTGAACTTAGGCAAGTTCGACCTGCACTTTGCAAAAACTCCCACTGGCTGGAAGCTGGCCAGCTACGACTATGCGCTACTCCCGATCACGTCAAAGCTCAAAGAGGCAAAAGATGTCAAAGCGGTCGCGGATGCCTACGCCGCACCGCTGAAAAAT
>NZ_JANNYP010000417.1:0-6928 GCF_031410135.1 Armatimonas sp. | reverse complement strand
CAGGGCTTGCGCTTGCGCTCGAACTCCAACAAAAACCACGCGGCGACGGCATCGGACATTGCAAAGAGGCGCACGGGCGCGGCGGGGAGCTTGGCGCTAAACCGGACGATCTCAGGGCGATCTTTCAGGGCCGTGGGATCGGTTGCCACTAAGCCAGGATGCGAGTTGAACTGCTTGGACTTGGTGAGGGGAAAGGCGTAGTGGAGCGTGTCTTTGACCACAAGAAACAGGCAGACATCCCCGATAGCCCGCGCGGTGAGCTGGCGGCTCTGGGGCTCCACTTCCAGCACAAGCAGCGATGCTTGCGAGCCCTGGGGAAGCTTCTCTTGGGCATACCAGGAAGTCGCGCCCGTGCCCACGCTGCTTTTCCAACGTGCTCCCAGCTCGCTCACCTGTGTCCAGAATGCCTCGTCGTCCTCGGGAAAAGCCTGATCGCGGGCAAACTCCGCAACCAGAAGCTGCGCCCACTCACGAGCATAGACCGCCGCCGATGCGCCGTCCGCCACGGCCAGCACCGGGTGCGTCTCGGAGAGTGCCCAGGCATCCTCGTACTGCTCGTCGGAGTTGCCGTCTTTGGGAGCCGTGAGCGCACGAATCAGCTTCATTTAGCGCAAGTCCGCCGTTCGGGTGCCGATGTCTAAAAACTGCACGAGCGAGCGCAGGTCGGCGTTGAAGGCGAAGCCGCGTGAGTTTTCACTGGTGGCAAATCCCTCGCGTTTGGCTTCGTCACGGAGTTTGGGCGGGAGCACGCTGCTGATCTCAAAGAGCATCTGGGCGTATTCATCGGGCAGGCCGAGCTGTGAGTCGGGGAACTCAACGGGGCGCTTGGCGGCTCCGGAGATATGGATATTGAAAAAGAGCGCCTTGCCGTCGTTGGTGCCTAAGTTCTTGAGCTTGTCGGCGGCGGGGCGGGGGCTACCATCGGTGGGCTCGCCATCGGAGATATTGATGATGCTGGGCGGATACGAGAGCGGGTAGAGCTCGGTCCAAGCTTTCACAATCTGATTAGCCTCTTCCACAGCGGCGACCATGGGAGTGTTCCCATTGGCCATCGGCTCAAACCAGACCGGAAAGCGTACCTGACGCTCGATCAGGCCGCCCGTGCCATCGTCTTCTTTGCGGGCACGTGTCTCGACTCGCAGCGGGTTGTCGGCCACCTCGGAGATTGGGACAAACTGTCGCCCGGCAAGCTGTGCACCGAAGCCCGTTCGCACCGCGCCGCCGTAGCCGATCACCGCAATCTGAAAGTAGTCGCGCACGTCCTCGCCTTTGGCGCAGCGCAGCACAAGAGTGGCGATCAGACGATTGACCGCATCGGCTACCGCATCGCACTTGCGCTTGCCTGAGTCCATCCCATACGGGTCGTCCATCGAGCCCGACTGGTCAATAAGAAAGCAAAACGCCGTCGGCTTGGCCCGACTGATCTCGGCTGTATAAGGCATGCAAAAATTATACCTCACCCAAGAGGCTTGGCTATCATGAAATTCGGGTAGCCTGATGCCATGACCTTGCCCTGGAACTATCCCGAGTTTGCCCATGACTTAGGGGGGACGATTTTATTTGTCTACGGCGCTCTGATTGTTCAGGAGCCACTTCTCCATGAGCCGAAACCACGCTGGAAAGAGACATTTTTGTTCTGGACCCGAGCAGGAGCGGCGATTGTCCTCACGGCAGCTCTGGCGGAGCTAGGCAAGCGAGTAGAAATCTGGCCGGGCCATCCGGCCTTTCCTAGCGGGCACATGGCCCAAGCCGCAGCGCTTTGTACCAGCTTGATTCGCCTCCGAGGCAAGCGCTGGGCCTGGCTGGCAGTGCCGCTACTTCCTGCGATGAACTGGGCACTCTGGGCCTCCCATGCCCATGATCTCCCCGAGATTTTTGGCGGCCTGGCTCTGGGCATCGTGGTCGGGCTACTCGTCTCCGGTTTTCGGGCGAAGGCACGGGCGGCTAAAGCAGCCCGCTGATGCGGCAAGACCCATGAATGGGCATACTATGATTTTGTCGTCACAAGACGCTTCAGACTCAGTGCCAGCACGATGTAGAGCAGGGTGGGGCTGAATTCAACCAATAGCCAGCCCCACTGGTGCCAGTCCCAGTTAGAGATCTCCGAGAAAAAGTAGGCCACGACAGGAATGCTAATTGCTGCGCTGACGATTTGAAACCAGAGTGCGGCGTGGCGTGCTCGCAAGAGAAGCAAGAGTCCCGCCAAAAAGCACAGAGGCCCTCCCAGAAAAAGTCCCACGAGATATGGATTGTAAAGCGGGCTAGTCTCGGCAGGTGGACAGACATAGCCACGCACGGCGATTTGGGAGCCCATAAAGCTACTAAAGGCCCCCAGTGTGAGGGCTGAGATGCTGAGGGCAAGACTTGGTGCGTGCACTCTTTGGCGGGACTTCTGCAACATAACGAGATTGTACAGCAGGAGGGCCGCGCTCTTGGCGCGAACCTAAGCCTATGAAATGCGACTACGATGTGATCGTGATTGGCTCCGGCGCGGGCGGCGGGGTGACAGCGGGTTTGCTTGCCGAAGCCGGACGGCGGGTGCTGCTTCTGGAGCGCGGCGGGGAGCCGAGCTTTGAGGAAGTGGGGCGCGATCATCTGCGCAACCAGCGGCTCTCGCACTACGGCCACAACGCTGGGCCGGATGCCGACCATCCGCGCGTCGCCAACAATCGCACAGTTGCGCCCTGGGACGGGGGCTACCACGCCAATGCAGCCATTGTCGGCGGTGGGACGCGGGTCTATGGGGCGCAGGCGTGGCGCTTTCATCCCTTGGACTTCAAGATGGCCTCCACCTACGGCGTCCCCGAGGGCTCGTCACTGGCGGACTGGCCGCTCGACTACGCCGATCTCGCGCCGTTCTACGAGCAGGCGGAGCACGAGATCGGGGTGTGCGGCCAAGCCAATGCGATGTGGCACCTGCCGGAGTACAAGCGCGACTACCCCATGCCCCCGATGGCCGCGACCAAGCAAGCCACGACCTACCGAAAAGGCGCGGAGGCACTGGGCTGGCGGACGCTCCCCGTGCCGCTGGCGATCAACTCGACCGAGTATCTGGGGCGACCTGCCTGCACGCGCTGCCAGCACTGCGTCGGGTTTGCCTGTCCTGTGGACGCGAAAAATGGCTCGCAGAACACACTGATTGCCAGAGGAAAGCTCACGGGAAGGCTTTTCCTACAGACCGGCGCGATGGCCGCCCAGCTCCACCACGACGGCAAGCGCGCCAGCGGGGTGACGTACTTTATCGGCGATGAAGCCAAAACCACGACGGCGGAGCAGATTGTCGTGGCGGCGGGTGCGGTTGAGTCCGCAAGGCTTCTCCAACTTTCTGGAATCGGCAACGACCAGGTCGGGCGGCACCTGCAAGGCCATGTCTATGTTGGGGCCACGGCGCTCTTCCCCGACGAGATCTGGGACGGCCTCGGCCCGGGCGTAACCACAGCAACCACCGAGTGGAGCCACGGCAATCAGAGTGCAGGCGTTATCGGGGGCGGGATGCTCGCCGATGAGTTTATTCTGCTGCCGATTATCGCCTGGAAGCGCTACCGTGCGCCGGGCGTCCCGACCTGGGGAAAAGAGGCGAAGGACTGGCTGCGCCAAAACTACCGAAAGCTCTCGGACATCAAAGGCCCCGTGCAGGACATTCCCTCGCCCGATGCAAGGGTCACGCTCGACCCGACGGTAAAAGACCGCTGGGGCCTACCCGTGGCGCGGCTCTCAGGGACAACCCACCCGGAGACGATCCGCACAGGGCAGTTTCTCCAAAAGAAAGCCGTCGAGTGGCTCCACGCCTCGGGGGCAACCCAAGTCTGGGGTGGCGCACCGACCACACCGTATCTCTCGGGCGGCCAGCACCAAGCGGGCACCTGCCGCATGAGCGACGACCCCAGCGCAGGCGTCGTGGATCGCAACGGGCGCGTGTATGGCTTTGAGAATCTCTACGTCGGCGATGGGAGCGTCCACGTCACCAACGGCGGCTTCAACCCCGTGCTCACCATCTTCGCCCTCGCGTTTCGTCTGGGGGCACATTTAACGGGGGCGTCGGGTTCGGGCGCATAAATGGGCCCGCTGTTGCGGCAAGACCCATGAATGGGCCTCCGAAGCGGGGGTATAGTGAGGACGTGAATACCCTCTTTCGGATTGCGTTTGGCGACTACGAATTTGTTTTAGATCGCACCACCCTGACCTACTCGCTCACCGAGACCGTCACCAAGACCGTCTGGGCCACCGAGCTCTCGCTGGGCTGGATTGAGATCAAAGATCGTGCGACGGGCGCGATCACCCGAACGGATTTTGGTGACTGCAAGCTCATCAGCATCGCTGAGAAGATGGGCGCGGCGGGCAAGCGCATCTTGCTGGGCCTCGATGCACCAAGCGGCGTCCCGATAGACATCTATCTCATCTGCGGCTCGAAAGACATCCAGCTCACCGTCGAAGCCAGTAGAGATAGTAAGACACACTTGCTGGAGCGGGTGGGACTTCTGCCGGGTCTCTGTCATGCAGAGCAAGGTGGGTATCTGGTGCTTCCTCAGGGCGAGGGCATTCTCGTTCCTGCCGACACGAGCGCTCACCTCGACTCGCGTGTACTGCCAATCTGGAACCCTCTGACCGGTCTGCTCATGCCCTTTATCGGCGCAACAGCACCGGGTACCGCCTTGGCTCTCTTAACGGACTCTGCCTATGGCGAGGCACACCTCACGCAAAAAGAGGGCTTGCTCTGTGCTAACTTTGTCTATGAGCGAGACCCGGAGCGCCGCCGCCTCGACATTCGCGTTGTCCCACTCCCTAAAGGAAACTATATCTCCATTGCTCAGGCATATCGTGAGAAGCTCATCGGGGAGCGAAACCACCAAACGTTTCGCAAAAAGCTACGCGAAAAGCCCAAGCTCGAAGAGTATCTAGGAATAACCCACCCAGAGATTCCCGATACTGGTGTCGAGCTACAAAGTGGGCTTCATACTGAGATTAACCGTTGGGAGTTCATGGAGACTCAGCTAACACAGGCTGAGGGACAACAGCTCGTCATAACCGGAGCGGGAGACTGGGCTTACTTTGCCGCAGATGCTTGGATGCATAAACTCAGACCAGACTTCCCAGAGACAAGTATCCCTGTTCCATTATTTTCCGTTGTCTATCGCGATAGCATCCTTTTATATACGTACCAAGTAGTCCTCAGTAGCATCTTGCGAATGAAGCCCATCTTTCTTCTCTTTGAAAGAGAAACTCCCGAAGCCCGCCTGCTCGCGGATCTGCACGCCCTCACCTTCCCCGCGTTTCTTACCGCCCACAAGTTCCTCACGCCCGATTTTCTCGTCGAGGAAGCGTTCTACTCCGATAAGACGCGGGTGGTGATCAACAAGAGCGAGACAGAGACGTACGAAACCGACGACTTGCTCCTCCCTCCCGGCGGGTTCTACGTCCGCCACCCGCAATTTGAAGCCCACGACGCGCTCCGGGTCAGAACAGTAGACTTTCCGAAACGCGCCTGGCGGGTGCGCCGCAGCCTCGATGGCAAGCCGCTGGAGCAGTCGGAGCAGATCGAAGAAAGAGAGTTTGAGGTGAATGGATGATGCTTCCCTACCTTCCCGCCGTGCTTGTTTTGTTGCTACAGCCACCTCAGGTTGTAGAGCAAGTCTGTCCTCCCAGTATCCAAGGGAAAATCTCTCTGTGCTTTCGTACTGCTCGCGAGCTTGACTCGATCATCGGTCCAATTCTGTTTCCCAGTCGTAAGGAAATGGTTTGGCCGCGACGGATTGCTCCCGCCTTCGGCACTGAGCAGAGTGGAATGAGCGGATGGCGCTCTGAATGGGCCCACCATGCACCGATGCGTCCACCAGGGATTGACAATATCGTCGCATTGGAGAATGGGACACTGCTCTTGCAGGGCAACTCGGCGGATATAGATGAGCTGACAGCATTGGTTCGAGCACTGGACGTTCCCATTCCTAGCGTCGAGTGCCGCCTGGAGGTGGTACGCGGCAAGCAGAAGTTATTGAGCGCCAGCGCGTTGGGGAAAGTGGGGACGGTGGTGAAGGCGAACAATGCGCTCACGGGGCCAGCGACGGTGGCGGCGCGGGTGGAGGCGACGTTTAAGATTCTCCCGCTGGGTGTCGGGCGCTACGAGATTGAGAGCCAGGTGAAAGTTTCGGTGCCGCTGGCCAAGCGAGGGATGCGGCTGGAGAAAACCTTCCAGAGCACGCGGGAGTTTACGCTGGGGCAGACACTCACGCTGGATCAGGTGGAGATCGGCGGCGAGACGGTGCAGCTCTTTCTGACTCTGAACCGCCCTCGTTAAACTCTATATGGCCGGAACGGCCTTTGTAGCCGTAGGCTCTCCAGTCCCGCCGCTCCAACCGGCGGGATCATCCGATATTGAAGAAATGGCCGCGTGGGTCGGTGCTCATGCGCCAGTGGTCGTGGGCATTGGGGTTGGGTGCGATGGTCGGGAGCGTTAGCTCCAGCCACTGTGCCAGCGCGGCGACGTGCGGCTCGTAGAGGGCGCGGAGCTCACGGAAGTGCGCGTGGGCTTCGGGCGACGTGTCCAGGGTCATTCCGGCCTCGGTGAGGAGTGCGAAGAGGGCTTGCTGCTCGGCCTCGGGGAGGCGGTCGGGCGTGACCGGCGTTTGATTCAGCGCGAGGCGCAGGTCCACGGCGGCGTGGCGGGCCATGGCAAAGGTCAGGCGGGCTTGGTAGAGCAGGGCGCCTTTTTGCTGGGTGGCAATAATCAGGGCGCAGGTATCCAGGATCGCCGTGAGAGTTCCCAGCCAGCTCTGCCGGTCGTGCTGGGAGCGCCAGAACATTAGGCTGGGGTAGGAAAGGTGGCTCTCCAGCAGCTCCGCCGACCAGCGCTCCCAGTTCTTCAGGGTGTCTTTCAGGTCGCCCAGGTCGGGGCAGCCGCCGATGCGCTTGAGAAGCTCACCGGCACTAGGGG
>NZ_JANNYP010000416.1:0-7241 GCF_031410135.1 Armatimonas sp. | reverse complement strand
CCGCTGCGCCTCGGTGCCCGCCAGATAGTTGCACTCCGAGTGCCGCGCTGTCGCATTCGGAGCCACAACAACCGTGTAGCCCCGCCGCCGCAGAGCCGCTGCCCCCCGCTCAATCTCACCCCCAGGAGCCGCGCCCGCAGGCGAGCAGATGCCAATAGTGCCACCAGGACGAAGAGGTCGGGGCCATATATAAGAACTCATGGAAGGGATTGTACCAGCCCGTGACGAACCGTGGTACATGCAACTAGGCGAGAGAAACTGGACAGAGATTGAGGCGCTAAAAGATAGAGTCGTGGTCTGCCCAATTGGGTCACTGGAGCAGCACGGGCACCACCTGCCGCTCTTAACCGACTCAATGATCGGTAGCGAGATCGCACGGCGCGTCGAAGCGGCTACGGAAGAGGTCGCCCTCTTCACCCCGATGCTCTGGGTTGGAGCGAGCCACCATCACTTAAGCTTTCCGGGCACGATCAGCCTCTCACAAGCCACCTATCGGGGTGTCATCGAGGACATGGCGGAGAGCTTAATCGGGGCGGGCTTTCGTAAGATCTTCTTCCTCAACTCCCACGCGGGCAATATTGTCCCGGCCCAGGCGGCTCTGCTAGAAGTCCAGCTACGGCATCGGGTGACGCTCCCTGAGCTCTATCTCTGTGTGGGCTCCTGGTTCGAGCTCGCGCTGCCGGAGCTGGCGGCGCTGGGGCTTGTTCAGAAGAAAGTCATCCATGCCTGCGAGTGGGAGACCAGCGTGATCCAAGTCACGCACCCCGAGCTTGTCAAAAATTCGCGACCTGCCGCACGCCGAGACATTGGCTCAGGGTTTTGGAGCCCGGATCACATCCAAAACAATCGACTCTCGGTTATCCGCACCATGGAGCAAGGCAGCGAAACTGGCGCTTTTGGCTTCCCTGACGATGCCACACCCGAAAAAGGGGAGCAGCTTATTCAAACCGCCACAAATGAAATCGTCCGCTTTGTGAAAGAATACGCAACGTGGCCGCGTGTGCCTTAGCGAATTTACAGAACTTTTTCATAATTGACCCGTATAGTGGTAATTAAGGAGTAGTAATTTCCATGAAGACAACGATTTTAACCCTTGCAGCCATCCTGATGGTTGGCGGTGCAGCGTTTGCGCAACGACCCGGCGGCGGTGGCCAAGGAGGCCCTCCCGGTGGCGGTCGGGGTGGCGGCGGCGGCATGCGCATGTACGAGAACCTTGGCCTGACCGAGGCTCAGAAGACCAAGCTCAAGGCAATCACGGACAAGCAACGTGCTGAGATGGACGCGATGCGCAAGAAGTACACGGATCAGATCAACGCCATTCTGACCCCCGATCAGAAAAAGAAGCTGGAAGAAGAGCGCAAGAAAATGATGGAGCGCTTCATGGGCGGCGGTGGCCCTGGTGGTGGCGCTCCCGGTGGCGCAGGCAAACCGGCTGCGGGTGCCAAGCCCGGTAGCAAAAAGGGCTAGTTCCCAAGCCCCCTTCGCAATCGCGAAGGGGGCTTTTTTTATCCCTTGAGCGTCAGAAGCACACCAGCAACAATCAAAACACAGCCAAGCCCGAGTGGCCAAGTCAGCTTCTCGCCTCGCAGAAAAATCAGGGCAAGTGCCGTGGCAATTACAAAGCTCAGCTTATCAATCGGTGCCACTTTCGAAACAGGCCCGAGCTCCAGAGCCTTAAAATAACAGAGCCATGATGCCCCTGTCGCAAAACCCGAAAGTACCAGAAAAAGCAGAGTCCGTGAGGGAATGGCGGTAAGATCTTTGGCCTCACCACGGATTAAGACTAAACCCCAAGCAGCCACCAGTACAACCGTGGTGCGGATAGCCATCGCCAGGTTCGAGGGAATCCCCTGGATTCCAATCTTCGCTAAAACCGCAGTCATTCCCGCGAAGCAGGCCGAGAAAAGTGCCCAGCCTGCCCAAGTCATCGGTTAAACCGCGCTCTCGAGTGCATCAAAGACGAGCCCCGCGCCGCCGTAGATTCCCGCATCATCGCCGAGTTCAGCGGGAATAATCTGACAGTTCTTGATGAGGGTGCTGGACGAGTTTGCGAACGCCGTGCGACGAATCGGCTCGAAGAGGAGATCACCTGCACCGGCCACTCCCCCACCAATCACGATTTTCTCGGGATTGAGGAGCATGACCACCGAGGTCACGCCAAGTCCGATGTAGTAGCCAGTCTCCTCCAGCACTTCCAGCGCGACCGCATCGCCTGCTTTGGCGGCATCTGCGATATCTTTAGGAGTGATTCGGTGCCAGTCGTAGCCACTGACATCTGCCAGAACGCTCTTGCGCCCCTGGCAGAGCTTGCGCGATGCACGCTCACAAATAGCGGAGATCTGTGCCATAGACTCTAGGCTTCCGTAGGCAGCCGCACCACCACGCTCTCCGGCGGCGATAATAATGTGCCCCAGCTCGCCCGCGCCACCGGTAAAGCCGGTCCAGAGCTTGCCATCAAGAATCAGTCCCCCGCCCACACCGGTGCCGAGGGTGAACATCACCATCGTTCGGGTGCCACGTCCCGCGCCAAAGCGAAACTCTCCCATAGCCGCGACATTAGCATCATTGCCCATGAGAACGGGCAGCCCTGTCGCCTCCGCAATGGGATCGGCGAGGGAGATATTGCGATAGGGAAAGCTGTCCTCGTAGAAGTTGGGAGCCCAGAGGACTTTCTTACCCGCAGGATCAATATGCCCTGGCACACCAATGCCCATGCCACCGATCTCCGAGAGGGCAACGCCCGACTCAGAGATCGCTTCCTCAACCGCTTGCTTGATCTGCCCGACGGTTCGTGCGGAGCCTTCTTGTGCCAGCGAGGGCCTCTTGCCATGCCCCAGCATCTTGCCTGCCCGATCCAGCACAGCCGCTCGGATATTTGTCCCACCTAGATCAGCCCCTACAACGTAGTGAGCGTCCCGATTCCAACTCAAGGTTTTCTGCCTCCCAAAATTACCAGGTCAGTATAGCACGTCGACTCTACTTTCCCCCTACAATTGCATCCGCTTCCGAAACACGCTGCTGACTTTCTTTCTGAAGAGTCGCGGCCCGGTCTTTGCTCTGCACGGCTGTCTGAACCGCTGCTTCGGGAGTTGCTTCTCGCTCGCAACCACTCATCAACAGTCCTAAGATCATCAGAAGAATCCCATATTTCATAGCACTATTCTCGGTCAGTGGCTCTATTTTCGGTAGCGTGTTGCCATTGCTGCTTCGGTGGCCCGGCGGGAGAGCTGGGTAACATGGAGACCATCGCGTGCAGAGGGGATATTGCCGAGGTTTCCGGTGTAGAGGGCATCGCGCCAGGCGGCGTACATGCCATGAAAGTCTTTCTCGCTGGCACCGGGAAGCCGCACGGTTCCTTGGCCGTTGCGCACCTCGAAGAACCAACCGTCTCGGACATAGCGAATCAGGCCCTCTGTACCGATCAGCTCGTAGGTGAAGAGATCAAGGGGATCTTGGGCGGTATGGGTGTATGAAAAGCTAATCTCGACGCACGTATGACAGCCGCTGGCATGGTCCATGTGGAGCCAGACATGGCCTGGTGCCTCATGCTCCTCAATCCAAGCCGCCGCTGCGTGCTGACGGATGATCTCAGAGCCGGTCCACCAGAGCGCGAGATCTATTTGGTGCACGCCGCAGTCTACCAGCGGCCCACCTTCCTCAAAGCGCCCTAGCCGCCGTGCGGACTCAAAGCGATTGCCGTGCGCATCGGTCTCCCACTTGCCGTGCAGGTTCCAGAGGTAGATAAGACGCTGGGCGCGAAGCTCGCCAATCACACCGTCATCAATCAGTTGCTTGATTCTCTGGGCGACGGGGCTAAAGCGGTAGCAGAGCGCCGTGGCAAAGAGAATCCCAGCATCATCAGCGAGGGAGATCATCTCCTCAATCTCGTCCTCGTTCATACCGAGAGGCTTCTCGCAGAGCACGTGCAGGCCATGTTGAGCAGCGCCGCGCAGGTTGTCTAAGTGGACGGGCGCGGGGGACGTGATCGAGACAGCATCCAGCCCGCAGCGCCAAAATGCCTCAATGTCCGTGAAGGCATGGGCATCGGGGTAGCGTGCCGCAAGCCGGGCAAGTGCCTCGGGGTTCGGGTCGTAAAGAGCGGCCAAGCTCAGGCCCTCGGTCTGGGCGATTGCGTGAGAGTGGCCGTAGTCAGCGACAACCCCACAACCCATCAATCCAATTCGTTTCATCGGGATTCCTAGCTCACGGCATGCCGGGCGAGGAGGGCATCGATGAGACCTCCCGACCAGTTGTCGCGCTCGTCTTCGTCGCGGAACTCAAAGCGAATCCCCGCTCGACCATCGTTGTCTTTCCACATCACATCACAGAGCACAAGAACTGCCTGCGACGACGGCGACTTCAGCCGAGCAGGTGTGGGGCCATCGGCGAAGGCCGGGAGTTTATTGAGGCGTGCCCCCCCCACTCCCATGTCCATCACATCGGCAGTCTTCCAGCCGGCACTATCATGTAGCTCCAAACTCACGCCCTCCGGGAGCGGCCAGCGTCGGAACTCGCGGCGCTTTGCTCCTTGTTGGTCGGCCTTGGGGCGGCGGAACGGTTCGGTGGTGCGCAGGCGCTCTAGCAAAGCCATTGCCTCATCTTGGCGACGCAGGATCGCCTCCACGTCGTCGGGAATCTCAAACTCGGTGTTGTCATCTTCAAGTGGCATGGCTCTATTATCGTCTCTAACGTGTACTTTCCTCACCATCGGCCTCTAGCATATCCACATAGATACCTGGCTCAGAACCTTCAATAACGGTCGCACCACAGCATTTTTCGTAGAAAGCCACCGGTCCGGCCCCGGCAATTATACCGTAGCCATAGCCGATTTCTTTCAGTCCATGAAGTGCAACGAGCAATAAAGCGGCTCCTACTCCCCGTCCTCGAAACGTGGGATCAACGCCGGTGGGGCCAAAAAAGCCCCGCATCGTGGCATCAACACAAGCAAAACCGATGACGCGTTTCTCATAGATCGCGATCCAGCAGGTTATCGGCTGGCGAGCAAAACCCGCTTCGGTTTCATCGGCCCAGCTCTCCGAAAAAGTTTTCGCAATAAAGCGGCGAGTGCGAGAAAGATCAAAGGGAAACGCCCGGCGCACCACGATCCCCTCGGCACGAAGGCGCACAAGTTCGTCGTCTACGGTGGGCAGTTTATAGAGCGGCACAAGTAGATCAGGCATAGAAGCATTGTACCTGGACAGGCAACGCTCGCGTAAGCCCAGAGATTTGTTAGCAAGGGGCTGGACATTATGACTTTCGTAGACCGAGCAGGAATTGGCCTCGGTTGCGGCGAACTCCGTTAACGTGCTATTATCACGACGAATACCTCCGGCGACGGAGGATGTGGTACGAAGGAACCTCTCGATGATGACTCTTGCGCGCGTTGTCCGTCAGGCGACACTCTTGCTGACGGCGCTAGTCGCAGTCTCTTCGTCGGTCCGGGCAGCAGTTGACCCGGCTCTGGCGGAAAAGTATAAAGCTCTGACGGCGACGGTTAACGACCAAGCGCTCGCACAGACCATTCGGGAGCTGTCTTCCAACGGCTCGCGGGTCGTGGGCTACCCCGGTGAAAAACACGCCGCCGTCTATGTCGAGCAGGAGTTCAAGAAGCTCTTTGGCGATAACAACGTGAAGTCAGAGACGTTCACGGCAACAGTGCCGATGGACAAGGGGGCTCGTCTAGATGCCAATGGCAAGACCTACCCGCTCTACTGCATCTGGCCCAATCTCGTCCGCACCAGCCAGCTCCCCGAGGAGGGACTGAGTGGGCCGCTGATCTACGCGGGCAATGGCCTTCTGGGCTCCTTTAATGGCAAAGAGGTAGAGGGCGCGATTGTCCTCGTGGACTTCAACTCTGGTACCGACTGGCTCAATGCACCGCGCCTCGGGGCCAAGGCCGTGGTCTTTATCGAGCCCGACAAGACCATGCGCGGCGAGGCCGAGGCGAAGTTCGTCTCGATTCCCCTTTCGATCCCCCGCTTCTTTATCAAAAAGAGCGATGCCGCCGCGCTTCAAGCCCTCTCCCTCTCCCGCAAGAGCCTAAAGGCGACGCTCCATGCGGAGATGAAGTGGGATCGGGTGCAGGCCAAGAACTTTATCGGCGTGCTTCCGGGCCAGAGCAAAGACCCTAAGATCGCCAAGCAGATTATCGTGGTGCAGTCTTACTATGATGGCATGTCGGTCGTCCCTGCGCTCGCTCCCGCAGCCGAACAGGCGGGTGGAATTGCGGGGCTCTTGCAGACCGCGCGGACGTTTCAGAAAGTCGGCCATGAGCGCACGATCTGGTTTTTAGCGACATCGGGTCACTGCCTCGGACTCCAAGGCGTCCGCGAGTTTCTCGACAACCACATAGACGACTGGCAAGTGCCCGGCCCCTTTGCCAAACTCTTCGGTCAAGCAAAAGACCCCACCGACCCGATCTATCTCTGGGTGGGCCTCGATCTCGCCAGCCAGACCCGCTCGCTGGGGATTTTCTACAAAGCGCACCTCGTCAATGTCCGAGAAGACACGCAAAACCTCTACTCCGATATCGCCCGTGTGGCACGTGAGAATAATGACAAAGTCGCCGAGGTACTGGGCTACGATGCCAAGAAACGCTTCTCCGACGGGGTCAACCCGGTAGATGGCAAGAGCTGGCGCAACTTTATCCCCGGCAAGCCCGCCTTCGACTCTGAGATTGTGGGGATGGCGGGTGGCTTCGGGGTGACCTTTGCCTCGATTGATGACTCCCGCAACCAGGTAGACACGCCGTTTGACACGTTTGAGAAGGTCAATATCGCGAACTTAGCGCTCCAGCTCAAGACCTTTGTCTGTTTGCTCCAGCACTATGTCAACGATTCCAACGACCCGAACGCCGACCCGAAGAAGCAAATCCCGCTCTACAAGACCTGCCAGTGGACCCGCATGGGGCTGCGCTCCGGCTTTGCGACGCTCAAGGGCCGCGTGCGGGAGTACGAGCCGCGCCGCTCTCTCGTCCCCAGTGACCCAGTAGACCGCGCTTTAGTGGTCGTGCCGCACAACTCCAACACCAAGAGCTTCATCGGGGTCCGTGCCAACTTCATCCAGATGGTCGGGGATGACCAAGGCGGCTTCAAGGGCAGTGAGGGCAAGTCCAGCTTCGCGTTTAAGGGACTACCTCCCACAACCGCAGACAACCAGGAGCACCGGATCGAGTCGTACCACATGGACGAAAAGACCGGTGACATTGACTACGCGCCCGACAAAGGCGTTACCGGTGCGGC
>NZ_JANNYP010000415.1:0-3580 GCF_031410135.1 Armatimonas sp. | reverse complement strand
GCAATGCAGACAGGAATGCCTACTTGCGCCACCGCACACCCTCAGGCAAAATAGAGAAACACAAGGAGGGCTGAGAGAGATGGTAGCCTGCCGACACTGTGGTACTGCAAACCAACTGGAAAAATTGGTCTGTGTTAAGTGTAAACGAGAGTTAATTGATCCCGCGATGGCGGGGAAGATCGCATGTGTCAACCATGCCAACAAAGAGGCCACGGCAAGCTGTGGCAAGTGTGCCTCCCTGCTCTGTGAGCGCTGTGCGCATGCACTCGGCGGGCAGATATTTTGTGAGAGCTGTGCTCCAGAAGGGGCAATCTCTCCCGAACACCACCAAGACTACGAAGCGATTCCCGTTATCCATGTCGAACAGGGGGCTGTTGAGCAGGCTCCCATCGCGGCACGCTTTGGAGCGATGCTGGTAGACATTGCTCTGTTTCTGGCTATCGCGGGAGTGCTTGCCGTGATCCTGGCTATGTTTACCGGCGGCAGCCTCCAGTCCGAGAGCTACCGCTACCTCACTAATGTCATGTGGCCTGAGTTCTGGATCTACTGGCTGGTGCTCCCGACGGGCTTTCTGGCCTATCACACTCTCATGGTCGCCATGAGCGGTCAGACGGTCGGTAAGCGGCTCGCGGGCGTGATTGTTTTAGACGCGGATGGGACGATTTTAGAAACGAATCAGGCGCTCAAGCGGGCTCTGGGGCAGCTTCTGTCCTTGGTTCCCGCAGGTCTGGGATTTCTCTGGGCACTCTGGGACGGGAATCATGAGACGTGGCACGATAAACTAGCTCAGACAGTAGCCTTCCGCTACCAAGACACGACCTAGACCACCGGGGTGGCAGGAGAGAAAATGGCCGACGAGACAACCGCTGAGTTCGACACCGAGGAGCTTGCCCGAGGCTGGGCGGCGCTTGCGGACTGTCGGCCCACACACCATACCGAGCTTGCGTTTGCCGCTCGCACTGATATTGGCCGTGTCCGAGAGAACAACGAAGACAAGTTCGATTTCTTCACGCCCGACGATGCCCCCACCCTTGCGGTACGGGGTAGGCTCTGGGCAATAGCCGATGGCATGGGCGGGCATAGTGCCGGTCAAGTGGCCTCCGAGGCGGGCCTCAAGACCGTGATCCGCTCCTACTTCGCCGAGCCTGTCGTCGGTGAGGTTGGCGAGGCGCTCCAGCAGGCATTTGCGGATGCGAATACGCTTATCACGCAGGCGGCTATCAGCATGAACGCCAAGAACGGCATGGGAACGACCATGGTGGTTGCCGTCGTCTTAGAGGACATGCTCACCATCGCTCATGTCGGGGACTCACGCGCGTTCTTGCTCCGTGAGGGCGAGCGGATTCGCCAGCTCACGACAGATCACTCCTGGGTCGAGGAGCAAGTCCGTCGCGGTGCTCTCACCCGAGTAGAGGCCGAGCAGTCGCCGTACCGCAACGTGATCACACGCTCGGTCGGGATGGGCGCAGGAATGGTTGCCGATATTCTGACGGAGAAGCTCTTTCCCGGCGATACGATCCTCCTTGCCACCGATGGCGTGACAGGCTACCTGGGCGAGGACGCACTCGCGGCCCTTGTCGGCACGAAAAGCCTCTCGAAGGCGGCACTTGATATCGTGGATGCGGCCAACGACGCAGGCGGTAAGGACAACAGCACCGTTCTCTTGCTCCGTGTCCAGACCGTCACTGCCTTGGAGCCGGAGGGCTAAATAGATGCAGCTCGGACGCTACAAAATCGTTCGGGAGATCGCGCGCTCCAACGACATTGTCTACGAGGCGCAAGACCCGCAGGTCGGGCGACGGGTAGCGGTCAAAGAGCTGGCACTCGCCCCCGATGCCGCTGGAGCCGCGCGGGTAGATCGGATCGAGCGTTTTTACCGAGAAGCACGCGCCGCGGGGCAGCTCTCCCACCCCAATATCGTCACGATCCACGAAGTCGGCGAGGATGCCGGGCGCTATTTTATTGCGATGGAGTACTTAGAGGGCCAGACGCTCCGCCAGCAGCTCGTGGCAAACGGCCCCCTCCCCCTCACCGAAGTCGTACGCATCGGGATCGCGCTCGCCGATGCATTAGATTTCGCCCATAGAGCTGGGATTGTCCACCGTGATCTCAAGCCCGACAATGTCCATATTCTTCCTGGTGGCCAAGTCAAGCTCACCGACTTTGGGATCGCACGCATTCTCTCGGAGTCCGCGCTCACCGTCGCCGGGCAGATCTTTGGGACGCCCAGCTACATGTCGCCCGAGCAGATCAAGGGACTTCCGATAGATGCCCGCTCCGATATTTTCTCGCTGGGAATTCTTCTCTGGGAGATGACCGCAGGCCGCAAGCCCTTCACCGGCGACTCGGTCGTCACCATTACCTACCACATCTGCAACGACCCGACGCCCCCCGTGCCCGGTGCCACACCCGCGCTGGAAGCCGTGATCCAGCGGGCCACGCAAAAAGACGCCAGCGGGCGCTTCTACAGCGCCCACGAGCTACGCGAGGCACTCGAAGCCGTCGCCCAGAGCCGCACCGGCGTCTTTGCTGCTGCCAACCGCATGCAAGCCCCCCCCGCCCGCATGAGTGGGGGAGCTTTTCCCGCTCCCATCTCCGCCGCTGATTTCGGAGGAGGCGGGGGCAATAGCACGATGCAGTACGGAGCCGCCACTCAGCTCGGTATGGCACCGCCCGCCCCTCCGCCCCCACACACGGCCTCCCCCAATCTTGGGGGCGGGGGGGGCCAAGGTCTTGCCCCGATTCCCGTCCAAACACGCGGCAGCTACGCCTGGCTCTGGGGTGCGCTCGGCGGCGCGGCGCTGGTGATTATCGGCTTCCTTCTGGCTACAACAATAACGATGAGAGGGAGACAAGGCACCGACAACTCTCAAACTCTCCCGCAAGGCGGGGAGAGAGAAGGTGCTCCAAAAGCCCCACTGGATCAGTTTATTGACCAAGCTATCAGTAAAAAGCTAGGCAGTGCTCCCCCATCCGGCGGGGCCAGCGGGAGTGCGCCTAGTGTCGTGCCCCAAGTACGGCAAGCTTCTGAGCAGGAGCTAACTCTAGCTAGGCGATGGATCGAACAAGGTAAGCAATATGAAAGACAAAGGGACTGGAATAAAGCAGCAGATTGTTACCGTTGGGCAAAAGAAAAAGCAATTAATACAGAGGTTGGAAATGAAGCCGAACGACTCTATTCCGAAGCGGTAAATCATACTGATCTTTTCGGTGGCGCGATCAGACGGGAAAATTAATTATGCAACCTGCATGTAAAATGTGTGGACTTATTATTAGCTCAGGAGACCAATATTGTCGGACTTGTGGATTTAGAGTACCTCAAGAAGAAACTCATGTTCCAAACAATGTTTCTGACGAAATGAGTATCACTAATTATCCTGTTCCAATTCAAAAAAAAGAAAACAATATTCCTTTAGGATTAATTATAGCAGGGATATTATTCCTAGTAATTTTCCTAACAACAGTTAGCTTCCTTACTATAAAAGCAACTATGGAGCCCCAAAATGGGGCTATCATCTCTCCAGATTCATCAGTTATCACGCAGGAAACAAGAACTGATAACATAAGGAATGGCAGGGAC
>NZ_JANNYP010000414.1:0-3654 GCF_031410135.1 Armatimonas sp. | reverse complement strand
ATCTTCGCTACGGAGCCGATGTCAGCGGGCCGGAGTGTCATCCCCGATGCCAGCTTCCGGCTCGTCATCACGGCAGACACAGGCGACCTGCTCAATGCGGATCTGGGCGATGCCTACGAGAGCAAGTTCGGCGTTCCGGCAGGTGGAGTGAAAGTCGGGGTGAAGATCATCCCGGTGAGCGACTCCGGCTTCCAAGGAGCGCCTCAGGCTAGCCTTGTGATCGTCACAGCGTAACGGGAGGGCAAGATGCCCCTGACTCACACCTTCGCTGTGCTAACTGACGAGGCCGAGAACCGCCTGATAAACGCGCTCATCGGCCTCGTTGTTGCCCTTACCTGGTGGCTCAGAGCACAGCCCAAGTTTCGCAGCGCCAGGCGCAGGGCACTTCGCCGCCTCAGAGAGAAACGCAAACGCAAGGATAAAGCCAGTGCTGACAACGACGAGGACCACTCAGGCAAGCCGTAAGAAACGTGCAGCTATCCTCGGAACGGGAGCCGGAATCGTCGCCATCGGCGGCGGGCTAGCCACGGTCTGGCCCACAGGGAGCAAGAACCTGTCCGACCCGCTTCCCGTGCTCGACACCTGCCGCGTGATCGAGGTCGTGGATGGTGACACGCTCCACGCGAGTTGCGACAACCTCAAGACAATCACCATTCGCCTCTTCGGAGCGGATGCCCCGGAGATGAACCAACCAAGCGGACCTATGGCACGTGCGGCCCTCGGTACCTTGCTGGTTGGGCAGAACCTAACCATCCAGCCAATCGAGAAAGACAAGTACGGGCGGCTCGTCGCCCAGCTCAGCACCTCGGCTTACCCAAGCATCGAGCGGAGGCAGATTGAGACAGGGCTGGCCTGGTGGAGCCCACAATACGCCCCAGATAGCCGAGACTTACGCCTGGCCGAAGACACCGCCCGCGCCGCCAAGCGTGGCCTCTGGGCGATGCCAGCACCCATTCCCCCGTGGCAATGGCGCAAGCAAAATTAGAAAAGGAGATACCACCATGAAGCCACGCATTACTAGAGCACCCAAGAAAGCAACAGCCAAGCCCGTTGCCGTGAAGGCACCAACCGCAAAGCCCAAACTCATCTTGCGGCCAAAGCCCAAGTCAACACCAAAGCCAGCGGCTAATCCAGCTTCGACCAACGGCCCGCTCCACCAGATCCCGCCAGAGTCGCCTGCGCCACCGCCAACTGAGCTCGTCGAGCCCGTGATCCAAAGCAAGCCGCTGATTATCACGATTCCACCGGAGAGTCCCGCGCCAAGCGTGAGCGAAGCGCCAGCTTCTCCAGTGACAGAAGATACTGCGAAACCCGCAAGCTACCTGGTGGTTGAGAGCGAGATTAAGCCGCAATTCATCGGCGATGCCGCTGTGCCAGGTGGCTACACGGTGATTGAAAGTGAAGCCGCAGACACGGTGGCTCCACCGATACCCAGCGTGCCAACGGTCACGATTCCGCCTGATCATGCAATCGAGAATGTCTCCTCGCTCCAGCTCGGTGACGTGCTCATTATCGCGGTTCGGGTGCAACCAGCTCCCACCCCGGAGGTAGAGCCATGACCGAAGAACAGCGGAACGAGAGAAACACTCAGCGGCTCACCGAGTGCAACCCGATCTTTCGAAAGAAAGTAGCCGCGATACTTGCCGATCTGGAGGGCCACGGCTGGAGACCGCGCATCCAGGAAGCGTGGCGTTCCCCCGCACGGCAGCGCCAGCTCCTGGCCGATGGCTTTACGAAAGTGGGATGGGGAATGCACAACGTAGCCACGGAGGACGAGAAACCGGACTCCTTGGCTGCGGATATCCTCGATGATGACCAGCCCAACCACGAGAGCACAAAATTCTTGCTGATGCTCGCGGCTTCGGCGAAAGCCCACGGCTGCATAACGGGCATTGACTGGGGACTCACTCAGGAAGACCGCGACACGATCCGCTCGGCAATAGCCAGCCGAGACTTCGATGCGAAAGTAGAGATCGGCTGGGACCCATGCCATGTCCAGATCGGCGGGATCAGCGTACAGGAAGCAAAAAACGGAGCTAGGCCATGAAAGACGAAGCGCTCTGGAAACTCTTCGTCAGAAAGCCACTCCGATGGTTCCTGCGGCGATTTCTCCAAACGGAGGAGACAGATGCCACCCTTGCGGCGGTCGAAGCACTGGTTGTCGCCGCACAGGGCAAGTGACTTCTACAGCTCGGCGAGGAGCTGCTCCCTACACTATCAATCTCCACTTTCCTCATCCCTCGGCGACGGCCCCATCACCGTACCTGGCGCGATCTTCCGCGCTAGGGGAGGCGTTACAGTCTGGCACCTCAGGGATGCGCTCGATCTCGGGCAGCTCCTCCGGCGCACGGATCTCTTCTCTTTTCATCTTCTTCTCCTTGAGCAGCTCCCCTGCCGCACCGTAATGGAGCAGGGGAGCTGTGTGTCTGGCTAACGCTTCGCTAGTGCCTTCTGACTCCCCTCGCTGGGAATGTCCCATACCTTTAGTAAGTGGAGAGTTAGGAGATACACAACGACGCCTGCCTGTTTCTCTTGGGGGAGAGCTTCGTTGAGGTAGATCTCGGGGGAAGGTTGATTCAGGTACCACCCTTCTCTCTCCTTGGGATCATGGAAGCGCCTCACGGACACACCGAGCGTGTGGGCGACTCCAATCCATGTCGCGAGGAGCCGACGGTTGCTCTCACCGGCCAGCTTTAAGAGCACTCCAGCGACAGCTTGAGACATGGCTTCCTGGCGTTCCTCGGGGCTCTGGCGAGGGTCGGGTGGACTTATAAAAATGTTAGGTTTCTCGAGTAGTGGGTTCGTCTTAAACATCAGATTCTTCTCCTTGGTCAGTGGAGCTGGGAAGCTCCTGGTCATTAGTAGCTGACACTCTTAAGTTTGCTCGTGGTGAACAAAAAAAAGCCTCATAGAACAGCTCCTCAACCGCACAGGCGACGCGGTGCTGAGCGGTCTGGCGGATATCAGCGTAGCGCTCCGTGGCGGCTTTGGGAAACGCGCTGCCCGGCCACTGCGCCCCGACATGATGCGCGACTTCATGCAGGATCAGGAAGATCCGCCACTCCAGCGGGGCGCACAGATTATAGACCAGCCGCGGAGAGGGGAACGGCCCAAAAGACCTCCCTTTTTCGTACTCACTGTTATCGTAGTAGGCGATGGCCTCGCCGCGCGGGCCGTAGAACCCAATCACGCGGATGCCCAGCGACCGGGCCAGGTCCAGCCAGCTCTGAATGTTAGTGGGATCGCCTTCCAGCTTGGCGAGGAGGATACGCATCACCCCTCGTGCTGTGTCCCGAATCTCCGCATCGGTCATGCGGCGGTTATGGAGCGAAAAAGCGTCGCTAATACGTGGTGATCTCTTTGCCATTTTATTTCTTGACTATGCCTGACTCAAGTCGTGGGATAACTTCATCGGCCATTTGCTCCACTTCATTTTCGCGGAAGATTTTATGAGGAAGCTGAAAATGGGACAGCATTTTTAGCCCGGACTCATAGCTAGAGCGCATGGCAGGGTTTTGCGGAGGTCCTACAAGAAAGATAACCTCTCCAACCTCTTCTTCTTTCCCTAAGAGCATTTGCCCCAACCCAAGCATCTCGGTTACCCTCTCCCGGATGTTACGCTTATCTGCATAGTCAAAGGAAACCGACTCTAAG
>NZ_JANNYP010000413.1:0-6159 GCF_031410135.1 Armatimonas sp. | reverse complement strand
GGTGCGGTAAGAAGTCTTTTTCCCTTTGGGTTTAGGCTCTTTGGTTGTTTTGTTTCGTTTCACAGCTTTTCATAATTGCCAGAACCGTGCCTGTAGCTACCTGATAAAAATACGGGTTAGCCCGTTATGCAACAAAGCCGCTTGCAATTACAGGAACGACAAGTGAGGTTCAGTCTGGTTTTCCTAAGGTGGAGAGCCTGACAAATAAAGGTGGTTTTGCCAGCCCTATGAATGTTGGGCTTAGCTTGAGAATGGACCTGACTACTAATACCGGACAGCTGACAACAACCGCAACCTTTACCAAGCCGGGTGGGCTTGCAGGGCTAGGCTTTTGGATCACGGATATGGATGCTTCAGGCACAGCTTGGCGCGATAAGCTCACTTTTTCAGCGACATTGGCAGCAGGGGGCAGTACCACTCCGACCTTAACCTCGAATGTGCCTGTGAACTACACCTTGGGACCAGGAACGATTGCAACCAAGTCGACCGTTGGGGATATTGCTACGACCTCCAGCAACGGAAATGTGTTTGTCTACTTTCCCAATGCGATAACCGCTTTTACCATGACCTATAATAATGACTCGGGAACTCAGAGCAATCCAGATTCCCAGCATGTGACCATGCACAGCTTCATGATTGTCCCTGAACCCGCGACTTTCTCTCTGGCATTTTTGGGTATCTTATTTTCCCGCGCTTCCATAAAATTACGAGGTAAGAGCGAACGGAACGAGGCATGATTACCTCCGTACCGCCTCACTTCGACGCCCTCGGCGGTTAAGAGCCGAGGGTCATCAAAGAGTGCAATACGCAGAGGGGATCCACTTAGCGCACTTAGTTCTTAATGTCGTAGCACCAGAGGCAGCCCAGGTCGCGGATGTAGAGCTTGCCATTGGCCACTATCGGATGTGCCCAGGCTTTGCTCTGCCCACGATCCGGCTGTGCAGACGGAGCGAAGCGGCCTAGCTCGGTGTACTTGGTGGGATTAGCTGCCACCAGCGCGACCTCGCCGTTCTCGCTGTGCAGGAAGAGAAGCCCATCGGCGGCGCAGATCGCGGCGGCTCCGATCCCGCGCTCCTCCCAGACAATCTTACCCGTGGCAAACTCGGTGCAGAGCAGAACGGGGCCGGACGTGCCGTAAAGATAGTCGCCGATGCGCACTGCGCCCCCGAGACTATTGGGTCCTTTGCGCTCGATATAGGCGGAGTCCGCCGTGAAGCTCCCCGCCGCCGCGCTGATCTTCGCCGCACCACTGGCCGACGCTGCGCCCGTGTAGATCAGGTTCGTGGACGCAATGGGGGTGAGGGCATGCATCCCAAAGCGCGTGTCGAGGGTCTTGTCGAAGCGCCAGAGCAGCTTGCCTGTCGCGGCCTCCACCCCGACCACACCTTTACTCAGGTACTGGACGTACTGTCGCACGCCCCCAATCTCCACCGCAATCGCAGACGCGTAGCTGGCGGCTTTCTCGCCTGGGATCGCGGACTTCCAGAGGGTTGCGCCCGTTTTCTTATCTAAGGCCACCATCGCGGCGCTCTCGCTACCAGGCGAGACAATCACTTTGTTGCCGTCTACGAGTGGCGATTCGGAGTAGGCCCAGACACCCGCCGTCCCTCCAAAGTCCGCTCGCAGGCTCTTCTTCCAGACGAGCTTTCCCGTTGCCGTCTCGACGCACGCCAGGTCACCGTCGGAGCCGAGTGCGTAGAGGAACTTGCCATCCACAGTGGGCGTGGAGCGTGAGCCGGGGTAGCTGGGGTTCTGTTTGGGGTTGCCCACCGCGCCGAGCCGCGTGGACCAGAGCTGCTTGCCATTGGTCGTGCTGTAGGCCCGCACGAACTCATTTTCCATCCCCTCATTGCTGAGCACATAGAGCCGGTTTCCCACCACCACTGGTGTGGAATACCCCCCTCCAATGTCCTTCACCTGCCAGACCAGCTTCGGCCCACTGGCAGGCCACGCCTTCAGTAGCCCCTTCTCCTGCGAGATGCCATCGCGCTTCGGCCCCCGCCACTGCGCCCAGTCATCGGCCCTTGCCATTGTCCCCACTGCCGTCAGTGCCAGCGCCACCAGCGCGATATTTCGAAGTTGCATAAGTGCTTCTTTCTTCTCGTTGGGAAACGAGTATGATTGTCTTACTATACCTTGAGAGGCTAGGATGAGGTTCCTCGGTACAATGTTTCATGTTCAAGCCAAAGCCGAAGCCACTCGCCCGCCTGCACTTCTTCTTTGCACGTGAGGCACCTGTCGGGGTGATCTTCCGGGAAGGGCCACGCAAGCGGATTCGGTTGATCCTATGGCACACGGACACCGATACGTTTGAGCTAGGCCACTGGTTTCTGGGACAGCTCCAGTTCCAGGATCTTTCCCCCGATGGCAAGCTGCTGATCTACGCGGCCTATAAGTGGCACCAAAAACAAGAGAATGGCTACAGCGATGCCTGGGTTGCCATCAGCAAGCCTCCCTATCTAACCGCCCTTGCTCTCTGGCCGATGAGCTGGGGACGTTGGGGCGGTGCCTTTCTGGATAACCAAACGGTCGAGCTGACGGGTTCTCTCTCGGTCTGGTCAGAGTCACATCCCAATCATCCACTGCCTCCCTGGCTGACGATCAAGAAGCAGCTTATCTCGGAGCAAAGCCCCTCGTCTCCTAGTGACTGGCAGCCAGTCGTGGGCGGGTCAGAGTACCTTTACGCACCCTACGAAAAGCCTCTACAAGGAACGCAAGGCCGTTTTATTCTGCGTTGCCAAGCAAGACAGAGCCGCTCGCCGCTCTACACGCTCTATGACTCTTTTGAGCAGACTTCCCAGAATCTAGAGGCAGAGCAGGCCGAGGTCGATTCACAAGGGCGGCTGATCCTAACACGCGACGGCAAGCTCTTTGTGGCAACCCTCCACGACGATGGCTCGCTCATGACAACAGAGCTTGCTGACTTCAACGACATGGTCTTTGAAGCCATTCCCCCGCCTGAGTGGGCAATCAAATGGTAAGTTTTTTGATGCAATGAAGGCACCACGGCTGGCTGAAGGTTCACATCCATCTTAACCCGACTATATCCACCCTCTGTTTTTGGCGTGTTTTCCTCGACGAAATGAGAGGAGCATGCTATCATTTGAGATGATGCACCGTAAGTTCAGGTTTAATCTTTACACCGGGGGCGCATTAGCGTCCACTCTCTCGCTTTCTGTCATGCTTCTATGGACCGGGAGGTCGGGGGCGGCGACTGCGGGGCCGACAGCGCGGGAGCTGGAGAAGCAGTTTGCGAGCACGGTTCGCCCGTTTATGCAAGCCTACTGCACGGACTGTCATGGAAAAGACAAACCGCAGGCGCAGCTCAACCTTGCAGGCTACACCACGATGGCCTCCGTGGTCAAAGACCTGCCGCACTGGACTTTGGTGATGGAGCGACTGCATGCCAAAGACATGCCTCCCGCCGACTTCTCCAAGCGTCCCACAGACAAGCAACGTGCGGCGGTGATGGCCTGGATTGCCGCTGTGCGACAGCTTGAGATTTCACGCACGGCAGGCGACCCTGGCCCGGTGCTCGCCCGCCGCCTCAGCAACGCTGAGTACGACTACACGATCCGTGATCTCACCGGTGTGGACCTTCGCCCGACGAAAGAGTTCCCGGTGGACCCTGCCAATCAGGAGGGCTTTGATAACTCTGGCGAGTCGCTGACGTTCTCTCCGGCGCTCCTAAAGAAGTACATGGCAGCGGCAAAAAAAATCTCCGAGAACATGGCGCTCACCTCTACGGGGCTTGCCTTTGCCGCGCATCCCGTACTGGGCGAGACCGACCGCAATAAGTTCTGCACCAAGCGCATTGTCGCCTTCTACAAGAGCCAGCCCACCGAGCTTGCCGATTATTTCTACGCCGCTTGGAAGCTTAAGACCTCCGGGAAGCCTCTGGCCACCGTCGCAACGGAGGAAAAAGTCAGCGCGAAGTATCTGGAGACGATCTGGAAGCTACTCAATGCCCCGGAGTATCAAGTTGGCCCCGTGGCAACCCTTCAGAAAAAGTTCAATGCTCTGCCCACCGACCCCGAGGCGGCGAAAGCAGGCAGTCGCGAGCTACGCGAGTGGGTTGTTGGCCTGCGCCGCAAGATCGCCTGGCGCTTTGGAAACCTTAAGGTCCCTGCCGAGTTCCGGGCAGGCAGCTTCACCAATGTCCTCTGGAAAGACCGGCTCTATGCGGCCCACCGCCGCAAGTTCAATCCTAAGCTGCTCCAAGTGGACGCGACTCCTGCAAGCCGCCCCGCCCCCGTGAAAGGCGGCTCGCTAGGTCAGGTAAAAGAGCCGCCGAAGATGATCACGGACCCGGTGGACACGGATCTCTTTATCCCCTCTGACGAGGCGGCGCGGGCTCCGTATCAAACGAGCTTCGAGCAGTTCAGCAGTATCTTCCCGGATGCGTTCTTTATTGATGAGCGTGGCCTAATGGAGTCCGACAATATCTTCCAGCGCACGGATCGCCTGCTGACTGGAGGAACGCACAACGCGACCAGCTACTTCCGCGACGATGTGCCGCTGATGGAGCTGGTTCTAGATGCGAAGGGCCAGAGAGAGCTCGATGCCCTCTGGCGCGACTTTGCGATCATGGCCGCGTACAACGAGGAGACCTATCTCCAGGGAATGTTCTACGAGGGGCTTGAGGCGCAGACAATCCTCGCCGAGCGCGACCCGGAGTTCAACTTCGCAAAGTACACCGACCGGGCCAGTGCGAGTGAGGGGTTTATCAAGCGCTATGCGGATCTCTATCTTGCCAAGGCCAAGCGCAAGGGGGCGGAACCGGAGACCCTGGCGGCCTATGAAGACTACTTCAAGCGCGCGTCGGCGGATATCCGCCAGGAAGAGCGCGACCGGGCCGCTGCGGAACCGGTGCATGTCAAGGCGCTACTAGACTTCGCCCGCCGTGCCTACCGCCGCCCGCTCACCGAGGCGGAGCGCACGAGCCTACTGGGCTTCTACAAGACCCTCCGGCAGAAAGAGGGCATTCCCCACGAGAATGCCATCCGAGACTGCGTCGCCAGCATTCTCATGTCGCCCAGTTTTCTGTTCCGGCTCGATGGAGACGCGCCTGCCACACCGACAAAGCCCGCTACGGGGAAGATTCTCTCGTCGAGCGTGCAAGCACCGCAGAGCAAGGCGAAGACCCAGCCTCTGTCGGATCTGGCGCTGGCCAGCCGCCTGAGCTACTTTATCTGGGCGAGCCTCCCCGACGACGAGCTGATGGCCCTTGCCGTAAAAGGCGAGCTACACAAGCCAGACGTGCTTGCTGCCCAGGCGCGTCGCATGCTCAAAGACCCACGGGTTCGGGCGCTGGCGGTGGAGTTTGGGGGCAACTGGCTGGACTTCCGCCGGTTTGAGGAGCACAGCGCCGTGGATCGTGAGCGCTTCCCCAGCTTCAACGATAGCCTGCGCCAAGCGATGTTTGAGGAGCCCGTTCACTTCATGATGGACACCTTCCAGAGCAATGGCTCAGTGCTGGACTGGCTCTACGCAAAGCACACTTTTGTCAATGCACCGCTTGGCAAGCACTATGGCATGGACGATATAAAGGCCGAGAAAGATGCCTGGGTGAAAGTCCCGAGTGCGGAGAAATACGGTCGTGGTGGGCTCTTCCCGATGGCCGTTTTTCTGACCAAGAACGCCTCGGGGTTGCGTACCAGCCCGGTACGGCGTGGCTACTGGGTCGTGCGGCGCTTGTTGGGCGAGCAGATTCCCCCGCCGCCCGCCGTGGTGCCTGAGCTTCCCAAGGACGAGACACAGATGGGCGATCAGACCCTTCGTGAGGTGTTGGCGGCACACCGGAAGAACCCGGCATGTGCGGGCTGCCATGCTCGCTTCGACTCCTATGGTCTGGTCTTTGAGAAGTTTGGCCCGATTGGCGAGCGGCGTACCAAAGACGGCGGCGGCAAGCAGGTGGACAGCCGCGCCCCGTTTCCTGGCGGAAAAGACTTCGAGGATGTCTCGGGGCTCCAAGATTTTCTAAAGCAGCGCCGCCAGAAAGATTTTCTCGATAACTTTGGCCGCAAGCTGTTGTCTTATTCGCTAGGCCGAACTCTGCTGCCCTCCGACGAGCCGCTACTCTTGGAGATGCAAAAGCGGCTGACCAATAATAACTATCGCTTTAATACAATGGTGGAGACCATTGTCACCAGCCCACAG
>NZ_JANNYP010000412.1:0-13317 GCF_031410135.1 Armatimonas sp. | reverse complement strand
TAGCTCTGGCGGTCTTTCTCCGGCATGGCAACCAGACGCGGGGCCAGGTCATCGGGTATCTCAAGTGTCAGGGTCATGGGTTTCGTCTGCCTCTTTCACCTCACATTATACTGCCCAGCGCTACCCGTCCCCGCCCCTCGTTGCGCCCGCCATCTCGTACTGGCTGCTGTCTTTGCCAAACGCAACACCAACACCGGCAAGTATTCGAGCAACATCGGGTGCCGCCGGTTGGAAACCGGCGTCTGCAGTGGCGTTCCGCCGCAAAGCCCGTGCCGGGCTGGGGACATTTGTAGCCCGGCACGGGCTTCGTGGCCGCAGGCCATTGATGACGCCCAATTCCATTGGGCGCAGAAGAGAAAGGCTTACTTCCGGCGGCGAGCGATCAGTCCACCAACGACACCTAATGCAAGTAAAGCCAGCGTGCCGGGTTCGGGAGCGGCGGCACTGCTGCTGCGGAGCTGGAAGGCAAGGTCAACAGTCGTGCTGGTTGTATTGAAATTCCAGGTGGTCGGGGTCACTTCATTGTCATCCGAGCGGAAGCCGTTGCCTGTGTTCGCGGCCCCTGTGTCCACCCAGGAAACATCAGTTCCATCGGAAGTTGAGATTGCCGTTCCTTCTTTGAGACGTAGCCAGTACGTCCCTGCGGCGAGGTTCTGGGTCGGAATCGAGAAGTCTAGCTGCGCGATCTCGAAGTCCGGATCTCCAAGCAGCACGCTTCCCGTGTCGGTGATGGTGATAGCCCCGCCGCTGACCGTTCCCTGAGAAACGATGGTGGTGCTGGGGATGGCATTGGGGCTGGGAGAGCC
Organism: Armatimonas sp.; assembly: GCF_031410135.1. Taxonomy (GTDB): domain Bacteria; phylum Armatimonadota; class Armatimonadia; order Armatimonadales; family Armatimonadaceae; genus Armatimonas. The sequence continues at coordinate 12,511 of NZ_JANNYP010000412.1, read as the reverse complement.
CGCACTGCCGGAGTAAATAAACCAGGTCAAGTCGCCGCTGAAGTCCCCCAACAGGCCAGGGTTTCCATCCATTGCCCAGAAGCGGATGGCATCGAAGCTGGTGGGCGATGCCAGGACGAAGTCATCGGCCAGGGTGAGGTCGGTGATGGTGAGAGCATTTGCTGTTCCGAAAGTGCCGTTGTTGTAGACGGTGGTCTGTGCCTGCGCCGTTGGGGCCAGCGCCGCCAGTCCGAGAAGCGTGAGTGCAGCGACGGTGCCGCGTGTCAGCGAGAAGCGAGAAGCGTGTCGAGTCATGAACCTATCTTTCATAGTAGACTGGGGGCACCAGTAGGCACCCTAGAGACGAGAGCAAAACCCATGAGCGATACGTTCACAAGCCAGTGCCCAGTGACATTGCGGGGATTGTACACGTAGGCGGAAAAAACGACAAGCCTGTTATTTCGCACCGGTAAAACCCGTCCACAAACACCGCAGGGGCGCCGACGAGGTAAAATTAGGGCATGACCACGCCCGACACGCTCCGCACCCAGCTCTCCGGGGTGATCGCCTTCCCGGTGACACCCTTTCACGACGATCTCTCGCTCAATCTTGACGGCTTGCGCCACAACCTGCAAGCCCTGAAAGATGCTCCAATCTGTGCGGTGGTTGCCGCTGCCGGAACGGGGGAGTTTCACACGCTCTCGCCTGATGAATTGCGCCAGGTGATTGCAGTGACGGTGGAGGAGCTCGGGGGGCGCGTGCCGGTTCTGGCGGCGACGGGGATCAATACGGCGCTCGGGGTGCAGCTTGCTCAGCAGGCACAGGAGCTTGGGGTGGACGGGCTCCTGCTCTTTCCGTCGTACTACCCCACGGCAGATGACGACGCGCTGCTGGCCTACTACCAAACGCTCGCCGCGGCAACGCCCCTCGGCGTGCTGATCTACTCCCGGGACAGCTTTAACCCGTCGCCTGGCTTGGTGCAGCGCCTCGCCGATGCTATTCCCAATCTCATCGCGCTCAAAGACGGCCAGGGCGACACGCGGCGCTTGCAGCAGCTCATGCACAAAGTGGGGGAGCGCCTGCTCTGGATTGGCGGAGCGGGCGACGATGCCGTGCCGGGCTACTACAGCATCGGGATTCGGACGTACACATCGAGCATCGCCAACCTCTCCCCGGAAATTTCGCGCCAGCTCCACGAGACGGCAGCGGCAGGCGATAGCGCGGCATTAGCGCAGCTGATGGCGCACTACGTCCTGCCACTCTACGCTTTTCGGGCGCGGCGCAAGGGCTACGAGGTCTCGGTGATGAAGCGGCTCATGGACAAGATTGGTCTCGTCGGTGGGCCCGTTCGCCCGCCCCTTGCCGATCTGAGAGAGTCTGAGTACGCCGAGCTCGATGCCCTCGCCGACGTCTGGCGCTAGCCTGCCTTAGACAAAGCCGCGCTGTTTGAACCAGCGGGCGCACTGCTCGGGCCAGGCCAGAGACTCGGGGAACTTCGCGGAGCCCAGACCAATGCCGTGGGGCGCACTCTCGTAGACCTGGAGCGAGAAGGGCACGCCATTGGCGGCCAGCGCCGAGGCAAAGAGCAGTGCGTTCTCGACGGGCACGGTGGTATCGGCTACTGTGTGCATGATAAAGCAGGGCGGCGTGTTTTTTGTCACTTTAAGGTGGTTCGAAAGCTCGCGCACCAGCTCGGGCGAGGGATTGTCGCCTAATAAGTTTCGCCGGGAGCCTGCGTGCGCCGCCTTGCCCTCTAGGGTGATCACGGGGTAGACCAGCACGGCCAGATCGGGGCGATCTTCCGGGCCGGTGAAGTGGGTGGCGGCGGTGCTGGTGAGATGTCCCCCAGCAGAAAACCCCAGAATCCCGACGCGCTTCGGGTCTACGCCCCACTCACGGCCCTTGCTGCGCACCACTTTAATCGCGGTGAGGGCATCGGTCACTTCGGCGGGGTGGTGGTACTTCGGCCCCAGCCGGTACTTCAGCACGACCGCAAAAATTCCGAGCGTGTTGAGCCACTTGGCAATTGGCTCGCCCTCGTGTGCCGCCAAGCCGCCGTAGCCGCCGCCAGGGCAGACCACAACGGCAGCGCCCGTGGGCTTGTCGGGGGGATAGAGCGTGAGAGTCGGGGTATCTTCCGGGCCAGTGCCCAGAGAGAACGGCACCTGGCCGTCGGGATAGAGAGGGACAATGGTGTTCATGGTAAGTATTTTACCGCGCTCTGGATGGCGGCGAGGAGTTTTTCGCAGGCAGTGTCGTTGCTGGAGGGGATAAAGCACACATAGCTTACGCCCGACTCGCGGGTGAGTGCGTAGTGCGTCTCGCCCGAGCCCGTGCCGGTGTGGGCGAGGCCACCACCCTGAAGCATCCAGCCGGGGCCGTAGCTCTCCGTCGCGTTTCTGCGGATGAGCTGGCGCTGGGCGGGCGTGACCGAGAGCATAAACTTCAGAAAATCCGGGGCGCTCATGCAGCCTGCCCCACACACATCTGAGCCACCCCAGGCATCTCGCGCAAGGCTTGCAAAACGATCCCGGACGGGGACATGGCGACCCGTCGCTTTATCAAAGCGCTGCGGTGTGAGCAGAGAGGCCGCGCCGCTGTCGTAGCGCTTTTGCTCTGTGGGAGAGAGATAGGTGGCGACAAAGTAGCTCCGAATCCCGAGGGGCTCCAGCAGACGCGTCTGGATGAATTTATCAGGGCGCTGGCCCGTCACCGACTCCAGAACCCGCCCGAGTGCCTGGTAGCCGACATTGGAGTAGAGAAAACTCGCACCGGGCGCAGAGAGTAGCGGCTCGGTGAGGGCTTGCTTGACCCGCTCTGCCTCGGTCGGGGCACGGAGTCCTTCGGGGAACTTGGCGGGCAAGCCGCTCCGGTGGGTGAGCAGGTGAAGTAAGGTAATGCGCGGGTCGCAAGGCAGCCAGCGATCAGCAGGGTCACTCAGGCGAAGCTTGCCTTCCTGGACGAGTACGAGAAACGCTTGCGCTGTGAGGGGTTTGCAGAGGCTACAGAGCATCGCGGGCAGAGTTGGCTCCATTGGTTTGCCGTCTTGCAGGCCGTAGGCACGGGCGAGAGGTGGTTTTCCCGATTGGGCGACGGCCAGAATTAAGCCAGGAACACGGGTCTCACGAAGCGCACGCTCTAGCCGCGTGTCTAGCGCCTGTTGGTTAAAGGCCGACACGTGAGACAAACTCCGCCACCCCGGTGATGCCAGGAATGGTCAGGCGAAACAGTGCCCCGGCGAGTGCGCCATCGGTCTCTTTCTGGTGGCCGCCTGCGGTGGTCACAAACATCTGGTCGTAGTTGGGGCCACCAAAAATCACCGACGAGACTTTCTTCACCGGAAAGGGAACTCGTGCAAGCTCTCTACCCTGCGGCGTGTAGCCCACCAGGCAGCTCCCGTCCCAGCGGGCGCTCCAGAGATTGCCCGCCGCGTCCACCGTCATGCCATCCGGGACACCGCCACCTTCTTCAGCAACAATAAACGGGCGCTGTCGTGCGAGATTTCCCCGGATCTTGTCGTAGGCAAAGCGGTAGATCGTTCGCTTTGCGCTGTCGGTGTAGAACAGAAACTTATGGTCTCGGGTAAAGCCCATCCCATTGGAGCAGCCGATCCCATCGAGGAGCTTGGTGATGGTGCCTTCGTCATTGAGCCGATAGAGCCGCCCCAGTCGCTTCTCCGTGGGCATGGTTCCGCAGAAGACACGGCCCTCTGTGTCTACCATCACGTCGTTGAAGCGCGTCTCCAGCTCCTCGGAGATATCCTCCACCAGATAGTCTAGCGTTCCTCCTGGGCTCCAGAGGGCAATCGCTCCACCGTCCATGAACAGTAGAAACTGGCCGTCTTCCTGGAGCGTAAAGCCACCCACGGGCCGCCCGATCTCAAACGCCTCATGGTGTCCCGTCGCTAATTCGTAGCGAAACAGCCGACGGTTGGGAATGTCGGTCCAGTAGATAGCATCCTCTCCGGGGTGATAGAGAGGCCCTTCTCCGGTATGACAGGCATAGTCTGCCAGAGGTTCTAGCTCAAACTCCATAATTATTCCAATTGTACCTTTTTATCGGCTGTTCTTAACCACGCGATAATGGGATATGCAGCTCGACAAAATTATCTCAGAGAGACACTGGCCGCACACCACGCTCTTTATCCCTTTTGGCTCCCGTGTCTATGGCACCGCCCGCCCGGACTCGGACGACGACTACTTGGTGGTCTTCCCCGAAAATGATGGCCCGTCGGGGCTGGAGCTGGCACTTGAGAACACCAATCTCCAGATCTTTACCCTCGTCGAGTACCAGACAGCGCTGGATGCGCACCAGATACACGCTCTGGAAGCCTACTTCGTTCCCAATAGCCCCCTCTCTGCGCTCTGCTCGTTCACCCTCAACCGTGCAACCCTGCGCCAGGCTCTCTCGCAGAAAGCGTCGCATAGCTTCGTGAAGGCCAAGAAGAAGATCGCCGTCGAGCAAGACTATCTCCCTGGCTGGAAGAGCCTTTTTCACAGCCTGCGGATTCTGGTCTTTGGGATAGAGCTGGCCCGAACCGGCGCTCTGACAAACTTCGCCGCTGCAAACGCCTACTGGGACGAGATCTGGGCCGCGCAAGAGACCGACTGGGAGACTCTAAAAACGCGCTGGCAGCCCGTCCACAATGCGCTTTCGTCGGAGTTTCGCAAGCTGGCTCCGAAAGAGTGAGGCCACCAGAACCCACCATACTCACCAGAACCCACCCGGCTCCGTTCGTTCCTCACTGCGCCACCCTCCCTCAGGGCAGGGAGGGTTTGGGATGGTACGCACCGCGCCAAACCTGCCCTGCAAAATCCGCTTACCGGATGACCTGAACCGTTGGTATACTCAGTCATGGGTATACCGAAAGCGAATCAAACCACCGAGGATGCGCGGGTAACGCTTTCCTATGATGCGGTGGGGCGGTGCACGAAGCTAACGGAGCCTGATGGCGGCGTTCGAACGATGACCTTTGATAGCGACGGGAACCTCTCGACGTTCCAAGACCCGAGCGGTCGAGTGACAAGCATGCAGTACGACTTGGCTGGGCGGCGGACAAGCCTGACCTTTGCTTCCGGTCTTCTTCGTGGCTTCACCTATGATGCGGCAAACCGTCTGGTGACGAGCGTGGATGGCAGTGGCCCCTCGACGTACACGTTTGACAGCAACGGGAACATGACCAAGGTCGCGGCCCCGTCTAGCGTAACGACAATGGTCTACGACATTGAGAATCGGCTGGTTCGGCACGAATCTGGTGGCGTTACAACGACTTACACGTACCAGGGTAGCGACGGTTTGAAGCGCTCCGAGCAGGTGGGTGCGGCGCGAACCACCATCATCTGGGATGGGGACGAGTACCTACAGTAGCGGAGCTAAACGGAGTTGGTTCAGGGAAATTAGGCGAAGGATTTGTAGCGAGAGCGTGAAGGGTTAGGTGTTTTGCGATGGGCGTGACGAGTTACTACAGTTTTGCCGGCGAGATAATCGGTGAGGAAACCGGCGGGGTTCGCCGGGACTACCTGACCGATGCGCTCGGCAGCGTCACCGCTACCGTGACGGGGGCAGGTGTCGTCGAGAATACCTATCGCTATAAGCCCTATGGTGAAAAATTAGCGAAAACCGGGGCGGGAAGCGATCCTAAGTTCTTGTGGAATGATTTTAGTACGTGTTAAATACGATTTGTAGATTTTTATACTAAAAATAATTTCTATTATTCGATAATTGGAACATCCATTTCAGTTAAACTTCGCTATGTGAATTCTATAGTAAAATTTAATGGTGCTTTATGTGATACTGCTGGCGAAACAGATTGTGATGAAATTCATTTGGGACTTATCGAGACAAATAAGACAAATCTAGAGAACTGTAATAACAAGATGACTGAAACGCCTGACTTAGGTGATTTTGATAATTTTTTTCAACTGGACAATATGTAATGACTATTGAAGAATTTATTGACCATATTTTTAATCATCCCGTTGATGGCGTTCCGTGGTTTAGAAGGACGAAACACAATGACTTTATACCGGGGGTGAATCCTACTCAGTTAGCTTTGCTGCTTACTGAAACATATGAAAATTCTGGTGTGCTATTGCACCCTTTTAGTGATGCCCAGGTAGCACAAGGATTACAATTCGGATTTCAATTAGGATTGAACCAAGTAGTTATGCTTAATGATGAAGTATCTATTGAGAATTCCATTCATAATGATGTTATATTACATGCTACTTCATCTATTGCTAGTCTATTTCGTCAAATAATGGCAAAAAGATGTAAGGATATGCGATTGGCTAATGTTTCTAAAGCCAGTATAGACTACAATCCATTGAATTTTGCATGTTATATGTGGTGGGAAGTGACGTTCATGTCAGGAAAGCCAGAAATTATTGAAAGAACTGAATTTGATAAAACAGTACTTAGTACAATGACTGAGATTCTTGCGATACCACATGCTGCTTGTCAGGAAAGTGCATTGCACGGATTGGGACATTGGAAATTCAAATATCCAGATCGAGTAGAAGATATTATTAATAGATTTTTGGATACTTCCAATGATATTTCAGATGAAATAATTCGATATGCATTGTCTGCAATTAAGGGAACTATAAATTGAACAAAAAGGCACGGAGAAACCCCGGACTCTAGGCCGGATGAGGAAACGTGATGCCAATTGGCTCTGAACAAACATAGACTCTGTTGCCGAATTCTTTGAGCCTTCAAGCGGGGCAGGCATTCGCGCTTCCTGAAGCAAGGCCAGAGAATCGAGAGCACACGAGTTTTACCTATTTCTTTCCCACACAGCCAGCGCCACGTGTCAAACACTTTTACACACGGTTTGACACTCGTATTTCACTTCGCTAAAACGGCTCAGAAAAATGACTATTGCAATATTTATCGTTCATGATGACTATCACTACCTACTGGAGAGCATCCAGATTATCCAAGGTAAAGTTGACTCGTTTATCTTCGTCAACAAGTTGCCGTTCTTCGGCGAGGCAGGTGACTGGCAAAAGACGGTAGAGGTCGCGGAAGCGGCAGGAGCAACTGTCGTTGTCGGCGAGTGGCATGGCGAGATCGAGCACCGGCAAGCAGCCGGGGAGCACCTACTCTCGCTTGGCTACACCCACGCCCTACTCCCCGACGGAGACGAGATCATCGAACCACGCCTGCTCGACACCCTCCTCAAGATCGCCGAGCATGACCTGGCAGACACCGTCTCGGTCTGCTGGGACACCTACTGGAAAACGCCAGAGTACGTCATCCGCCCCAGAGAGCCCTTTACTCCCTGCTACCTCGCCAACCTCAAGGTCTCCAAGCCCGTCGCAGGACACCAGTACCGAGGCGGACGGCATTTGCACCTCAGCGAAGACTACGGCATCGTCCACCATCTTTCGTGGGCGGGCTGGAGAAGCGGCATGATAAAATAGGGTGGCTTTGACGCGGTATGTAGTAGGGCCGAAACGACAAGAAGATTGGGTATTGCAGCACGAAGCAATGCCAAAACGTGACGAAGTAAGAGCGCAGTGAGGCGAAGATATTTCTCAGCATGAGGAAGCAAGAGCGCAACAAGGCGAAGATTTTACTTAACGAGAAGAAGAAACTCTTTAACGAGCCGAAGAAAGGACTTAAACAATGGCAACACGACGGAAAATTATGGTAGCGAAGCAAGTAGAGCGTGCAAGGCTCATGATTGATGGCACTTTGAACAACCCTGATATTCAAGACGCCGTAGCGCCCTTTGGCTATCCCGCCACTCGCATGCAGGAAGGCAAGGCGCTTCTGGACACCGTTCAGGCAAGGCGCAGCGCTGCGGAGAGCCGCCGGACGGTGAAGAAGACCAAGACCGATACCGTGCAAAGCGCCACCAACGCCGCGTACCAAGCCATGACCCCGCTGGTAGGGATCGCCCGCGCCGTCCTGCAAGGCAACCATGTCGCGCTCGGTGCCCTCGGGCTAGACCTTGGGCCGCTTCCTCGCTCACGGGCCGGGCTGCTGGATCGTGGACGCCGCTTCTTAAATGCCCTTGCCACCGACCCCACCCTCGCCGACCAGCTCGCCGGATTCGGACTGACCGCCGCTAAACGAACTGCGCTACAAACCACCCTCACCACGCTGGAGCAGGCACAGAGCGCCCAAGCCGGTGCCAAAGGTGCCGCAGAAGACGCCACCCCCGCCGTGCAGGAAGCCCTCGAAGCCCTCAATGCCTGGGTGATGCAGTACCGCAAGCTCGCCCGAATCGCCCTTCGTGCCACCCCACAGCTCCTAGAGAAACTGGGCATGAAGGCGTAAGATAGGCAGGAAAACGTGGGGGCAATGACGAAAGTGCCTCCCGTCATGCGTGTCACTCAGGTCGCCTTGCGACCCACTGAAGCCTCCAACTCCGCCGGTCGTCCGGCGCTCACTCCTGAGCTACTCGCCGCCACGGGCGCACGGTACTCTCGCTCCAACGAAGGGCTGGAGGTGATTCTCTCTCGGATTGATCCGAATAATCTGGATAAGTCTGTGGACGGCATCTTCAAGATGGTTGATTACGGTCATGCCTCGATTGCCGATCTTACGCCAGTGGCACTTTTCATAGACGGCATCTCGATGTGGCTTGCCTACGAGCTGTTCCGCATCAGCCCGACGGCGGGTGGGCAGGAGAGCAGCACGCGCTACATCAAGCTCGACGAAGACGGTTTGCTCTCTGCGGAGGAGCTAGGGATCACCGACGGCGCGGCGTGGCAGGAGCGCATGGGCGCGGCGTTTTCGGCGTACCGTGAGGCGCTGGCGTACTGGGAGCAAGTGGCGCTCGACGAGCCCGAGCGCGTTCGAATCCCGGCGGGCGTGAACGATAAAGCGGCGGCGCGGATGCGGCGCAACTTTGCCTTCGACCGTGCGCGGTATTTTCTGCCGGTTGCTGTACGCACCAACGCCATGCTGGTTCAGTCCGCCCGCGCTTGGGTGAGCGTCTGCCAGCACCTCCTCTCGCACCCCCTGCCCGAGGCCGTGCGCTGTGGTGAATTGATCCGAGACGAGCTGGGGCTCTCTGCACCACGGCTGATCAAGCACGCAAAAAGGCTGGAGAGCATGGCAGCGGGCCATGCGGCAGAGCTGGCAAGCGCACAGCGCTTGTTAGGAGGGCTGGGCACAGGAGCCGCGACACTGGATGTCATGCTCCCATCAGGGCCGATTGACTTTGTCGCCGATCTCGCCCAGCACGACAACCGCTATGCGTACATCGGTGAGGGGCTGCGCCGAACCGCCGTACGCTTTGCCTGGGACGGGGTCGCCTTTGCCGAGATTCGCGATCTGAACCGTCACCGCACCGGGACAAAGTACTGCCCGCTGGTGCCTGTCGGGTTCTACGCCGCGCAGGACGAGAGCATGCGCACGCTCCAGTGGCAGCCGGTGGGTGAGAGCGCAAACGATGCCGCCATCGGGAAACTTTTAGCCAGCGATCCGACCTATCTCTACGAAACGCTCCTCGGGACGCAGTTTCTGTTTGAGCACACCACAACCGCCGATAAGTTTCTCTACGAAGCGGAGCTGCGCACAGGGACAGGGGCGCACTATCGGTATGCCAAGCACTTGCGGGATGTTCTGGCGCTCTGGTACGAGAAGTTCCCCGCCACGCGCGGGCTGGTTCTGGAAGGCAGCGCGGAGCCAGAATAGACAGGAAGAAAGCGACGGACAAAGATGACGCCAAAGCAGAAGGCCATTGCACAGGCCATTGTCAATGTGTTTGAGACCGGTGAGATCGAGGGGGACTACGGCAACGTGACCGTGATCCCCGGCGACTCCGGGCACCTGACCTATGGGCGTTCCCAGACGACGCTCACCAGCTTTCTCTACGAGCTACTCTCCGACTACTGCGACGAAGCAGCGGCGCAGTTTGCGGGGGAGATCAAGCCGTATCTGAGCCGTGTCAAGGCGCAGGACATCAAGCTGGACAACGAGAAAGCCTTCCATCGGATTCTGCGCAAAGCGGGCGATGATCCGGTGATGCAACGGACGCAGGACATCTTCTTTGACCGGCGCTACTGGGCTCCCGCGATGGAGCGTGCACGGCTAGCAGGAATCACCACGCCGCTGGGCTGCGCGGTGGTCTACGACTCCCAAGTGCACGGCTCGTGGGACAGGATGCGCCAGCGCACCAACTCGCGTGCCGGTGGCAGCACCGCCGTCGTGGGTGAGAAAACCTGGATCACGGTCTATGTCGCGACGCGCCGAAGCTGGCTGGCGAACCACGCCAACTCGGTGCTCCACGCGACTGTCTATCGGATGGACACGTTCAACAAGCTGATTACGGATAAAAACTGGGAGCTAACCCTGCCGCTCAAGGCCCATGACGTGACCATTAAGGCCAGTGATATCTCCGTCCCCGATGCCCCCAAGACCGGCTGGAGCGTCGAGCTGGAAGGCTACGGCGAGCCAACTGCCTGGCCGTCTGTGGAAGTCTTCGCCGACGGACGCGCCATCTCCCCGATCCGCGATCTGGCAATGCGTCTGGGAGCCGAGGTGGTCTGGACTCCCGAGGGCACGGAAGTCAATGGCGAGATCGTCCCCGTGGTGCTGGAGGTCAAAAAAGCCGTTGGTACCACCCAGTACAGCTATGTCCGCGAGATCGCCGAAGCCGCCGGTGCCACCGTCGCTGCGGATCTCACTAGCCGCACGATCACGGTAAAAAAGTAGATGTTTCCCCGGAGGCGAGTGCAGCGTCTCCCCATCAATTACGCCGCCTCACTGGCCTGGTTTGGTGAGGGACTTCTCGATGGCCTGCTTGGGCCAACGTACTTTGGCTTGGATGGGAGTATCTCAGATCATCATATTTCTTTTGCCTATCGTTTTGACACGACGGTTGTTTCTCCTTCAGGACAGTACTTAGCAGTTCTGGAGAGTAAGGGCACCAAAGCACTTCTTATCGAAGCACCAGGCAAGCTACTGCGGGAACTGAACCGGAGCTATTTTTGCGCGGATGACTACACCTACCCCCTCACTTTTCTTACCCTACCCGATGGACGCGAGGCACTACTGCACTGCCCCGACGAATACAATCGTCTGGAGATTGAGGATTGCGCCACGGGCGAGCGGCTGACGGCCTCATCGCTACGGGAGCCTGAGGATATTTTTCACTCCCGCCTCACTCCCTCCCCTGATGGAACCCGCTTTTTCTCCGCGGGCTGGGTCTGGCACCCCGTTGATGTTCTCCCTGTCTACAGTATCGCTGAGGCGCTACGCGACCCCCGTCACCTCGACTCCCGTCACTCAGTTCCTGGACATGACTCCCTGACTGCTGTCTGGAAAGACAACGAGACGATCTGGGTAGCGCTGGCGAGTGATGCCCTGATCTGGGGGAAAAAAGATACCGTGGGGGAGCCTGCACGCCTGGAAAAGTACAACGTTGAGGGCACGGCACTCACATTGCTAGAGACTTTCGCACTAGAGGAAGACCCCGTGCAGCTTCTCCCGCTCAATGACGAGTACTTCGTTGGTTTCCATGAGTGCCCGAAGCTCTTTTACCTCCCGAGTGGCAAGGTCATCGAGCGCTGGGAAGAGTTGCCCTTGGGAAAGCTTGATGCTGGAAAGCTTGCTATGGATATACCCAACCGACGGTTTGCGCTGGTTCAGGATAGGGAAATCGTTGTGGTCACCTTTGAGGAGACTGACTAAATGCTCATTCGCTGCCTGCCCACTTCAGAGCGTGTGGTTGCGCTCACGTTCGATGCCTGCCAGACCCTCAAGCCCGCAGGCTACGCACCACAGATCATCGAGATTCTGCGCAAGGAGCGCGTCCCGGCGACGCTGTTTCTGGGAGGGCGCTGGATGGAGTGGCATGCGGACGTGGCGAAGAATCTGGCACGCGACCCGCTCTTTGAGCTCGCGACCCACAGCTATCTCCACCCGCACTTTCCCAAGCTCACCGAGAAGCAGATGCGAGCGGACTTAGAGAAAACGCTCGCCGTGCACCAGAAGCTCACTGGGCGCAAGCCAAAAGCCTTCCGGCCACCCTACGGCGAGCACAACCCGCTCACCGTCAAAGTCGTGGAGAGCTATGGCCTGACGACCGTGCTCTGGGATGTCGAGACCGGCGACCCCGACCCGAATAGCTCCGCCAAAGAGATCGTCCGCGAGGTCTTTCGGCAGACCAAGCCCGGCTCAATTATCATCCAGCACATGAACGGACGCGGCTGGCACTCCCCCGAAGCCCTCCCCGAAATCATTGTCGGGCTCCGAAAACGCGGCTATCGCTTTGTGTGCATCTCCGAGAGCCTGAGTCGGCGGTAGACTGTATACTAGAACTGTGCCCAAGCCCTTTGATGCCTCGACAAAATTTCTGGTCGAACTCTACCCGGAGGACTGGCTGCGTTTTCTCAAACAGCCCATCGGCCCGACGGAGCTGGTCGAGGCAGATCTTTCCACGGTCACGGCGGCAGGCGATAGAATTCTGCGAGTGAACACCGTTCCGCCTTACGCCATGCACATGGAGTTTCAGGCAGGACCAGATCCTGAGCTAGAAGAGCGGACATGGGAGTACAATGTTCTCTACACA
>NZ_JANNYP010000411.1:0-10741 GCF_031410135.1 Armatimonas sp. | reverse complement strand
GGAGGTGATGCAAACACTCAATTTACATTTCCATGAAGTGTGCCCCCGCTGGAACTACACATTCAAGCCTCGCTTGACGCCAACGCCAAGGTAAGGTTTGCAATGTCAAGATACGGAAGTAGATTTTGGACGACTACTTAGAGGCCGAGTTGATAAGAAGTAGCAAGTCATTATCAGGGACCTTTGCAATCGTCATATGTGCTACTGGGTCTTCAAATGGTATCGTCAGAGGGCGGAACTGCTTACGCTCCGTGTCCACCAGACCATAGAACATCTTTGCAGTGAACACGGAGTCCCGCAGGGGGGTAAGCTGTTGGCACTCTATCAGGGCGCGATTGGTCTTAGGGAACCAGTAAATTTTCAGGCTTTTGTGCACCCGTTGGGCGAGATCATCGGTTGCTCGGTGCAGGAGTGTGGCGGTGCGGCGCTTTGCATCGTAGAGCCAGAGCTTTTCCTCGCCATAGGGTCGCTTATTCTCGGGCGACACAGGGGGACGGAGCTTCTGAATCACCAGAGCATAGCGCCCAAGCGGCGCGGCACTGATACTCTCCACCTCTCCCTCGACGACATGCTCGTTCTTGCCCAGAACAAACACACCCACTTTTGTGCTCACAGAGCGGGGCGTGTAAGTATCCGAGCGGCTCATCGTTTAGATTCCCCAGCAAAACGGGTCGGTATCGTCCAGAAGCAGCGTCGCCTCCGCGCTGATCCACGCCCGTCCGGTGATGGTGGGAATGAAGCCGTTTTCGACAGGCTGGACGCTGCCCTCAAACACGGAGCCAATCACACTCTCTTGTCGCCAAATCTCACCGGGAGCGAGTTTGCCATCGGCGGCGAGGCAGGCGAGCTTGGCACTGGTGCCAGTACCATAGGGCGAGCGATCGTACGCGCCGCCGGGGCAGAGCACGAAGCTGCGATAACCAGAAGGAGTAGGGAAAATCATCTTATGGCTTCTTTGTCAACGAGGTTGCGTAGAGATCTCCCTCGTGGAGATAGAGCACAGCAGAGAGGTCGGAAAGGAGTATACAGTCGATACCTACCGACTCATCTATGCCACGAAATTGTGGATAGGGAGCCACAGCTACCAGCGCTTCAGTCTTCTTTTTTTCTGTCCCCGGCTCTGTCGCACGAAGCCAGAGCGCCGTTGTCTCTGCCTCGCTACCCGATCTCCCTACCAGCTTCGTGTTCTCCTCTTCGAGAATCAGAGGAAGCAACGGCTCGTGTTTTTCCCAGGAGTCACTATCAACCGAGATCATCTCTTTGGGGCGCTCGTACAAAGAGCGAACCGCACTGGTGCTGAGATGAACCAGGTACCAGATGGATTTAAGAGACTTCTGATTCGGTGGCAAAATCTCTGTACGCAGAACGGCTTCGTTGCTTTGTGGGAGGAGGCCATCTAAAAAGAGCCCGTCAGTATCGGGCGAACACTCCAAATAACGAACGGGAGAAAACTTGCCTTCCGGTGAGACAAAAACGATAGGACTCTCACCGGAGCGACTTAGTTGATCTCCAATAAGAAGAAGTGTGCTACTATCCCGAAGCGTTTCAACCTGAAAATTCCCCTCAAAGGGAGCACTGAATCGCCGAAAGCTCTTACGCTCTGCATCGAGCAAGCCACATGAGAAGTGCATCGAAATGGGCTCCTCAAATGTCTCCCGAGAACGATACGTCCCATCTGTCACTATAATCAGTGCACGACTTCTTTCGGGGAACCAGTGGATTTTCAAATGCATCCGTTTCTGTATGATAGGATTATCGGTAACACGATGGAGGAGCTTACTGGTGCGTCGGTAGGCATCGTAAAGCCAGAGCTTTTCTTCGCCGTAGAGAATTTTAGATTCTGAGGTAACAGGAAGACTAACCTGCTGAATCACGAGGGCATAACGGCCATTAGTGGCGGCAGAGATGCCTCGGATCAGTCCTCCGATAACCACAGGTTCGTTTGGGCCAAGGACATACATTCCCGCTTTTGTGCTCACGGTACGGGCTTTGTATCTATCCGGATGGCCCATTGGATTTAGATTCCCCAGCAAAATGGGTCGGTGTTGTCGAGGAGAAGCGTCGCCTCGGCGCTGATCCATGCTCGCCCCGTGATGGTCGGGATCACACCCTCTTCGCGAAGCCGGAGAGGGTCGCCGTCTAAGCGGCGGGGAGAGGCAAACTCAACGCTGCCCTCAAACACGGAGCCAATCACACTCTCTTGCCGCCAAATCTCACCGGGCGCGAGCTTGCTGTCGGCGGCGAGGCAGGCGAGTTTGGCGCTGGTGCCGGTGCCGCAGGGCGATCTGTCGTAGGCACCGCCGGGGCAGAGGACGAAGCTTCTTGAGTGGTTAGTGGGGTCACCAGGCGGGGCAAAAAGTTCGATATGGTCTACCTCGGGGTGGGATTGATTGAGCGTGCGCCGAATCTCCCACGAGAGCGCCGTCAGCCGCTCTATATTGCCGACATGGACTTCCTCGCCGTGGTTCGCACAGAGAAAGAACCAGTTCCCGCCCCAGGCAATATCGCCCGTGACCCGCTGGCCGCTGGGGAGCGTGAGGGCCACGGCTTTCTCGGTGCGGTAGCTCACCACATTCGCGACACTCACACGGCCATCGGGGCGGAGCGTGGCGCTGACCACCCCGACGGGCGTGTCGATTTGATGGACTCCTGGCCCAAGCTTGCCCTGGTGGGCCAGTGTCGCCACCAAACCAATCGTCCCGTGGCCGCACATCCCCAAGTAGCCGACATTGTTGAAGAAAATCACGCCGCAGACACAGCCCGGCGCGTGCGGCTCGACGATCAGCCCCCCGACGAGCACGTCGGAGCCACGCGGCTCGTTCACAACGGCGCGGCGGTAGTGGTCAAAGCCCTGCTCAAAGATCACGACACGCTCCGAGAGCGGGCCGTTGCTTAGGTCGGGGCCACCGGAGACGATCAGGCGCGTGGGCTCACCGCCGGTGTGGGAGTCAATCACAGAGATACGTTGCATAGATTTGGGCAATTCTACCGTATAATTTCGCCATGAAACCAAAGTCTTGGGTACGGGTACTGCTTATCGTTTTTGGAATTATCGGAGGAGGTATCCTGGCGCTAGCACTGGCGGCAAGCTTTCCCTTTCAGAAGCTGCGCAAGCCCACTATCCCCGGAAGTAACCCGCCCCTCACTGCCGATCAGCTCCCTCCCAAGCCTGTCTTGGTTGAGCGAAGCCCTGGTGTCTTTTTTGGTGAGGTGCACCCGACGGGCCCCGCAGGCGAGCAACGGTCGCTGGGAATCTATCTGCCAAAGTCGGGCATGAACAAAGAAAACCTCCCCTGTGTTGTGATCGCGCCTGCCGGGACACGCCTCTTTCATGGAATGGACCTGGGCGAAGGGGATATTGCAGAGCACTTGCCCTATGTGAAAGCGGGCTACGTGGTGGTGGCCTACTCCCTCGACGGAGTGCTTTCCGAGAGTGATGCGACCAAGAACCGGGCGGTTCAAGGAGCACAGGCGGCCTTTATTGCTAGCAATGGTGGGGTCAATAACGCCAAGACGGCAATCACCTACGCCCTAAACCGATTGCGTGTTGATCCCAAACGTATCGTGGTGGCTGGACACTCTTCGGCGGCAACTCTGGCGCTCCAGGTTGCTGCCGCCGATCCTCGGGTGACTGCCTGCATTGCCTACGCCCCCTGCACGGACTTAGAGGCCCGGCTAGGCGATGGCCTGCCCTTGTTGGAGGCACTCAACCCAGGCGCAAAGCCGTTCTATAAGAGCATGTCCCCCAAGAATACGGTGGCAAAGCTCCACTGTCCGGTCTTTCTGTTCCATGCGCGCGACGACAGCAACGTGCCCTTCGCCGAGTCGGAGAGCTTCGCACAGACCCTTAAGCAAGCGGGGGGCAAGGTGACCTTTGTCGCCGCCGACTCAGGGGATCACTACGACTCCATGATCCAGCAGGGAATCCCTGCCGCTCAGAAATGGCTCGCCCAGAGAGCGTGGTAGGTCTCCCACTCGTGCGTGTCGGTGGTGTAGTCGGCAAAGAGCGCAACTCCGGCAAAGACCTCGGGGCGCGTTTTAGGATCGGCGAGCCCCTGCCGTGCGCCACGTAGGGCATTGGCGATGTTTTCGGCGCGGGGATTGTGGGAGCGGAGGCCCTTGCCGTAGGTAGGAGCGCCAAGGAGCATCTGGCAGTGTGGGTTGCCGCGTGCCACGGCCTGGGTCACGTGAACGACGTTTTGCGCGGCGAGAGCCACGTAGGCGCGGGGCAGGAGCATCCCCGTGTCGTAGCACATCACGGCAACTTGATCGCACCGAGCCGCGACCTGCGAGAAGTAGTCCTCACTCCAGCCAAAGGCCCTCACTGGGAACCACATCGGCGCGGCGACGGAGAGTACCTTGCCTTGGGGAAGCGCGGCGCGGGTCTCGTCCAGAAGCGCCAGTAAGTCCGGGTTGCCGTCCTCACAGATCTCGTAGTCCCACTGCACCCCATCAAAGCCGCACTTGGTGCAGAGCCAGAGCGCTTCGGCAACCATTTTCTTGCGCACCGCAGGGTCAGAGAGCACCACGGCTCCCTCACCACGTGCATTGCCCACATAGACCCACGCCAAGCACCGAGACTCGGGAGCCTGCGTGTGCACCGCCGCGATTAATTTTTGCGCCTGCTCGGGATAGTGGAACTTCAGCGAGCCGTCCGTTTGTATAAAGCGCACATGGAAGTAGGCATCGCGAATCCCCTCCGCCTTAAGCCGCTCACAAAGCGCCGAAATCTCCGCGTCGCTCTTCTGCCCAAAGTAGTGGGTGTAGCGCACCCAGAGCCCATTGGTACGCGTGCTCAGCGCCCGCCCAGAGATAGTGGCACTGTAGGGAAAGGCATAGTAGTCGAGCGCCAGCAGACCCATCGCCATTACCAGAAAAATCAGCGCCCCTCGCTGTCGCCGAGAGAATTTCTTGTGTCGCATCACTTTCTATACGGCAATCAAACGAGAAATAAGACGATTTATGAAAAAGGCTCAAGACCACTGTATTTTTGGCGGAACTTGTGGCTTCATCTAGGAAAGAGAGGAGGTTATTTGTGTTCCAATCACCCAAGGCCAAAAAACACATATTGACCGTTAAGGAAATACTGATCCTTATAAAACTGCTGGCCCTGCTCCCCTTTTTTCGTGTGATAGCGGACGAGCCGTTCACGGAATAATCGTCGTGCCGCCCGTCATGAACTTTTGGACATAGTCCTGGCGCAGGAAGCTCTGAGGGAAGCCTAGCTCGATGGCGCTGACCGCCTCCAGCCGCGCAAGGTGCTCCGGCGAAAGCGTGACTTCAAAGCACCCCAGAGAGTCTTCGAGCTGCGCCGCGGTTCGTGCGCCGACAATCGGAGAGACAACGCCCGGCTGCTCCAAGAGCCAGCGGAGCGCGACTTGCACGGTCGTGGCACCAATTTCTTCGGCGATAGCTTTTGCCTCGTTGGCGATGGCGAGCGTGCGTGGCGTCAGCCGCCCGTTGGTCTTGTTGCGCTCCTGCCGCCCTTCGGTTGCGGGAGGGGCAGTGCCATCCAAATCTGCCTGTGTATAACGCCCACTGAGAACGCCCTGTGCGAGCGGCGACCATGGGGTGACACCAAGGCCCAGCTCGCGGGCCATCGGGATCAGCTCGCGCTCCACGGTGCGCTCGGTGAGGCTGTACTCGACTTGAAGGCCCACAAACGGTGCCCAGCCGCGCCACTCGGCGAGCGTGTTGGCCCGTGCGACACGCCAGGCGGGCATGTCCGAGATGCCGACATAGAGCACTTTTCCCTGGCGCACCACATCATCGAGCGCGCGCATCGTCTCTTCGAGCGGCGTGATGCCATCGTCCATGTGCACCCAGAGCAGGTCAATGTAGTCGGTCTGGAGACGCTTCAGGCTGGCATCTAAATTCTGCATCAGGCTCTTGCGGTGATTTCCCCCCGCGTTCGGGTCGCCGTCGCGCAGATTCAGCGTGTACTTGGTCGCCACCACAAACTGGTCGCGCTGCCCCACCAGAAACTCCCCCAGAAACTTCTCACTCGTGCCCTCGGTGTAGAAATTCGCCGTGTCCAGAAAATTCCCGCCACGCTCGGCGTAGAGCTCCAGCTGCTTGCGGCTCTCGGACTGATCCGCGCCCCAGCCCCAGTCGGTGCCAAAGGTCATTGTCCCAAGCGCAATCGGCGAGACGCGCAGGCCGCTGCGCCCTAGAAGTCGGTAGTGATTGAGTTGCATAGAAAAAAAGACCCCAAATTTATGTGGGGAGTTCCGGTACAATTTCCCATGCAGCGACGACATTTCCTGACTATTTCTCTGGCGACGCTCGCGTTTGGGTGTCGGAAAGAGACGCCTACTTCTTCCAAGGCTCTCTCCCTCACCGAGGCTCTTGCCGCCGCCAAGCGTGAGGGCTTGACGACCGATTGGCGCGAGCTAAAGATGAAGCCCGTGCCAGCGGAGCGCAACGCAGCGCTGATTTTCGTTGAAGCGGACAAAGCCTATCAAAAGCTCCCCCAGTCTCAGAGGGATGCTGATGGGCTACTTTTGGTAGCCGCGCAGAAAACGGGTGCACTCGCACTAGCCCGGCCTGTACTTGAGCGCCAGTCTGCTCTCCTCAAGCTCGCCGAGAAAGCCGCAGCCTTACCTGGCTATAGTATGGAGCGCGACTGGAGCAAGGGTCTGAGCACTCCCTTTCCCGAGTATGCAGTTGCTCGGCAGATGGCACGCCTGCTCACTGTCCGCGCTCTGCTTGCCAGTGAAGCGGGTAAGCCCCTTGAGGCATTGGCTGATATAGAGCATGCCACACAGATCGGAAGGCACATTGGGAGCGAGCCAACCCTGATTGCGATGCTCGTCCATATTGCCTGTGCCTCTCTTACCGACAGATCTTTTATCAAAATCCTTCAGCGTCATGGGGAAAAAGCGGGGGTGCTTTCTGCAGCCCACAAGGTCAATCTTGCCTTTGGCCCTGCTCCTGACTTGAGGTTTTCTTTTCGCTCAGAGCTCCCTTCCCAAATTATGGGAGTGGCAAACATACGTCAAGGAAAACCCTTTTTTGCAGATGACGAAAAGCCTGACGATGGCTCCAAGGAGATGATTGCGATTGTCAAAAACAGTCCGCAGATTGCAACGGACTGGGAAACCAGCACGGTCTGGTACTGGCGGCGTGTCTACCAAGAACTAACACGCAACGAACCACTCACTCTTGCGGCACGAATGGAGGCACTCCTGGCACCACTGGCGAAGCGTCATAGCCGGAGTGACTATTTTGTCCTGATTCTGGCCCCAGTGATGAGCCAAGCGGCGGTCAAGGTGCAGCATTGGAACGCACAGAAGGTGCTCCGTGAAGCGATGCTAAGTTTACTGGAAGCGCGGCTCAAGACGGGAGCCTTCCCCGAAAAACCGACACTGCCCGGCGATCCTTTCGACGATGAACCGCTCCGTTACCGACGCGAGGGCAAGGGATTTACTCTCTACAGCCTTGGGGAGAATGGCAAAGACAATGGAGGATCGGACGAAAAAGAGGTGGTATCTTCGGACACGGACTCGGACAAAAAGACCCGTGTGAAAGATTTGGTGGTGCGCTATGGGAAGTAGCCGCCTGATTCTCGGAGGGCACTCGTTTATCGCACAGCTGGGCTCCGACCCCGCGCCAGATACCCAGACTCAAGACGCGATCGTGGCGGCGTGTCTGGATGCGGGGATCACAACTTTCGACACCACCTATCTGCCCGAGCGAGTCGCGCTGGGCAAGTCGCTCCAGCGGCTTGGGAGGCGTAGCGAGGCGCAGCTTATCGTATGGAACTTCTTCACCGATTTCGGCCCCGAGGGCTCCGTGGGAGGCCACGTGCCCTACGAGCCGGAGCATCTTGAGCAGATGCTTCGCGAGCTTCAGAGCGAGCATATCGAGCACTTAGTCGTGCATCCGGTGAGCGACCCCGCAGCGCAGGAGCGGCAAGAGGCGCTGGCGGTTTCCTGGCAGCAAGCTGGTCATGTGGGGCGCTTGGGCACCTGGATGCCGCCGCTCGACACGCCCACCTCCAGCCCCTACACCTTTGCCGTCGCGCCGTGCAATGTGACCTGCGCCGACGATGCCACGACGCGCTTTGCCGCCTACAAAGCCCTCGGCTGGGAGACCCTCGCCACGTCGCCGTTCGTGCGCGGCTGGGAATTAGACAAGCAAGTCGAGGGCCAGGGAAAAGACAAGGCTACCGTCGCCGATGAAATGCTCCGCCTCTCCGCGTTCTTCCCGAATGTAGATCGGCTGATCGTCGCCATGCGCCGCCTCGAGTGGGTCGCGATCAACAGCGCTAGTTTAGCTCGTGGGCCGTTGAGGCTCGGGTATTAGAATACCCGCATCGCTCCTAATCAGTTGTCACCAAACTTTCACACGATGATGTCCTAACTCACTCCATCCATTGCCACAGGTATTCGTTCAGGGAAAAAGACTGGGGTTATGATAAATGTCACTTGAATTCCTGAGCATTACCGTTCAGAATGTCTATGTCTCTCAGAGACTCTCTAAAATCACGGAGGTTACGATGCGCTTAGGCTTTTCGATTTTTGCTCTTCTTGCCCTGGTTCCACTGGCGGGATCAGGAAGGGCACAGGGACCCGGACAACTGGTTCCAGTACAGCGAAGTGAGAAGGCTGCGGTGTCGCGGCTCGATACTCGCACCTTCATCAATCCGATTGACACGAGGCTGACGGTGAAACCACCTCGTCCTGCCAACCCCACCGAGCCACCGGACTTTGTCTTCCAGTCCAACAACCTGCCTTTAGGGGGAGTCCTTCCCCTTCCTGGTCGCCAGGAGAGAGGTGGGCTCTGGCCTGCAGTCGGAGCTACAGGTTGGTACCCGCCCGATCCCGATCTCGCTGTGGGCACCAACCATGTGGTTGCTGTGGTGAACTCATCCATCGCTTTCTTCACCAAAGCGGGGACGAAACAGTTTCAGCAGACGGCAGGGAGCTTCTTTAGTGGATTGGCAGTGGATACCTTCATCTTTGACCCGAAGTGCTTCTACGACCGGGTACATGATCGCTTCGTGCTGGTTTTTTTGGAGCAGGACGATGCGACTCAGCTCAGCAAGCTCCTCCTAGCGGTCAGCGATGATGGCGACCCGAACGGAACCTGGTACCGCTACCGAATCGAATCCAAGCTCACCTACAATGGCTCTACCTACTGGCTGGACTACCCGGGCTTTGGCTACAACAAAGATGCCTATGTTGTCTCCGGAAATATGTTCGGCTTTGTCTCCGGCTTCGCAGGGGCACAATTTGTTGTCATTCCCTCCGCACCGCTGCTGTCTGGGCAGCCTGCCACGTCAGTCTCAATCCACGATCCTGGCTCCTCCAGTGTCCAGATAGCGGACATGATGGATATCAACCGTGAGGTGGTCTTTGGAGCCTCGCGCTCTTCGTCTACGACCATCAAACTCTTTGCGATCCAGAATCCTAGCACCCTGAGTCCAACCTTGGTTTCCTCCAATGTCACGGTTCCCTCCAACTCAAGTCCTACAGGGCCAGCTCCTAGCACCAGTGGGCGCACTCTGAGCACGGTGGATGGGCGTGTCTTCAACGCAGCCTGGCGTAACGGACGACTTGTTACAGGGCATACAACGGCGGTGAGCGGAATCAATGCTGTGCGCTGGTACGAACTCAACACGGGCACTTGGCCGGAGTCGGGGGCACCATCGCTTGTGCAGGCAGGTAACATCGCCTCCTCTGCCGAGCACTACTTCACCCCTGCCATTGGAATCAACTCTCAAGGCGCGATCAGTGTGCTCTTCACTGCCTCCAGCTCAACTCTGACGGCCGATATCCGCATTGCCAGCCGGGCCGCCACCGACCCCCTGGGCGCGATGTCTACTCCTACCACCCTGGAGTCCAGCGTCGGGAACAACTACCCCGATGGGCGCTGGGGAGACTACTTTGGTGTGGATGTCGATCCAAGCGACGATACGACGTTCTGGGGAATCGGCGAGTCTGTTTCCTCGACGAATGCTTGGCGAACCTCCGTCTTTAGCTGGAATGTCAGCTCACCCACCAACACCGCCCCGAGTGTGACAATCACAGCACCTACCAGTGGGAGCACCTTCACGAGCGGTTCCCTAATCACCTTCACTGGCTCGGCGACGGATGTCCAAGATGGCAACTTAAGCTCCGCTCTGGTCTGGACCTCTTCGCTTCAGGGAGTGTTGGGCAACGGCCCGACCTTCTCTCGGTCGGATCTGGTGGTCGGAACCCATGTCATCACCGCCAGTGCCACCGACTCGGGCAGCCTGACGGGAACAGCAACCACCACGATCACGGTTCAATCGCTCAGCTCACCTCCTGCAGCTCCGAGCAACCTTGCGGTGGCCAAACAATCTGCAGGGGTGGCTCGGCTGACCTGGATCGACAACGCGAACAACGAGACCGGCTTTGAGGTTCAGCGTGAGAAGAAGTCGGGGGGCAACTGGATCAACCCCACGACCATCACCGCCGGGGCCAATGCCACAACGCTGGACAACGCAGCAGGCTCAGGGAGCTTCCGCTACCGCATCCGCTCGGTAAACGCTTCTGGAGCTTCCAGTTGGACGGCCTGGGTAAACTCCCCCCGCCTCTAAAACGAAGTTAATCTACCTTTGTGCCGCAGGCTCGTCCCTGCGGCACTTTTTTTTTCTACGTCAGCAAAACTACCTTGAGTAACCGCTGCTCTAAGTCTGACAAATATGCCTGTGGATCTTTACGGAAGCGACGTTGTTGGCAACGCTCGCCGTGACGAGACTTCAAATCCTGAC
>NZ_JANNYP010000410.1:0-2201 GCF_031410135.1 Armatimonas sp. | reverse complement strand
GGGCAACCCCCCCCCCTTCTGGGCCGTAGCGGGGCTCCTCATCCCCCCACCAAACCCTCTCCCCAACGAGTACGGTGTGGGGGGGTATGTGGGCCGCGCGCGCACCGCGCGCGGGGAGATGGCGCGAAGCGGCGGGGAGATGGCCCTAAAAATAGCCGCCGCGCTAGGCTTGCTCTTCGCACTGCTCTCACAAGCAAGCATCTTTCCATCGCAGCCCAAGGCGCTGGCAGATTCGGGGAAGCTCGCCGAGGCCGCAGCGATAGATCCCACGCCCCGCTGGCAGTTTCAGATCGCACGGCGTGCTGAGCAGGCAGGCGACTATACCACGGCGGTTGCCGCGTTTCAGAAAGCCCGCGAGGCCGATCCCAACGACCTCCAGACCCTGCGAGCCCTGGCGGAGACGAAAGAAAAAGCAGGCGATAGAGACAGCGCAAAGGCAACCTGGCAGGAGCTAATTCGGGTCGTTGAAGGCCCCGCGGGGGAAATCCGGGCGATTCCCGAGGTGACCGGAATTCACCAAGCCTTTGCCTACGCCGCGCTGGAGCAGTGGGACAAGTGCGCCGACACGATCGGCGCGCACTCCTTCACCGACCCGGTCTATCAGCTCCAGGCCTACAATGTCTTGGATAACAACCTAGAAAAAGCCCGCACCCGTCATGCGGAGCTCATCACCCTTTTTGAGGCAGCGATGAGCCATCTTCCCGAGCGAAGCACAAAAAAAACAGAAACACTTGCACGACTGGAAAAGTTCTTTAAGTAAGCTGTATCTATCGAGAACCGCAACGCGGTACAATAATAAATCGGTAAACGAATGAATACACTGCTGGATTTCCACGGCCCCAATGCCGGGTATGCCCTCGAACTATACGAACAATATCAGCGCGACCCTGCCTCGGTAGATGCAGAAACACGCGCTTTCTTTAGCCAAGGCTTTGCACCTGAGCTTGCTACGGCGGCGGCGAGTCCCTCGCCCAGCTCGCCGGGTATCCCTCTAGGACTGACCACCGCTCAGGTAGATGTCATCGTGCGGGTCAGCCGCGTCGCACGCATCGTCCGTGAGATGGGCCATGCCGAAGCAAAGCTCGACCCTCTGGGAGTCAATCCACCACCGGGCGACCCGGAGCTCTCCCTGAGCTACCATGGGCTGAGTGAAACGGATGTGGCATCGCTTCCTGCAAGCGTCGTTGGTGGCCCCTGTGCCGAGGGCAAGGCCAGTGCCCTGGAGGCACTGAGCTGCCTGCGGGGGGTCTACTCGGGTACGGTGGGCTATGAAGACGACCACATCCAGATCCCCGATGAGCGCAACTGGCTCCGTGACGCTGCCGAGAGCCGTCGCTTCTTCGGAACAGTCACGAATGAAGATAGAACCACTCTTTTAGAACAGCTCATTGCCGTGGATAGCTTCGAGCAGTTCTTAGAGCGAGTCCAGCCCTATAAGGGTCAGAAGCGCTTCTCTATCGAGGGCATTGACATGCTCGTGCCAGTGCTCAACACACTCATCCACGAAGCCGCCAAGGCCGGAACTCGTGAGCTAGTGATGGGAATGGCACACCGTGGCCGCCTCAATGTCCTGACCCATGTTCTGGGAAAGTCCTACGAAGATGTCTTGGCCGAGTTCCCAACTGACCCCCGCGCCATAGACGGTCTTGAGGGCTCTGGCGGCGAGACCCATGCCTACACGGGCGATGTGAAGTATCACAAGGGCTTCCAGCTGACATATAAAAATGGGGGCTCGGTCTCGATGCCCGTGACTCTTGCACCTAACCCCAGCCATTTAGAGTTTGTGAACCCGGCTGTGGTCGGGCGAGCGCGCGCCGCGCAAGAGACCCGGGATAGTGCAGGGCTGCCCAAGCGCGATATTCTCGCCTCACTGGCGGTGCAAGTCCACGGCGATGCCGCGTTTCCCGGCCAGGGCGTGGTCGCTGAGACGCTCAATCTCTCCCAGCTCTCGGGCTACCGCGTGGGGGGGACGATTCATATCATCGCCAATAATCAAATTGGCTTCACCACCACTCCGCAGGATGGTCGCTCGACGATGTACGCAAGCGATCTGGCCAAGGGCTTTGAGATTCCGATTGTGCATGTGAACGCCGACGATCCCGAGGCGTGTCTGGCTGTGACGCGGCTCGCGGTCGCCTATCGGCAAAAGTTTGGCAAGGACTTTCTGATTGATCTGGTCGGCTACCGACGGCTGGGCCACA
>NZ_JANNYP010000409.1:0-10847 GCF_031410135.1 Armatimonas sp. | reverse complement strand
TGAAGTAATTGCCCGTCTACGCGGTTTCTTTTTTGGCAACGAGTTGGATTCCTTTTTTGCCTTTTGGAGTCGCCGCGTTTTTCAGCCTGCTACCTCACCACTTTTATGACCTGCACCCACTTGTTCCCATCGGGTACAATTTAGCCATGATCCCTCCAAGTTCCTTTATCGAGTTGCTACGTTGTCCGCAATGCGTCCCTCCTGCACCTCTGATACTCAAGGAAAATGGGGAGGGACTACACTGCAGCTCGGGGCAACACCACTTTCCCTTCACGGAAGGCTTCCCGGATCTGCGCCCGGATGACCTCAAGGCTCCCGCCCCTGCCGCGCAAAACAAAGCGCAAGATAAATAAAAAAAGGAATCTCTCACGATGCAGCTCACTCCCACTGGCAGTCTCCGTATTCTCTTGCTCAATGGCCCCAACCTCAACCTGCTGGGCCAGCGAGAGCCTGATGTCTATGGCACCATGACATTTGACGAGCTTTGTAAACGCATTAAGGAGTACTCCAAAGAGCTTGGCATCGAGCTAAAAATGCTCCAGAGCAACCATGAAGGTGTCCTCATTGACGCCATTCACGATGCGGCGGACTGGGCCGATGCTATTGTTATCAATCCGGGAGCCTACACCCACTACTCCTACGCCATCGCCGATGCCCTCAAGGCCGTGCGGCTTCCGGCCATTGAGGTGCACCTCTCCAATGTCCACGCACGCGACGAGTTCCGGCGCACCTCTGTCGTAGCTCCCGCAACCGTCGGGCAGATCGTCGGGTTTGGCGCGATGTCGTATCTTTTAGCACTCCAAGCGGCCCGCGCCCTCGTGCAACAAGGCCGGGAGTAAAAGGCCCCCTGCCCCCCACGAGTGGGGGTCAGGGGGCAATTGTGAGACTGCCAACGGCTTCGGCGCTCTTGCTACCGGTTGTCGGGAGGTAGCCCAGCAGGTCGTAGGTGCCTGGCGGCGTGTTTCCCACAGCCCAGGCAGCGGTCACGATTTTGCGCTCACCAGGAGCCAGTGTCAGCTTGGTAAAAGCCATGGTGTAGAAGCCCGTCCGAGAGAGCTGCCAGAGCGTGAGCGCCCCCGCGGCGTAGCGCGCATTGGGCTCAGGGCGGCGGCGCACTTCCATATCAGTCTGACAGCCTGAGGGAAACGAGAAGACGGCAGGTTGCGTCCCCGTATTGACCACGGTGTAGGTCAGCTTCACGGTCTCACCCGCTCGAACCCGGCCCCGCTCCGCGGTCATCGTTGCTTGCACGCGTGCTCCTGTCTGCGGGGGACGAAACTGCCCCGGAGGATCGCCCGCGGGAGGGCTCTCACCCGGCTGATCTCGGTCAGAAAGATAGATCTGCGCCGTTACCGAGGCGGTGAGAGGTGCGTGCACCAGCTCGACCTCATAGACGCCTGTTGGTACACGCTTGCCACTGTCATCGCGCCGATCCCAGATCTCGATATGCTCCCGCATCTCGCCGGGCAGGAGCTTGATGGTTGTCGTGGGGGGAAAGGGCTTTCCCTTCGACCAAGTCCAAACAATCCGACGGCTACGGCTCTCACGGACTCGGATCTCGTAGTCGTGGCGGGTTCCAATCACATGGGTAGAAGAGAGGGTGCCTTCGTTGCGAAGCTGCACCGCGATCTCCACAGCCCGATTCGGAGGGTACTGATTCCGGTCGGTAAAGATATACTGTCCGAGTCGTCTTTGCATGGTCTAGCTCTTTTCCGCGCGTTTGGCCGCCTGCCAGAGCGCCTCTTGCTCTTTTAGCGAGAGCATCTGCACACTCTTGCCTTGGCCTTGGGCGAGCGCTTCTTTCTCCATAAAACGCCAGCGTGCGCCAAAACGTGACAACTGGCCTCGTAGTGCGTCTTCTGCCTCGATACCGCGCTTGCGCCCCAGATTCACCAGGGTAAAGAGGACATCTCCCAGCTCCTCCGCGATCCGCTCGGGGCTTCCGTGCTTTAGCTCCTCACGCAGCTCGGCCAACTCCTCTTCCACCTTGGCATAGACCTGGGCTTCATCGGGCCACTCGAAGCCGACTGCCACAACGCGCTTGCTAGTCTCCAGTGCCTGAGAAAGCGCCGGAAGACTGCTGGAGATACCATCGAGAAGAGACTCCACGGGCTTGTTACCCTTCTCTGTTGCCTTGATCGCGTTCCAGTTGGTTAGCACCGTCTCGGCGTCTTCCGCCTGAACATCCCCAAAGACATGGAGGTGACGCCGAATCAGCTTCTCACAGATCGCGGCGCAGACATCACCCGAGTCAAAGAATCCTTCCTCACGACCGAGCTGGGCATGAAAGACCACTTGAAGCAAGAGATCCCCCAGCTCGTCACAGAGCGCCTCAGGGTCATCCTGGTCAATCGCCTCCACCACTTCATAGGCCTCTTCGAGCACATAGCGCCGCAGGGTCTGGTGGTTTTGTTTGAGATCCCAGGCACAGCCGCCGTTGGGATCGCGTAGCCGAGCCATAATCGTAAGAAGCTCATCAAAGTCCGCGCGGCGCTGCTCAGCAGGAAGCTCGGGCACCCAGACCGTGGTAAGGTGGTCAATCAGCGATGCATGGGCAGTGCGATCCAGCTCGTAGAGTGGGAGGGTAGCTTGTTTTTCAAGCCCAACAATTCCCGCTCCGTGTACCACGGTGATTGCGAAGTCATCTGGGTAGCCTGCACGCCCTAGCGCCAGCTTAGCATTGCTGGCAGCGGCGCGGCTGTGTACCTGGTAGAGCAGAATCGGCCCGCCTGTTCGCAGCGCCGCTGGAGGCGCGGGTGCTTCGGGCTCCAACAAGAGCGCATCAATGACGTGCAGATCGCCTGTCACCGACTCCCCAATAGCTTCCAGGCAAGCGTCCACAAACGATGGTGCCCCCGTCACTTTGGTGGGAATTCCCCGCCGCCGGGTCTCTTGCAGGAGCAACGCCACCGTTGTCTCTCCCACAAGCGGATGGCCAGGAACCGCATAGACGAGCTCGCCGTGAGCCGCTTGAAGCCGTAGCACCCGTGCGACAATGGCGGCATAGGTATCGGCAAACGATGCACCATGCTCGTACTCGTCATCCAGAGCGGTCACGGGCAGGCTTTTCAAGGCAGAGGCCAGGGGCTCCGCTTGAAGCACCGGGTGACGCTCCGTGCGTAGAAGCACAGGAAGCCCTGAGGTCAGTAAAGAAAAAGCCCGGGGAGGGAGCGCTTCCGCACTCCCCGGCCCCAGGCCAACAATTTGAATCATTGCGGCTTGTGCTACTTAGGCTTTGCTGTATCACCACCGGGTGCAGGAGCGGTGCCCGGTGCGGGGGCTGCTCCACCTGGCAGGGGTGCGGCACCACCTGTGGGGATGGGAGCGGCTCCGGGCGGAGGAGCAACGCCGATTCCAGCATCCTGAGCACTCTGTTTGACGGACTTCCAGATCGTGTCATACACAGGGCTGGAGGTCTCGACGGAGGCATCAAATTTCTTTTTGATAATCTCGTTGCGTACTTTGCTGAAGTTCGCATCGTTCATGGCCTGCATCTGGTACACAACCCGCTGACGCGCAATGGGGGCTGCCTGGTCAATAGGCACACTGTACTGGGGTAGCTTCTTCTCAATCTTCAGCCAGGCTTTGGCAGAGCCACCTTGCATCGGCCAGTCCACCGGACCGACAACCTGACCAGGCGCTGCTGCATTGACCTTACCCGCCACCGCCGGAGGAATCTGCGCGGTAGGGAGAACCTGTAAACCGGCACTCACTTTAAGCTGCGGGATGACATTGATCTCGCGCGCTGCTTTCTCGGTAAAATTCTTCGGATCGGAGAGTGTCTTCTGCGCCTCGGCAAATTGAGGACTGTTGGGAGGTAGCAGAATCATGCGGACCTGAATGCGGGCGGGCAGACCAAACTCTTCCTTGTGCTCGTTATAGTACTGTTGCACCTTGTCATTGCCAATACTCAGCTGCTTGACCAAGAGCGCCACTTCAGCAAGCTCCGCTTTGATATTCTCTCTAAGCGCCTCAGGGGTCGTTCCCTGTTTCTGAAGCTCCTCCTCAAAGGTCTTGCCCGGCTGGCTTTGCTCTAGCATGTCTTTGCGGTAACGAAATGCCTTACTGACATCATCATCACTAGGCAGGACGCCCTGAGTCGCAGCTTCGGAAAGAATGATCTTTCGCCCGATAAGTTGCTCCAACACCATGCGGCCCGCCGGAACAGGGACAGCCCCTTGGGCTCCTGTCACGGCCAGAGTCTGCTCTAGTGCCTGGACATACTCATCCTTGGTGATGACCTGACCATTGACTTTGGCAAAAGGCTTCTCGCCACCACATCCCGCCGTGAACAGCGATGTTGCTGCAAGAGCCGATAGGCCACTGATTAAAATACAATTGCGATTCAAGAAAAATTCTCCTGATAGTTTGCTTCGGTTTCGAAGCTTTTAGACTTAGTACGCTTTCCGACGCTTCAGCGTTCCCGGTGGCGCGAAGACCAGACGGAGCATACTCTTAAGTTATCCTGGCAATTCTACCGTGCCGCATTAGTCCCCGCAATTACGCCGGAAGAGCTGCCCACACTCCCTGTCTAGCAGAAAACATGCCCCAATGCGAATAGTTTGAGAGGAAAATTGCTTCCGGGTGCCGAAAGGGCACTTATTGGAATGTTCCACAAGGAGGTTTTCGATGATTTTCCACATGACACGCCGCGCCGTGTTTTTTTCACTCTCCGCCGTTGCCCTGGGGCTTTTAACGGGCTGTGACCCGAAACCGGCAGCCACAAGTGGAGGTGGGGATGCACCTGCTCCCACAACGATAGGGGGGAAGACTCTCACGCTGGCGGTGATTCCCAAGGGCATGACCCATGTCTTCTGGCAGTCCGTGAAGGCCGGAGCAGAGAAGGCGGGGGAGGAAATGGGCGCGAAGATTCAGTGGGTGGGGGCGCAGAAAGAGACCGATCCCGCCGGGCAGATCGGGGTGGTGGAGAACCAGATGAATGCCAAGGTGGATGGCATCGCCCTTGCGCCTCTGGACAAAGCGGCGCTTGCTGGGACAATCAAGAAAGTCCACGCCGCGGGTGTGCCACTGGTGATCTTTGATTCCGCTGCCGATGTGACTGAGGATCAGTACGTGAGCTTTATCGCCACCGACAACCTCAAGAGCGGCGAGATCGCGGCGCGCCAGATGGGCAAGATCGTCGGGGGCAAGGGAACGGTAATTATGGTGCCCAACGCCGCCAACTCCGCCTCCACGATGGATCGTGAGGCGGGCTTTGAGTCGGTGATGAAAAAAGAGTTCCCCGGCATCACGGTCGTGCGCTCCAACTACGGCGAGTCGGATCGCAACAAGTCGCTGAATGTCTCGCAAGATGCCCTCTCGGCACACCCGGACACCGTGGGCATCTTTGGCTCCTGCGAGCCCTGCGCGATTGGTGCACTCAAAGCCGTCGAGGCCAAGAAGCTCACGGGGAAAGTCAAGATTATCGCCTTCGACAACACCAACGAGATCGAAAAAGGCATCACCGATGGCACGATTGACTCCGTCGTGATCCAGAACCCCACCAAGATGGGCTACGAGTCCGTGAAAGCACTGGTTGCTGCGAAAAAAGGCGAAAAGGTTGAGAAGAAAATTGACACCGGTGTCGTGCTCATGACCAAAGAGAACATGAACTCTGAGGAAATGAAAGACTTCCGCGCGAAATAATTACTTCGCCGCCCCATGGAATGAGGCGTCTGGGTAGCCTGCGGCTGCAAAGCCCGTGCCGGGCTAGGCTACTTGGTAGCCCGGCACGGGCTTTAGGGCACAAAATGCCCTATAGCAGCACGATTTCCGACAGAGACAAAAATAGCTTGTATATTTACAAAAATAGCTTGCACATTTAAACAAGAAAGATTTATAATACGTTTAGGTTCGGGCCATGAGGGCCGAACCGGATCGGAAAGAAACTTATGCGTATTCTTATCCTGCTCCTGACTCTGTCGCTAGGAACAATCATACTCTCGGGATGCCAGAAGGAACGTACCGAGGCCACTGCCGCAGAGAAGGCGGAGCTTCAGCAGCGCCAGGAGATGATCAACAAAACCATGCAAAACCGTCCCAATACGTTCTCAAAACCTGGGGGCGGATAGTAGAGCCCCCTAACGAAGGAATTTTAAACCATGAAACTGTTTTCTCGACTGTTTCGACGACGTGTCTTTACGCTCATTGAGCTACTGGTCGTCATCGCCATTATCGCCATTCTTGCCGCCATCCTCTTCCCTGTCTTTGCTCAGGCACGAGACAAGGCTCGTCAGGCAGCCTGTCTTTCCAACCTGAAGCAGATTGGGACCGCAACGATGATGTATGTGCAGGACTACGACGAGCTCTACCCCAACACCCGTGCCTGGGGACGAGCCTGGGACGGCTACCCGTTCGTGCCCACTGCGGCACAGCTCGCTGCCAATCGGGCCCTCTACGACACCCACGTGCGCTACATGCCAGATCTGCTGTTTCCCTACACCAAGAACGAGGGAATCTTCTTCTGCCCCAGTGCTCCCCCCAACGCTGGGGGCTACAACATGAAGCGCAATGGAACCTCGTATCTCTGGCAGCACCAGACCTCCGACTGCACCGGCGTTCCCTCTGGCGTCATCAACCAGCCGCAGATCAAGGTGGCGGGTCTGTCCATGGCGGCGGTCTCCCAGCCCGCTCGCGCTCCGCTGATTCATGATCTTCCCTACTGGGGCTCGGCCTCCGGACAGGGGCCGACGATCCATCAGAACGGGATCAATGTAGCCTACGCCGATGGCCATGCCAAGTACAGCCAGAACCTCAAGCCAACGGAGGACTGGTGGTGGACACACTCCGGAGAGGGCTGGGGCGCAGCAACCGATAACCAGGTAAGCTGCAACCCTAAGTAGCGGCCTTCGTGCCTATGTCTCTTTCCCCGAAGCTGCGACTGCTGATTCTAGGGGGTGGCCTCCTCGGCCTTGCCGTAGGAGCCACCCTCTCTTTACGCTTGCTCTCACAAAACGCGGCGCTCTCCCGCCTGGTGGATCGTGGGTTTCAGGCCACACAGGCAGGACAGTATGCACAGGCAGAGCAGCTCTGGGGAGAGGCCCGGCGACTCGCTCCCGACAACCCGCTGGTCTTACGCTCACTTGCGGAGACACTTCGGCTCCAGGGGCGCTGGGACGAGGCAAAGGCTACCTATGCCGAGCTGGCAAGACGCGCTCCTCAGGAACCCCACGTCCACTGCCAGCTTGCCGCGCTGACCCTTCAAAATCCACAAGACCCACAGGCGCAGGAGCGTGTGGAGCAAGCCGTGGCGCGGGAGCCCGCCTGCGTCAGTGCCCTTCTCCTGGCGATTCGCCGCGCCAACCAGCTCGGAGATCAGAAAAAAGAGCTGGGCTATCTCGCGGCCGCCTACCAAGCCGAGAAGAGAAGCCCTGCCCTGACAACCTACTACGCCACACAGCTCCAGAACTCCGCCGACCTCAAGACCGCTCTGGTCGTGACACGCGACTACTCCCACCGCTACCCAGGCTACGGCTACGCCAACGCATTCTCTGGTTTTCTTGCAAGCCGCCTCTCCGAGAAGGATGCCCAAGACACCCTGGAGCGAGCGGTTCGGCTCGATCCCTCCAGTGGGCTTGCCCACGCCGCCTTGGGATTTCACCTCCACAGCCGGGGCAAGTCCCGCGAGGCAGTGCCCTATTTGGAGAACGCACTGCTCCTGGGCTTTGACCAGGCGGATTTGCTCTTCAACCTCACCCGTGCCTGGCGCACGGTGGGACGCACCGCAGACGCGGACCGACTCCAGAAGAGCTTTGATACCCTCTCTGCCGCCCAGAACCTTACCGCTGGCCTCCAGAGGCGCCATGCCCCCTCCGCCGAGCTCGAACCCGCCCTCCAGAAGCTCGCGGAGGCCCGCCAGGTCTTCGCCACCGAGCGGCAGCGCCTGGAGACAGCACCATGAGGCAAGCGCTTTTCCTCGCTCTCTTGCTGGTGGGCTGCACCCCACAGAAGCCGCCTACAGTCCCCCAGGGTCTCTACACCAATGTGGCGCAAAAAGCGGGCCTAGACTTCCGTTTTTCCCACGGTGGCACCGGGCAGCACTACCTGATCGAGACGACCGGGAGCGGCTGCGCGTTTCTCGATGTCAATGCCGATGGCAAGCTCGATATTCTGCTCCTTCAGGCAGGCACTCTCCCGGTAGACGGACGCAAGCCCGGCACGGGCCCGCAGAACCGGCTCTACCTGAACAAGGGCAATGCCTCTTTCACCGATATCACGGCAGGCTCCGGGCTAGAGGACTCGGGCTACACCCAGGGACTGGCAGTGGGCGACTACGACGGCGATGGTTTCGAGGATATCTTTGTCACGGCCTATGGCGGCAATCGGCTCTACCACAATGAAAAAGGGAGCGGGAAGTTCACCGAGGTGACGGCAAAGGCCGGGGTAGCGGACACGAAAAGCGGCCCCCGGTGGTGCAGCAGCGCCGCCTTTGGCGACTACGACGCCGACGGGAAGCTCGATCTCTATGTCTGCCGCTACGCTGTCTGGAGCTTTGCCACCAATAAACCCTGCAAGAACCCACAGAAAAAGCTCTCGTACTGCTCTCCCGAGCTCTATGCCCCCGAGGCGCACGCCCTTTTCCACAACAATGGCGATGGCACCTTCACCGATGTCAGTGTCGCAACGGGGATCAGTAAGGCAAAGGGACACGGGCTGGCGGTCACCTGGCTAGACTACAACGGCGATGGCCACGAGGATATCTTTGTCGCCAATGACCTGAGCCCCTACTTTCTCTGGCGCAACAACGGCAATGGTACCTTCACCGAGATAGCCAAAGAGGCAGGGTGCGCCTACTCCGACATGGGTAAGCTCCTCTCTGGGATGGGAATTGGGGTGCGCGACTACAACGGCGATGGCCGCGAGGATCTCTTTGTAACCAACTTCTCCGGCCAGATGAACGCGCTCTTTCGCAATGAAAGCAACGGGCTCTTCATCAACACGACCACGCCCTCGGGAGTGGGGCCCATCAGCATGAGCCACCTGGCCTTTGGCTGCGACTTTCTCGACTACGACCGCGATGGCAACCCCGATCTGATCGTGGGCAACGGGCATGTCAACGACGATGTGGAGGCCTATGCACAGGGCGATAAGTACGCCCAGCCCAAGTCTCTGCTAAGAAACAGCGGTAACGGCACCTTTACCGACCACACGCAGGGACTCGGTGACCTGACCGTTCCTCATGTCACTCGGGGGCTGGCCGTGGCGGACTTCGACGATGATGGGCACCTGGACATTCTCACCAACAACCAGGACGGCCCTCCCGAGCTGCTGCGCTACACCGGCCCCAACACTGGCCACTGGGTGGCGTTTCACCTCAAAGGAGTCAAGAGCAACCCGAGCGGCTACCACGCGAGAGTTACCATCACGGCGGGAGGGAAGACCTACGTGGCCGAGTCCCGCTCCGGGGGGAGCTACGCCTCGCGCACCCAGCCACGGCTCTATTTTGGCCTCGGGGAAGCAAAGACAATAGAAGCACTCACGATCCGCTGGCACGGTAGCAAGACCGAGACTAAGGCAAGCAATATCGCGGCGGATCGGCTCTACACGCTGACCGAAGGCGAGCCCCTCCGATGATGCCCAGGCGAAGAGTCTACGACTGTACTCTAATGGCTCTGCTCTTGCTGATCGGGTGCCACAGTGCGCCACTACCCACGCCGCCGTCGCTGGCGGAGAAGGGAAAGGCGCTGGCAAAAGAGCAGAAAATCACCGAAGCGGTCAAGACCTTCAACCAGGGAATCGCGCGGGAGCCAGACCGACCCGATGCCTATATCGGGCTGGCGGTGCTCTATGAGTCGGTCGGTCGCCCCGATCTGGCGGTGGAGACCCTGGAGCAGCTCCAGGCCGCCGCGCCAGACGCGCCCGGGCTGCACTGCCGCCTCGCCGAGGCAGCACTGGGGACGGAGGATCTGCTCCTGGCGCGAAGTGAGGGGGAGAAAGCCGTGCAAGAGGGCACCGACCTAGTGCGTGCCCACTCTGTCTATGGGATTACTCTGGTGCGCTTTCGAAGCTGGGAGAGCGCGGCGGTGCAGCTTACCAAAGCGATAGAGCTCCTCCCCGACGACATTGAGGTTCCTCTGGTGCTGATGGAGGTCTACCTTCAGCAGGGAGCTTACGACAAGGCCATCGCACTGGGAGAAAAATACGTCACCAGGTTCCCCCAGAGCGCCCGGCTCCACTACCGACTGGGCCTGAGCTACACCAAGGTTCCCGGCAAGACAGAACAAGCCATCGCTCAGCTGCGAGCGGCGATTGAGGTCGAGCCCGGCTGGTTCGAGCCCTACGCCGAGCTGGGGCGTACCTACAAAACAACAGGTCGCCGCGACGAGGCGTTGACCGCCTTCGAGCGCGCTTGGGAGCTCAACCCTGGTGTCGCGGGTGTCGCCTTCAACCTGGCCGACCTCTACCGACAAAAGAAAGACCCCCGTGCGACAAAGCACGAGGCGATCTACCAGCGCCTCATGAAGGAGCAGGAGCACTTCACCGCGCTCCGGCGCGACACCAATCAAGACGCCGACACCCCTACCACCCTGACCCTCGCCGAGCAAGAGGGGAAGCTCAAGCGCTTCGGAACCGCACTCTATCGCCTGCGGCGGGTGCTACAAAAAGAGCCGACCAACCGAAAAGCGCTCCTGCTCGCGATCCAGCTCGACCGGCAGGCACGGGTGGGCTTCCCGGACTACCTGCGCCCCGGCCCGGGAATTGGGAGCACCCTAGAGGAAGACGCAGCCTTGAGCACCAATCAGTAAGACAAGCCCGGCTCACGGCCCGAGACATCGTCGTTTGTAACGTTTCAGTGGGTGAAGACGAGATCGTATTCAAACCAGTCGAAGTCGGCGTGGTTCTGGCTG
>NZ_JANNYP010000408.1:0-10448 GCF_031410135.1 Armatimonas sp. | reverse complement strand
GCCACGACCTGAGCGCGCTCTTTCTGTGTAAACCAATAGGTAAGGTACAAAAGAACACCAGGGAAAAAGCCCGCCTCCGCAACTCCCAGCAAGAAGCGTAGTCCGTAGAAACTAGGTACTCCTTTGACGAGAGCCATCGCCATGGAGATTATCCCCCAAGTAAACATGATTCGGGCAATCCACTTACGCGCCCCGACTTTCTCAAGGATCAAGTTACTAGGCACTTCAAACAAAAAATAGCCAAAGAAGAAGATCCCCGCACCAAACCCGTAGATAGACTCGGAGAACCACGGCAGGGTGTTCATGTCGAGCTTCGCAAAGCCCACGTTCACGCGATCCAGATAGGCAATCACATAGAGTAAAAACAAAAACGGGAGAAGGCGCAGCGCTGCCTTACGGATCGTCGGATGTTCCATAAAGCCCAGTTCAACAGAGAGGTAGGAAAAACCTCCCCGACATTGCTGTAACAAAGCCTCGGTTTACGGTATCCTCGGATCAGATTAACGACGATTTGGGGAGGTTGGTTCTATGACAAACGGAGATGTGGTCTTCTACTTGTCCATCCTGATCACGGTACTGGTGACGCTCTGGGCGGCGATCTTGGCAGTGGGCTTGTTATTTTCTGAGAAGACGCGGCAGGCAGGACGGCTGATCGAGAGTACGCCGGGGCGCTCAATTGGCTTTGGGGCGTTTCTGGCGCTGGTCGGGATCGGGCTGGGGATTGCGCTCCTGAATAGCAAGAATGGCCTGTTCATGCTCGTCGGCTGGGTGTTTCTGGGGATCACGCTTGGTATTTCTCTGGTAGGGAGTGCCGGACTGGCGCAGGTGATGAGCAAGCGGATGCAGGCTCTTGCCCCCACGCAGAGCCCCCTGACGATGCTGGCGCGGGGTGGGGCACTTCTCATCGCGACCGGAGCCCTCCCGGCGGTTGGCTGGGTGCTGCTCTTCCCCCTTCAGCTCTTTGCCTCCCTCGGGGCAGGGTTCCAGGCACTGACAAGCCGCGAGCGCTTCGCCTACGAGCAAGTAGCGACGACGAGCCCACAGACGCAGACAAACCAACAATGAAACGCCGGGAGCTACTTTTAGGCGCGGGTGTGGCCAGTGCGGCATTGGTGGGTTGTCAGCAAAAAGGCAAGAGAGGCGACGAAGGGCCGCTTCGTGAGGCGCTCCGCAGTGTTCGCGACCCACGACCGCTCGTCCCGGCCAGTCCCCGTCCCCCGATGCGGCCTATTGGAGATACCAGCCACGGGTTGATGCTAAATCGCGCAGCGTTTGGCCCGTCTGCTGCAGAGCTCCAGCGCTTTGATGAGCTAGGAAAAGACGGCTGGCTGGCGGAGCAGCTCAAAGCGCCGGTACACGACGACGATGAGTCGCTGGCCCTGCGCTGGCGACTTAAGGGCCTAGAGGTCTTTCACACGCCTGCCTACGAGCTACGAGACACTCCTCAAAAAGTGGTCATGGAGCAGCTGGGCCGTAGCGCGATCCTGCGGGCGACCTACTCAAAGTGGCAGCTCCGTGAGCGCTTGTGTGATTTCTGGGCCAACCACCTGAATATCTACGCCCGTAAAGTCTACTCCGCCCCGACGCGTCCCAACACGGCGGCAGAGCTGATGTACTTGCTTCCCACCGATCTCACCCATGTGGTGCGGCAAAATGCGCTGGGCTCCGTCAAAGATGTCATCCGTGCCTCGATGAAGTCCGCAGCGATGCTGGGTTACTTGGACCAGCAAGTCAGCGATGCCAAGCACCCCAACGAAAACTATGCCCGTGAGCTTCTGGAGCTACACACGATGGGCGTGGATGGTGGCTACTCCCAACGCGACGTGATGGAGGTCGCACGCTGCCTGACCGGCTGGACGATTGAGGATCGGTTCCTCTCGGGCCTTTCCCTCTCGGGTCTTTTTCAAGACGGCCTGCCAGACCATAAGACCGGAGAGGTCTACTTCAACGACAAGCGTCACGACGATGGGGAGAAAGTCGTGTTCGGCACGAAAATCCCCGCAGGCGGGGGCAAGAAAGATGCGAGCACGGTCTTGGACTTGATCGCCGCGCACCCTTCGACGGCTCGCTTTATCTCCCGCAAGCTGGTGCGCTACTTCTACGGCGACGACGAGCACAGTGCGGGTCTGACCGAGAAAGTGGCGGCCACTTACCAGAAATCCGGCGGCGCAATCACGGCGATGGTGCACACGCTCTTCACGGCTTCAGAGTTTGATGCGGCCCCGCCCATCCTGAAGCGCCCCTTTGACTTCACGATCAGCGCCCTGCGGGCCACCAACGCCCTCACCGATGGCAGCTTAGGCGTGCAAGACCATCTTACCCGTATGGGGCAGCCGCTCTATGAGTGGCCCATGCCCGATGGCTATCCTGAGAAAAACCAAGCATGGACGGGCTCGCTACTGGCACGCTGGAACTTCGCCATCGCGCTGACATCAGGCGCAGTGGCGGCAACCCAAATAGACACAGACAAAGATGCTGCCGGAGCCCTGCTCTCCCCCCTCCCCGAGTTTTCTGGCAAGCCCGAAGAGCGCCTCGCGCTGGCGCTAGCCTCACCCGATTTTCAGTGGAAATAACGACAATGAACCAATGGGGACTTTGTGAAGAAAATAGCCGCGTCGGCTCTGCGCGACGCGCACTAATCGGGGGTGCACTGGCCGCCGCGATTGTGGCCTGGGCGGGGCGCTCGGCACTGGCACAGGTGACGGTCGGTAAGACGCACCGAAAGCCGCTGGTGACGATCTTTCTGCGGGGCGCGATGGATGGCCTAACAGCGCTTCCCCCTACCGGCGACGATGAGTACTTTAAAAATCGGCCGACGATTAAAGTCACCAACTCCCTCAAGCTGGATGGTTTCTTTGGGCTACACCCTGCCCTGGGAGCCCTGCATCCCCTCTATCTCGAAGGAAAGCTCGCGCCACTACACGCCGTGGGCTCGCTGGATCAGTCGCGCTCGCACTTCGAGGCGATGGCCGTGATGGAGCGGGGAGCCGCCAGTGACCCGGCCAGTATTCCATCGGGCTGGGTGGCACGCTACCTCTCCGCTCTCCCCGAGGACAACCCCTCGCCGCTCCGGGGTGTCGCTTTCAACACCATCCTGCCGGATATTCTCCGTGGCGCGACCAGTGCCATGGCGATCAACAGCATCACGGATCTACAGCTCCATGCCTCACCCAGCCTTCGCACGGCCATTGAGGGCATGTATGCCAAAGGCGACGATCCCGCCTCTGTCGCAGGGCGAGAGACGCTGGAAGTACTGAAAGTCTTAGAAAAGCTCGACCCCAAGAGCTACAAGCCCGGTGGCGGTGCACAGTACCCCGAATCTAACCTTGGAAATGGCCTGCGCCAGACCGCGATGTTGCTCAAAGCCGGAGTCGGGCTCGAAACGGCCTGTTTAGATCGCGGCGGCTGGGATACGCACGTCGGGCAGAACACCCCGTTTCTGGCGCAGCAGCTCCAGGACGTGGGAGATTCCCTCGGGGCTTTCACAAAAGACCTCGGGCCACAGCTTGAGAATGTCACGATTGTGGTGATGACCGAGTTCGGACGGCGCGTGGCGGAAAATAGCGGACTGGGCACCGATCACGGGCGGGCAAGTGCCTGGTTTGTGGCAGGCGGCGGCGTCAAGGGCGGGAAAGTCTATGCCCGCTGGCCCGGCCTCAAAGACGACCAGCTCGAAGCCCCCGGTGATCTCAAAGTGACCACGGACTACCGCGATGTTCTCATCGAGCTGGCCGCGCGGCAGATTGGCCTCGAAAAAGCCGCAGCACTTTTTCCCGCGTCGCCCGGGAAGCGGGTGGGGTTGTTTTAACCTCCCCCCGCTCGTTCCTCGCGACCCCCTCCGGCTTCGCGAAGGGGGTATAATTCCGGGCATGCATCGCCGCGTTTTTGTTTGTGTCTCCGCCCTGGGTCTTGCCGGGCTCTGCTTAGCCGCACCTACTCCCCGTTTACCCTCCTCCCCAGCCCTCCTCCCGATAACGGGAGAAGGGAGTCTAGGAGGTGTGGCCCGTCAGATTCTCTCGGAGAACTGCTTTGCGTGCCACGGCCCGGATGAGAAGCAGCGCAAGGCGGGGCTACGGCTAGATTTGCCTAATCGCGCCGTGATTGGCGGGGATATTCTCGGCAGCACGCTCATCCAGCGCATCGCAAAGCCCGAAAGTGATCCCTTAGCCATGCCGCCCGCCATGAGCCATAAGTCGCTCACGGAGGCACAGAAATCAACACTACGGCGCTGGGTCGGCGAGGGCGCAAAGTTCGAAAAGCACTGGGCGTTTACCGTCCCCTCCTCCCCAACTCTCCTCCCAATCCTGGGAGGAGGGAGCCGACTTGATGCATTTATCCGAGCACGCCTCGCCAAGGAGAAGCTTACGCCAGCGCCCGAGGCAGATAAACGGTCACTCTTACGTCGTGTGACGCTGGACCTGACGGGCCTTCCCCCGACACCACAAGAGACCGAGGCGTTTCTCCGCGACACGACTCCGGGAGCCTATGAGCGCGTCGTGGATCGGCTTCTTGCCTCCCCGCACTACGGCGAGCGCATGGCGATTGGCTGGCTGGATCTGGCCCGCTAC
Source organism: Armatimonas sp. (assembly GCF_031410135.1). Taxonomy (GTDB): domain Bacteria; phylum Armatimonadota; class Armatimonadia; order Armatimonadales; family Armatimonadaceae; genus Armatimonas. Next base: position 5,880 of record NZ_JANNYP010000408.1, on the reverse strand, counting down.
GCCGACACACACGGCTACCACATTGACCCACACCGGGACATGTTTCGGTGGCGCGACTGGGTCATCGCGGCCTTCAATACGAACAAACCCTACGATGTCTTTGTCACCGAGCAGCTTGCCGGAGACTTGCTGCCAGATGCCACGCGGGATCAGATCATTGCAACGGGCTTTAACCGAAATCACCCGATTAACTTCGAGGGTGGCGCAATCCCCGAGGAGTACCTCACCGCCTATGTCGCAGATCGGGTAGACACAACCGCGACGGCGTTTCTAGGGCTGACGATGCGCTGCGCCCAGTGCCACGACCACAAGTACGACCCCCTCACACAGCGCGACTACTACCGGCTCTTTGCCTACTTCAATAACAACGATGAGAACGGGCTCGATGGCACTCAGGGCAATGCAAAGCCATTTCTGCGTGCCCCCTACCCCGAGCAAGAGGCACGCCTCGCGGAGCTAGAGACGAAGCAAAAGGCACTCGATGCTAAGATCGTGGCAAAAGAGACGCGGCCTGGCGAGATTCCCGCGCTCCTGGCAAGCGACTGGGACGCCACGTTCGCCCAAGAGCTGGTTTCTCATCTGCAATTTGGGGGAAATGGCGGCATTGTGAGCGGTACGATTGCCTTTAACGGCACCGACGCAAAAGACTATCCCGGCCTCGGGGAGTTTGAGAGAGATCAGGCGTTCTCCTATGGCTGCTGGGTCTGGCCGGAGGGCGGGAGCCAAGCGATTTTCTCAAGGATGGACAATAGCCTCGGGGTTCGTGGCTGGGATCTCTACCTAGCCGACGGACAGCCGATGGCGCACTTTATCCACAACTGGCCCGACAACGCCCTACGTGCCGATAGTAGCGCACGTCTCCCGATGGGCAAGTGGAGCCATGTCTTGGTGACCTACGATGGCAGTGGGAAGCTCCCGGGAGTCAAGATCTATGTCAATGGAAAGCCAACCATGCTCAGCGCCGGGGCAGACTCCCTTAAGAACAATACAATCAAGGTGAATAAGCCCTTGCGGCTTGGAGGGCGCGACCAGAGCACGGGCTTCAAGGGCAAGCTCGATGATATTCGCATCTACAGCCGAGTGCTCTCCCCGAACGATGTGGCCTTACTCGCCGAGACCGATCCCCTCCGTCCCGCACTAGCCCAGCCAGCGGCATCGCGCACCCCCGAGCAGCAGCGCACCCTCACACGCTATGCCCTCCGCACCCGCGACCCGGAGTACCGAAAGCTGCTTGAGGAGAAAGTCAGCACGCAAACCGAGCGTGAGGCACTCGACAAAGAGATCCCAACGACGATGGTGATGCAGGAGCGAAAAGACAAGCGCCCCACGTTTCTGCTGGAGCGCGGCGAGTACAACAAGCCCAAAGAGCGCGTCGAGCCAGGGTTGCCAACCGTGTTTGCCCCCTTCGCGAAGCCGGAGGGGGTCGGCGAAGCCGGGGGGAGGTTGGACCTAGCCAAGTGGCTGGTGAGTCAGGAGAATCCTCTCACGGCGCGGGTTGCGGTGAACCGACTCTGGCAGCAATTCTTCGGCGTGGGCCTTGTCAAGACGGCGGAAAACTTTGGGGTGCAAGGCGATGCGCCGAGCCACCCAGAGCTCCTCGACTGGCTCGCGGTGGAGTTTCGGACATCGGGCTGGGATGTGAAGAAGCTGGTGCGCCGCATGGTCATAAGTGCGACCTATAAGCAATCGTCGGCGTGTCCGCCGGAGCTCCTCAAGCGCGACCCGGAAAACCGCCTACTCGCCCGCGCACCACGTCTGCGCCTCCCTGCCGAGCTGGTACGCGACCAAGCCCTGGCCGTCAGTGGGCTCCTCGTTTCCAAGATTGGGGGACCGAGTGTCAAGCCGTATCAGCCACCGGGCCTCTGGGAAGAGATGAGCTTCAAGGGTAACTTCTCCGCCCAGACCTACGAGCAAGACCATGGTGAAAAACTCTACCGGCGCTCGATGTACACGTTTTGGAAACGCACCGTCCCCCCGCCCAGCCTCCAGACCTTCGATGCCCCCGAGCGCGAGTTCTGCATCGTCCGACGCGGAGCCACCAACACGCCCCTCCAGGCGCTTATCTTACTCAACGACCCAACCTATGTGGAAGCCTCACGCAAGCTCGCCGAGCGCTTGATGCGTGAAACCGTGCCCACGGCGGCACAGCGCATCGCCTTTCTCTACCAGCTCTTGCTCGCTCGTGCTCCGCGCCCTGAGGAGGCGTCCCTCTTAATGACGATTCTTAACCGCCAGACCACCGCGTTTCGCAAGAGTCCAGAGAATGCACAAAAGCTACTCAGTGTCGGGGAGTCGCCCGTAGACAAGTCGCTTGACACCATTGACCTCGCCGCGTGGGCGACCGTCTGTAGCACGGTGCTCAATCTCGACGAGGTTATCACGCGGGGCTAGCACAAAAACAACGAGCGGCAAAACAAGCCGCTCGTTTCGTGTTCGTGTGATCTACTTCGCTAAAATCTTTGCCTGGTTGGCCAGGATCTCTTCCTGGTTGGCCAGGAGCTTTTTCAGGAGCGCCTGGTTTTCCATAATCACCGACTGATTCTCAACAATGGTCTTCTGATTGGCGATAATCATCGCCTGATTACCCAGGATGCTCTCCTGGTTCGTCAACATAACATCATTACTCATCTCATTTTTCTTCCTTTCTCGGAGAAGTTGCCTCCGTAGACCTCGCGATAGGTCTTCACTGCCTCGTCCTCGGAGGGTAGGCGAAGGCCATCGGTGAAGCGGTTCATGAAGGCAAAGCGGCAGGTCTGGTGGAGCACCTCAAAGGCCGCAGGGCCGGGGAAGAACCTCTGCAGAGCCAGCCGATCCGCTTCGATGACGGCACCGGGGGTCTTGGTGAGCTTTCGGGCAAAGTCCACAGCGGCTTTTTCGTCGGGGCTAAGGGCACTGTCAGACTTTTCGAGGGCAAGGAGCTTTCCAATCTCCACCCCCTGGCGGCGCAGGCCCTGCACTTGGTGGAGCACGCAGTAGCGGCAGCCGTTGGCCTGACTGACAGCCAGAGAGACTTGGAGCATTGTCGTGCGCGGGACAATCACCGGGAGTGGTGGGCTTCCAGCGGGGCGTGTCGGTGTCGTCCAGGCTTCGTGGATGTCGGGGACGCGCACCATGGCACGCTGAGAGTTGGCGATGGCAATCCCCAGGCTACTGGCAGCAGGGTTCTTAGCCCGCTCTAGAAGCGTCGCCGCCATCGCCAGCTCGGCATCTGAGGCAAGCGCCACACGGGCGATGGTGAGCTCACTGAGCTCTTGCTTGGGAGGCTTAGGCGCGGTCGTGGCGAGCCAGGGCTCAGGCGTGACCCCAAGCCCAATGGTGAGGCGCGAGAAGTAGTTGAAGAAGCACGTCACCATCGTCAGCTCGATCACCTGTGCATCGTTGAAACGCGTGTTGATGGTATTGAAGGCCTCGTCACTCACGCCGTGAACATCCCGCGTGAGATCCGTCGCATAGCGAACTGCCAGCGCCGTCCGAGGATCGCCCCCGCCAACGGCTTTAGCGAGCCGTTGTACATGGGCCAGGGCGTACCGGGCCTGGCACTGCTGCGTGATCTGTCTTCCCATCGCGAGCTTCAAGCTTGCGGGGAGGGTGCCCCCAAAGATTACCACCCGCACCAGCTTGGCAAGCCGAGCCGCCGCCTCTAGGCTCGCACCCGCTGTTGCCTTCAGATAATCGGGCACCCGCCCCGCGGGCTCCAGAGAGTCGGCGGGATCAGGGGTAAAGCCAGGGCTGAGCGGAAAAACAGCGCTCTGGATCACTAAAAATCCGCCTTGAACTGGAGCGTTCCCTGTGCGCTCGCCGTTGCATCGTCTTGACCGATCGTCAGACCAGGAGGATTGACTTCATTGGCACCGGTTCCCACTTTAGCCCCAAACTGTGCGAAACGAATCGCACCGCGCTTTTGCCACTTGGCATGACCATCGCAGAAGAGCAGATTCGCACCGTCGTTGTGGGTGCTGTCGTAGTACATACTGGAGAAGCCCGTGTAGAGGCCCGTGCTGAGTACAAGTCGCGGTTTCTCTTGAGCAGCGCGGAAGAAGTTGCGGACTTCGTGAGCAAAAATCGTATCGGCGGGGGCGGGCATCACGGCAATTGAGCGGCCTGCGGGAATCCCATTGAGCAAGACATTGCCATTGCCTGCACCAGCCACATTCACCTCACAGACTCCTCCGGTCGGGTTGCTTCCCGCCGCTGCGTTCGGGCAGGTGCCATCGGTGGAGCGGGGCTTGGCTTGAGGGCATTTGAAGATCTGGAGGTTCTTCACGTAGGGCTGAATGTCGCGCGCCCAGATACGATGTGTCCCTGGGTTCGCAGAGCTGAAGGGTTGCATCCAGCCCAGCGCCTCACCAAGGCCCGCACTGTGTGCGGTTGCCGCATCGGGCCAGCGCGGATCGGTGATTCCATTACTTCCTAGAGTGGAGTTGCCCGGAAGGACTTCATCATAGTCCTGAGTGTACATCATCAAGCCCGTGCCGATCTGCTTCATGTTCGAAAGGCAGGAGGCCTGGCGGGCCTTAGCACGTGCTTGAGCAAAGACCGGGAAGAGAATGGCGGCGAGAATCGCAATAATGGCGATCACCACAAGAAGTTCAATCAACGTGAAGCCTGCGCGATGACGCGTGGAGAAAAAAAGAGAAAGCATGGCCCAAGGCTATCAGGTACGAAATTGCCAGACAAGGACATTGCGCCCCGAAGGCAGGGGCATCTAGGCGACTTGGACGGCTCACGGCAGGGAAATCGCATGTCGCTGTCGAAGTTTCCTAAGTATGAAAACAACCCACGAGCTTCTCGCTGATCTCGTTGCCCTTCCTGGCCCGGTTGGACAAGAAGACGCTGTTCGTCACTATCTTGCTGCCTGGCTCGATGCGCGAGGCCTTGCTTGGCGCGTGGATGCCAAGGGCAATCTTTTGTGTGGCAGTGAGACCCCAAGAGTTATTATCACCGCGCACCTCGACGAGATCGCGCTCATGGTGGCTGGGATGCGCCATGATGGCTCCCTCGGGGTACTGCCCTTGGGAGGAACGCATCCCTGGAAGTGGGGGGAAGGTCCCGTTGAAGTGCTCCCCCTAGAGGGCGGCGAGCCGATCCCCGCTGTTCTCTCGTTTGGCTCGATCCACACCGGCCACCCCGCCACCGCCATTGAGCGCAGCCGCGCCGGTCAGGCTCTCACCTGGGCGGATGCTCGCGTGATTCTCGGCAGAGTCCAAGATATCCCTGTCGGCTCTCGGGTCGTTATGGCGCGGCACAAGCGCACCCTCTGGCCGATGGGTGATAAGATCGGCAGCTACTTCCTCGACGACCGTGCGGACCTCGTCGCCTGGCTCAGAGTGATAGAGGCAATCTTGGTTCCCCTCTCACCCCCCGGCCCCCTCTCTCCCAATAACGCGCCCTTCGGGTGGGAGAAAGGGGGAGAAACAGAGGGGCAAGGAGCAGTTTCCCCACCCAACCCTCTCCCGTTATCGGCATCCAGAGGGTACCCGGGTGGCGAGGGACGAGCCAGGGGAGGGCCAAGAGCGGACGGCATACTCTTTGCCGCCACGGCGTCTGAGGAGCTGGGAGGACATGGTGCCCTCTGGCTCTTGGGCAACACGCGCCCGGAGGTCTGTGTCGCGCTGGAGATCGGGCCGATTGCCCCCGACAATGCCATCCAGCTTAGTGCCACTCCCACCTGCTGGGTCACCGATGGCTACGCCCCCACTGATCCCAAAGACATTGCCTTGGTACAGAGAGCGGCCCAGAGTGCCAAGACAGGTGTCCAGCTTCAGGCACTCACACGCGGCGGCTCCGATGCAAGCTGCGCGGCCGCGCAGGGCCTCTGTGCCCGGCCCATCACCCTCGCCTTCCCATGCGAGAACACCCATGGCTTCGAGATCATGCACC
>NZ_JANNYP010000407.1:0-8115 GCF_031410135.1 Armatimonas sp. | reverse complement strand
ACGAACGAACTGCCGAATCACCGAAAAGACGCTCTGTGAGCTGCCTTGTTGGTAGGCGAAGACGGGCTGTGAGGCGCTGAGAACGCTCTCGGCAAGGAGTGCGTGTGAGCTTGCCTCCGACACGCTGGCAAAGACGCGGTGCTCAGGATCTACGGGAAAGAGGTTGCCGGCTTCCAGCTCTAGCTGCATGGGGCGCTTTTCCCAGGAGTAGTGCAGTACGAGGCGAAGCACTTTACGCTCGGGCAGGAACGTGCTTGTCCCAACCGGCACGGCGACAAGTGCTTTTCCCTCCGCGCGAAGTATTATGCGAGCGGCAACGGCCCGCTCCATTGCCCCCTGATTTTTCTCCAACGCCCTCTGGAGAAGCTCTCCCTCTAGCTCTAAGGCAGGATAGTCGGTGACGAACGCTTTGAGGGAAAACGTGACAATGGCATCGGCTCCAGAGTCGCTTAGCAGGAGCTCTAGTGGGGTGCGTGGGATGTCGTGGGCCGAGGCAAGGCTCGGCCCAAAGACGCCACAGAGCAGCACCAGGAGCACATGAAATAGTGCTTTTGTGCTCACTGAGATTTCCCCGAGGCAAGTGCCACGCCGCCCTCAGGAATGGGGGGCGCGGTGCTGCCCAGTGCCTGAAGAGTCTCCGCCGCGAGCTGGGCATCCGCCACACGGAAGTAGGGGTTTCGGCTGAGGGCTTTGTAGAGATACCGCTTTGCCGTCTCTCTCTCCCCCAGCTTTGCGTAGATCATCCCCGCGTGAAAGAGCACCGGAGAGTCGGGAGTTGCTGCGCCGAGTGCGCGGTCTATGGCGGCTTTGGCATCGGGGAGCTTGTCGTTTTTATAAAAACACCAGGCGACTGTGTCAGCAGCGACCGCGTTCTTGGCCTCACGATGCGCCTCCGCGAGGGCGAGGGCACGGGGAAGCTGGTGGCTGTGCTCGGCGAAGAAGCGGGCCATGTAGAGCTCGTCTTGGCTCCCGAGCTTCTTGTGCTCCTCGTGCAGCCTCTCCACCAGCGCAAAGGTCTCCTCCGCCTTCGCCTCTTGTTTGGTGAGGGAGTAGAGGTCACCCAGGGCGACAAGGCCTGCGTGCTGTGGGGCGAGTGTGACGGCTTTTTCGTAGAGCGCAATGGCCTCAGGGTAGAGCCCCTTTGCCATTTTGAGCTGTCCTAGACCGGTAAGTACTGCGTAGCTGTTTGGGGAGACTTTTTGCGCGTCCTTGAGGAGGTTCTCGGCAGGCAAGACCGCGCCTTCTCCCAGCAGCATCTCAGCGAGCTTTGCGTTGCACCAAGCCGTGTTTTCGGAGTGGGCACCGCCCGCTTTGATGGCCTTGGTCATCAGCCACATCGCCTTGCGCGTGTCTCCCAGCAGGTAGAGCACCTGTGCTCCACGGCTGTATGACGAGAGGTCGGGTCGAATATCGAGCATCTTCTGATAGCTGACAAGCGCCTCTTTGTATGCCCCCTGCTCGATCTGTGCATCGCCGATCAGGCCGTAGGCGGCGCTATCGGAGGGGTTGAGCACGAGGGCTTTCTGGGCCCAGGCAATGCTCTCTGGGAACTGGTGGCGACCTCCTGAAACCCAGGCGAGGCCCGTCATGGCGTCGCTTTTTTGTGGCGCGAGCGCCAGAGTCTGCTGGTAGGCTTTCTCGGCTCCGTCGTAGTACTGGTGGTTGGCACTCTCGCGTGCGGCCTGCATCAGCGCATCGCCGAGGTTGAGCCAGTGGGTGGGGTTTTCGGGCGATTGCTGCGCCTTTGCCTTCCACTTCTGGATCTCGGCCTGGGTGGGCGTGGGCGTGCCGGACGGTGAGGGGATGGCAGCGAGAAGAGCTACAGGCGAGGGGGCTGTGCGAGCTGCCGATGAGGCGCTCCGGGCGTTCAGACCCCAGCCGAGGACAGCCGCGCCACCACTGGCGGCAAGAATTAGCACCAAAAGGCGGTGGTTCGGAGCGTGTGAAGATGACGTTTTCATGGGGACCTCAGAGTGAAAACTCTCCCGAAGCCGCTGTCGTGGCTTCGGGAGAGAGCGTGCTAGAATCCGACGTTAGGGCCGGAGTCCTTACTATTGCGCAGGCCCGAGTGGGGCGTTGCGGCATACGGGAACGTCTGGTTGTAGACCTGGTCGTTGGCGGCGATATTATCTCCCACGACCGTCACCGTAGCGTAGGTCGGGCCACTTGCCACGGCTGTCAGGGCGATATCTACCACATCGTCACCGAAGCGCCGTCCATTGGGCCAGCCACCAGGAATGCTATTGCCATTGGACTTGGTGAGCGTGTCTCCTCCAATGAAGCCTAGGCGATTAAAGCCTGCTGTTCCCGAGACACGTGCGGCTCCCGTTGTCGTGTCCACACGAATCACATCGGGGATGTAGACTGCCTGGAGATCCGCACGGCCCGTTGTCGCGAAGCTCGTGCCATAGACCGCATTGATCAGAACGGCGACCTCGGGGTTGAGGGCGTAGGTGCTAAAGCTCGCATCACCTGTCGGGGCGGAGCGGTTGTAGCGGTCTTTGTCGCGCATTGCCACGAGCACCTCGTTGAAGAGGGGATTGCCGAGGCGGTTGACCTGAACAAAGGGACCTGAGGGCGTTGGATCGCCGCTAGTGGAGAGAAGCGTGATGCGCGGGCGGCTCACGGAGGCATAGACCCCCACGCCATTGGCAGCACCTTCCGAGAACGCAGCCGTGTAGGGCAGTGACGGTAGATCGCTGAGTGGGATCACGATGGCGTAGTGCAGGACATTAAAGCCCTTAAAGCCATCCACGCCCCCGCCAGCCTGGCCAAGCGTGCTTCCCAGAATTCTGGAGTTTAGGAGATCGAAGATACCGGGGGTGTCGGCGTAGAAGCCGTCCTCGCGGGAGCCGCAGAAGACCGTGTTGCCACCTCCGGTACCCATGCCCACTGCCGGAAGATCGTAGGTGGTCTGGAAGGTGTACTTATCCAGGGCCATCCGGTTGACTGCTCCCGAGACCGCACGGCCATTCATATCGTTGTAGAACGGTGTTGCCAGTCCCGTATTGTAGGGGGGAACCAGGAGCGGCGTGCTATTGAGCCGAGTTGAGGTGCTGCCCATCACGCGAGTGACGGAGTAGGTCTGGGTGAAGTTCTGGCGCACATCGCCCACGTCCTGAATAGGCCCCACGGCGGTGCCGCGACCATAGCGCAAGATGGTGTCTAAGTTCTTGTAGGCACCAGCAGCGCTGCTCACCGGAGAGAACTGGAAGTCGTAGCGCTGGATCTCCCCTCCTGTGGTGGGGTTGGTGATATGGATGCTATAGCGCGCATCCGAGGCAAAGGCATCGTAGAGGACGCCATCACCGGGCTCGGAGAACGGGCGGACACTGACCTCACAGACCAGAACTCGCTCGCCACCGGGGCGGGTGCGGATAAAGGCGTAGACATCGGTGAGGTTGGTCTGAGGATCGAGCTTACTCAGCGGGGCATCACTGTGGCTGGAGGCCTGTGCCTGCTGGGGCACCAGAAAACCGGCGCCGAGAGCCAGCGAGCTGGCAAGTAAGACGGCAAGCGGTTGCTGCCGTCGGGAAGTTGCTAACATGACGAGATAGTTCCTTTCGTGGTGAGGAGAGAAGCTGTGCCACGGCGGTTGCGGCGCAGAAGGAGAGCGGCAGGTACGCCTGCCAGGGTGATCAGGGCTAGTGTGCCCGGCTCTGGTGCCGCTGTCAGTACGGTGACACCAGGGAACGTGACGCCGCCCGGAGGGGGAAGATAGCTCGTTCCATTGATATCAAGGCCGACATAGGTTGAGGGGGCAAACGAGCTCCCACTCTCGAAGCTAAACCCCGAGATGGTAGTGAGCATATCAAATGCCTGTAGAGTGAACGGGTCTGCATCCTCAAGAAAATCCACTCGCCCTGGAAGCGAGCCATCAAGTGCGGGATTGGCATCGTAGGCGATCAGGAAGCCCGTTGGAGCCACCAGATTGGTGAGAGTGGAGTTGACGGGAATGTCGAGTGAGAGTGCTGCCAGAGTTGCGTTACTGCCATTGAAGACACTGAATGTGTAGACAAATGACCCGGTACGAGTACCTGTAACATTGACCTGTGCGTGAGCCGCCTGAAGGGGAACCAGAGCCAGCAGAGTCACGCTCACCAGAGCAAGTTGCCGAAGCGGTGAGACCATAAAAATCCTCCTTTTAGTGCACTGGTAGGCTTACCAGCGTGCTCTCAGGATAAAGTTTATGGAGAGGGGATACCAGACCAGAACGTGCTCACCCATTGCTCATTTCTTGCTCATTTTTTCCAGAAAACACGCCTGTCTCCTCGCGCCAGAGAATGCGTGTGAGCTCTTCCACTCCCGAGCGAAGATAGCGACGGAAGGTACTGGAGGGAAGGCCAAGCTCCTCGGCCGCTTTTTCCTGACTCCCCGTTGGCTGGAGGTAGGTCTGTAGAAGAACCTGGGCCAGCTGGCTCTGACGCGGGACTGTCTGGAGAGCCTCGTAGGCTTCCTCAATCAGAGCTTTTAGCACGCGCCCACGCTCTTGTGGTGAGGTACTCTGGGGGGCGCGGTTTCTGACTAAGCGTGAGAAGGCAAGAGGATTGCTGACAAGTGCCTCGGGGCGGGTGAAAGCCCGAAGCGCTTGGTGCACAGCGGTGCGAAAGTCTTCCTCACTCAGAGCAATTAGAGGAGTGGGCAGATCACGCCGCTGGAGCGTGGAGTTGCCAATCAGCTGCTGCTCGCTCTCGGCGAGGCGTGTCAGCCAGCGCGTGGGGGAGACAAGCCGCCAGTCGTGCCCGAAGACGGCATAGGAGCGTCCTCCGACGGTAAAATCCGCTTCCTCAATGCGCTTCAGTCCGGCGTAGGACAGAGCACCTCCCCACATACCAGGGTCGGCGACCGGAAAAAACGAGAACGCCAGCCGTGGCGTTGCCCGGTAGAGCTGAACTTTTTGGACAAAGAGTAGGAGCTGTAGGGGAGAGATATTCTGGTAACTATCGTGCACGATCCAGAAGCGAAAGTACGTGGCGCACTCCCCCCGCTGCAAGGGAGCAGTGGCCTCTAAATACTGCCAGGCAGCGGCAATAGCAGGGTCTTGACGACGCTGCGTGGCGGAGAGCTGCTCCAGTGGGATGCCATACAAAAGGCCCAGAGGCTCGGGTTGCTCAGGGGTACGTAGAATCCGTGCTCCCTGAGGAAAGGCTTCGAGCCAGTAGCGGAGCCAGCTCGCCGACTCATCGCCCTCGTGTTTCTGAACCAGGGCTACCAGTGCGCTCTGACCCTGCACATCACCAACTGTAGTCACTTGTGCAATGGCTCTCTGGGGATCGTGGTTCTCGAAGATTGCCCGGACGACCTGGCTACCGTGGCTCAGGAAAATATAGTCCAGTAGGAGTGAGGGCTGCTCCTCGTCGGTGGCGTGCCAGATACGCTCGATGTAGTAGGCCCGCGCCCGTCCCCCCAGCGTCTCGTAGCGCTCGGGATTACGCCAGCGCAGGTCGGCCAGAAGACACTCGCGCACAATCTCATGGAGAGCCAACCCGCGTGGTTCTAACTCGATGTAGGAGAGGCTCCGTAGCCAGGCAAACAGCTTAGGGATATCCGCCGTTTTATCCTGAAGAATATGGGCAAGATTGACCTCATTGGTTACTCGGAGCAGAGCGCAGGCTTCTAAAGCAGCGCGTGCATGGGGCTCTGGTTCGGGCTGCAGGAGATTCTCTAAGAGCACTTGGACAATCGAGGGAGAGAGCCCAGGGGGATGTTGAAGCTCTAGAGGCAGAGCTCCGGTGCGCTGGTGATAGAGATCCGCCGTGAGGACGAGGGCAAGAGGGTGGCCATGGGTAAAAGCCAGGGCACTGCTGTGCCAGCTTGGGGCAACATCGCGATGGGCTAGGTAGGCCCTTGCATCCTCAGCACTCAGATTGCGGAGAGGAAGGCTAATCAGACGGGTGTTCCAGTCTAGATCGTGACGCCAGGCTGTGGCAAGTGGAAGACGGCCTGAGAGCACGACGAGCGTTTCTTGAGAGAGCTGGGGAATGTAGCTGTCTCGGAGCCAAGTCTCTCGTTCAGGCGAGAGGGCTTCGAGAGTATCAATGATGAGTACACACCGACTATCCGTGGGAAGTGCCTGAGTTGCTGTCAGAAACGCCGTGGGTTGTGAATCGAGGAGCCGTGCATTGAGAAGCAAGCAGGGAATCTCCGCCTTTTCGCACTCTTGGAGAAAGGCATGCAGAAGAGTTGTCTTGCCAATCCCTCCAGGGCCATGAAGATTTAGAAGGCTAAAGGGAAGCTGTGGTGCTTTCAGAGTATCGCAAAATAGAGCAAGCTCTCGCTGCCGTCCAATGACAAGGCGTTGTGACGGTTTCATGGTTTTCCAAGTGTATACAGTTTGCTAACCATAAACCAGACTAAAAACTACTCATTTTTTGCTCAAAAAGATCATTTGTAGGAAGAGTTTTGCTGATCCGAAGCCCGCGGTTATGTTACTCAGCCTGTAGTTTAGGGTGGTCGTTTCCGATAATGGAACTATGGTCACTTCTTCTATAATTTGTCCCCACTGCCAGAAGGCAGAACCTGTTATCAAATCGGGTAAATCTGATGCAGAGACTCAGCGATATAAATGCAAGGACTGTAGTAAAACATTCGCGACTCAGCCAAAAACAAGGCGAGTTACTTCCGAAAAAGAAGAACTTATTGCACGAGAATTACTGGAAAGAACAACAATGCGTGGAATATGCCGAGTCGCTCAGTGTAGTGCAAGCACCGTTTACAAAGTTCTCGAAAAAAAAGCGAAGATTTACCAGATTTAAAAGAGACTTTACTACCTACTAGATTCGATGATTCTTTAGAATTAGATGAACAATGGACATATGTTGGCTCTAAAGAGAATAAGTTATGGATTTGGATCGCAGTCTCTTTTAATACAAGTCAAGTCGTTTCTTTCTCTGTCGGAGATCGCAGTGAAAAAACCGGTCGTGAAATGTATAACAAAATTCCCCGCTCCTATGGATTGAAGCAAAAGTATACAGACGGCTATGTTGTCTATGAAAATTTAATCCCTGAATCTTTTCATTTCCAATGTGATAAAGGCAGTGGTGGTACGAGTGTTGTTGAGGGAGTCAATACTGCGATTCGCCACCGTGTTAGTTACCAGGTTCGTCGCAGTGCCTCGTTTGCTCGCAGCTTCGACTGGCTTGTGAAGCGCTTACGGTATTTTTTCCACCACTACAATCTCTGGATCGCCGCACGTCGCCTTAAGGGAAAACTACAGGCAGAGTAACATAACCAAGCCCGCGGCGTGGCTGGGAGTTTCCCGGTGGCCAGGTCGAAGAGGGCGAAAGCCTCACGCAAGCGCTGGTTCGCGAGATTCAGGAAGAGACGGGTGTCACCGTCGAGGTTAATGACCTCGTCGGGGTCTACTCCACCACGCACTCGCATACCGTCATGTTTGGCTTCCTCTGCGCGTGGCTTGAAGGCAAGCCTGCCACCAGCCCTGAGAGCCTAGAAGTCGATTTTGTCGAGCGTGATAAAGCTTTAGAGCGTGTAACCAACCCCGCTCTCTACGACCGCCTTCGCGATATGCTGGATTTCCACAAAACCGTCGTCTACCGTGCCTATGTGCGTACTCCAGAGACCTATCTTATTCAAGAAGAGCGAGAGCTGTGAACCTACGCAGTGATGGGCAGAACCGTAACTTGGCCGCTCTCTAAAAAATCTACAGTGAGGCGGTAACTTGCCAGAAGCGCAGTACCCAGAAGAGGGCGCTCACCCAAGCCAAGAATAGCGACATCTATCCGTTTATTTTGCCAGAGTATGGTTGCGCTATGGACGGGTGTGAGAACGGCGTTGCCATCTGCGAGAACGGAGTCTAGCTCTAGTTCAAATGGCAATTTAAGCTGTGCTATTGTCTCCAAAGGAAGTGCGAGGGCTCCCTCAAAGCCAGTATCCACAACGAATTCTAAGCCGACTTGGCGAGCATCGGGGAGAATCAGATGAACGGTAAGGCAGGCTTGCAGGTTTTGCACTGCTCCCGTCACGGCACCGTTGTCCGTGTGCGTGTACCTCCAACGGCATAGACGGCGTTGTAGCCAATGCGCTCTGCCCAGATACGGGCTGAGGCATGGCGCGTGCGAAGTCGGCGACTGGCGGTCAGGAGATCACTATCGATTT
>NZ_JANNYP010000406.1:0-6655 GCF_031410135.1 Armatimonas sp. | reverse complement strand
CTGGACTACGCGCTCGTCCCGTCCATCGCCAACGAAGCCCTCGAAAAATGGAGCCGCCTCCGCCCCGCCACGCTCGGACAAGCCGCAAGAATTCCCGGCATCAACCCCGCCGATATCTCTGCGCTCCATATCTATCTCGTGTCCCGAAAAGCCACCTAGGGTAAGGGTCGTAGGGAAAAACTCGACCACTTCAGCCAAAACACTATGGAAGCATTCGGGGTGTACTTCAGAATCGACCGAGAGGATATGTTCCCCTTTCTCGTGGCTATGTTCGATGCGCTTAAAGAAGCAAAGCGTACCGGTGACTTCCCTGAAGTCTCAGAATGGTTACCACTAATCCATCCAAATGTCAGGGCACATTTCTATTGGCCACCTGCTGAAGAGCTGTCTGTGGTTGCGGAGATACGTGCCACTCGCCCCATCATTATTATGGAGCCTAGTGATGCAATCGGTGACGAATGGGACTTTGGCAGTATTCTTGACGCAGTCAAAAATGGCGAGTATCAGATGCTTGAAATCGTCAAAACGTCCAGCAATGCTGGTGAGCTACGGATTGATCCTGAGGCGTATCCCTATGGGGGCATCGGTGCATTCATTGCTCTCATTGAAGCTCATGGCATGCATATTCTCGGGATCAATGAATATGGTAAGTACCAGCCGCGCAGTGAGCTTGTCTCATCTGAACCAAAGGAGAAAGGTCGAGACAAACCTTGGTGGAAGTTCTGGTAGTAAATGAGATAGATAGCTCATGCTATAATTTGAGAACTCAAACGACAAGGAGCACCCGACGTATGGCAGCCGAGACTTTGGAGCAGCGCGTTTTGAAGCTGGAAAATACCGTCCAAAAAGTACAAGAGCAGCTCGCACAACAGCCTGCAACGACGAAGCGCGGGTGGCGCTGGTTTGTCGGAATCTATGCGGACTCCCCCGACTTCGACGAAGTCGTGAAAACAGGCCAAGAGTGGCGGGGCGCAGGGTGGGCTTAAGCCGGGGTTCGATGCGGACAAGCTTGCTGGCGGTCAAGTGAGGGCTACGGATCAGCCTCCTGTGTTATACTAAAACGCACTACTCACCTGCATATCGGAGGCCGATTTATGACAGATAAACAGCTACTCGCCCGTATCACAGCCGACCCTGGGGTTCTGGCCGGTAAGCCGGTCGTTCGTGGAACGCGCCTTGCGGTCGAGTACCTTGTGAAGCTCCTGGCGCACGGGGCAACCGAGGCAGAGATACTGGCGGAGTACCAGGGACTGACGAAAAATGACATCTCAGCTTGCCTGCTGTTCGCAAGCAAGTCGCTCGAAGAGAGCGCGTTCATGCCGCTCATCCCCGTGGCCGCCTGATGCGTTTCCTGGTGGACGAGTGCACCGGCCCCGGCGTTGCCATGTGGCTCGGCCAGCAGGGATACGAAGTGTTCTCGGTGTACGACCAGGCGCAAGGTGCGATGGATGACGCTCTCCTTCTGAAAGCGTTCTCCGAAGGCTGGATACTGATTACCAACGACAAAGATTTCGGTGAGATGGTCTATCGAGAGCGTCGCCGCCACCAGGGAGTGATCTTCCTGCGCTTGGCAAATGAGCGCACTGCGAGCAAGATTGCTGTCTTACAAGCCCTACTGGACAATCATGTGGAGCGACTGCCGGGTAATTTCGTCGTCGTAACGGAAGATCATGTCCGTTTCGCTAACACGCCAAACTCCTGACGGGATTATGTGCTCGTCCCGTCCATCGCTAACGAAGCGCTAGAAAAATGGAGCCGCCTCCGCCCCGCCACGCTCGGGCAAGCGGCAAGAATCCCCGGCATCAATCCCGCCGACATCTCCGCGCTGCATATCTATCTCGTCTCCCGAAAAGCTTTCCGTGAGTAGGGTAAACTTCTTGAAATATGTCTAACTCTACTCCTACCCGCACCGGTTTGGTACTGTCCGTCCTGCTGGCCGTCGCCAGCGCCGCTGCCACCGGCAACAATCAGAGGGGACCCGTTGCCAAAGGCAAGATTGTTTCACAGTTGGGTTCGAGCGCAATATACGTTTTTCAGGCCAAGAACCATGACTATTGGTTCGGGAGCAATGACCAGGGCGTATACCGTTATGACGGAAAAATCATTGTCAACTTCACAACAAAAGACGGGTTGTGTAGCAATCGGATTCGAGGGATTCAGGAGGACAAGTCGGGGAACCTCTACTTCACCACGTACGAGGGCATTAGCAAGTTCGATGGGAAGTCCTTCACGACGCTAGGCATTTCGGCGAGTTCGTCTCGGACAAATTGGAAGAAGCAGTCAGATGATCTGTGGTTCGTAGGGCCTCCAGATGCTGGTATCGTGTTCCGTTATGATGGCAAGTTGTTGCACCGCTTGGAATTCCCCAAGACCAAACTCGGCGATGAGCACTTTGCAAAGATGCCACGCTCAAAATTCCCGAATGCGATTTACAACCCGTATGATGTCTACTGCATATTGAAAGATAGCAAAGGCAACCTCTGGTTCGGCACCACCTGCGTGGGCGTGTGTCGGTATGATGGCAAGTCGTTTGACTGGCTCACCGACAAAATTTTAACAGAGGCACCGGTTCGATCCATTTTCGAAGACAGGAAAGGCAACTACTGGTTCACGTATAGTGGCGGAGCTTCCCTTGATGGCTTCAGGATGGTCAACGACTTTGGCAAGCTGCAAGAACGGGCGAAGGGCACCATCGTGGAAGGTATGTCGATCCTTGATGACAACAACGGCAAGCTCTGGACGGCAGTGTTGCGGATGGGTGCATTCAAATTCAACGGAAAGCAGAAGTTACCCTACCCTATCAAGGAAGGGAATACCACAATTGAAACATTTGCCATTTATAAAGACAACAAAGGCGTCTTGTGGCTTGGGACACACAACGGAGGGGCGTACAAATTCAACGGCCAGACATTTGAGAAGTTCCGGCCATGACGGCAGAAAGAAGAGCCATTCCCTTCAGGGAAGCCGCGCGGCTTCCCGACATCTCCGCGCTCCATATCTACTTGGTGAGCAGAAAAGCCACCGAAGGATAGGGTAAAATGCATCATCATTTTGGCCATTAGTTGGGCAAAGGAACCTACCGAATGAAAGACATGGCAGAAGCGATACGGCGACAGCTAAATGGGGATCTGCTCCTGGCAATGAAGGCGAAAGACACAGTCGCCATCTCTGCACTGCGGTCTGTGCTGTCCGCGTTGGATAACGCTTCCGCCGTTCCAATAAGCACGGTCGTAGCTCCGGTCTTCGGGCGCAGCAGCGGCACGCTTGCGTGCGGAACAGGCTGTTGTCGAACGTTACGTCAGAACCAGCGAGCATGCCCAATAATCGGTTGCAGCCGACCACAACCGATGCTCCGCCACCCTCGGTCACGTCGCGCAAATTCCCGGTATCAACCCCACCGACATCTCCGCCCTCCATATCTATCTCGTCTCCCGTAAAGCCACCGAGAGTTAGGGTAGAATGGCTCGTCACTGCGGCATAACACTCCTCTCAAGGGAACAAATCCTGTTGCGACAGATACACGAACGTACAGAGGAACGACCATGACGAAACACTCGGAGACGATCAACCGTCTCTACGCAGCCTTCGCTAGCGGCGATATTCCGACGGTGCTTGCTGCCCTTGCTCCAGACATCCACTGGACGGAAGCGGAGGGTTTTCCCTACGGAGGCACCTATATTGGCCCCGACGCGGTGCTCCAGGGTGTCTTCATGAAGCTAGGTTCCGAGTGGGATGGCTTTGCCGCCGTTCCGCATGAGCTGGTCGCCGAGGGAGAGACGGTTGTGGCGCTGGGGCAGTACAGCGGGACGTACAAGGCTACCGGAAAGAGCTTCCGCGCCCCGTTTGTGCATGTCTGGAAGTTCAAGGACAGTGGCATTGCCTCCTTCACGCAGCACACGGACACGGCTGTTGTGCAAAGCGCCCTCAAGTAGTACGCCTCATGCCAACACATCACCCCATCCCGTCGATCGCCTCAAGTGAGGCGTCTATTGGCCGAGAAGCAGTATTGCATATTGACCTGATTTGGCGGGACCTGATGAAATCCCAGGGATCGGTTGAGAACGCGCAGTATTTTCGGGTGATCACAGGCGAAGCGCACCCTCTGGGAAACCTCGCCATCTTGCGTGAGCCTGGTGATACCAGCGTCGTCAACGAGGCCGTCTCGCCATTGCTAGAGCTCTCGCAACCGTCCGCTGTTCTTTTCGTCACAGGCGTCAGCGATGCGGTCTCGGAGGCGCTGACAGCCCTGGGCTTTGCCAAGGTTTCGCCGATGCCCGCGATGGCCGTTGACACCGTATCGGTGGCCTCTACCCAGCTCCCCGAGGGGTACAAGTTTCTCCGGGTGTCTTCGGTCGAAGAGGGAGTTGCCTGGACTGATGTGGTCGCGGAGGGCTTTGGGCTCCCACGCGGGCTGGCGCGCCTGCTGTCGCCGGAAGTACAGGGCGTGAGCACAGAGCCGGATGCCGCCGTCCAGTTCTTTGGCATCCAAAACAAAGGAAAGCTGGTTGCGGCCTCCCTGCTCTATCTCGCGAATGGGCTGGCGGGCATCTACTGCGTGGCCACGCTGCCCAAAGAGCGGGGCAAGGGCCTCGGTGCGCACGTCACGGCGGAGGCCCTGCGGGTCGCGAATCGGCTTGGGTACGGTGTCGGTGTCCTTCAATCCTCGGCGGCGGGATACTCCGTCTACCAGCGTCTTGGCTTTGGGGATGTGGAATCCATTCCGATGTTTGTCCGAATGCCCAGTTGAATAAGGAGCCACCAAGGCTAAGGTTAGAGTACATGCTCAGCACAACCACAACAGCAACCCGAATACGATAGGCAGGCTACCGAAGATGCGTCTCTTAACACGAAGAAAAATTCACTTTTACCTACTCCTGGCTGGCTTGGTTCTCACCAGCACCACGAAGCTCTTTGCACAGGACTCCCCGATTCGGGTCGCCGTTTTCAAAGGAGCGGGTGTCGGGCCAAGCGCGAACGACTTGATGGCGGCTTTAAAATCCACCGGAGGGCAGAAGCTGGAGGTCATTCGCATCACCGTTGAGGAGATTCGCGCAGGAAAGCTGGCGGGGGTGCATGTCCTGGTTCACCCGGGCGGGAGCGGAGGGGGCCAAGGGAGAGCACTCGGCGAAGACGGGCGCAAGGCGGTGCAGGACTTCGTCAGCCGGGGGGGTGGCTACCTTGGTGTCTGTGCGGGGGCTTACCTGGCCACCAATGACTATCCCTGGTCGCTGAATCTGATCGACGCCAAAGTTGTCGACAAGCAACACTGGGCGCGTGGCACCGGCAAGGTCAAGATTCAGCTCTCGGAAAAGGGCTCGGAGCTCTTGCAGGAAAAAGGTCGTGAGCTAGACATCCACTACGCACAAGGCCCCCTGCTGGCCCGTCGTGAGGTGGACGATCCCAAAGTACCCAACTACGAGAGCCTAGCGACTTTCTCCTCCGAGATTGCCAAGAAAGGTGCGCCTAGTGGCGTGATGCAGGGAACCTCAGCGATTGTCCGGTCCGAGTACGGAACCGGTCGGGTGCTCTGCTTCAGCCCACACCCCGAGATGACGGTGGGGCTGCACCACCTGATACCGCTGGCTATAAGCTGGCTGGTGCCGAAGAAACCATGATGAGGAACCTGTATGTACACTAGATCTGCAGCGCTCACCGCCTGCGCAATCGCCCTATTTGTCACCATGACCGCGAGCACCGGCCTCGCCCAGACACGCAAAGCGACCGATAGCCTGGCGGGTGCGTGGCAAGGAAAAGTCCAGTTCACGACGGGAGCCTTTGCCGCAGTCAAAGACCTTGAGTTCATGTACGCCTTCCACGTCGGTGGAACCATGACCGAGTCGTCGAACTACGACAGTGCACCGCCCGCTCCTCCTGCCTACGGCGTCTGGAGAAAGACAGGTTCTCGAACCTACGAGGCGAAGTACCGCTTCTTTCAGCCCAAGGCAGTCACTTCCGCGGAGGAGCTGATCAAAGGTGGCGGCTGGGCTCCCGATGGCTACGGCATCCTGTCGCAGAAGATTACGCTCGCGGCAGACGGCAACTCCTTCAACTCCAAGCTCAGCCTTAAACTCTTCAGCAAAGACGGAAAAGTCAGCGACGGGGGCGGCGAGGCAACGGCTAATGGGAAACGCATTCGCTTCTAAAGCCCTCTGTGCGCTCCTCAACCTCATTAACCATGCCAAATCATGAATTCATTGTTGCCGATGTCGCCACTCACAGAGATGAGCTTATTCAGCTCAATGTCGAGTACTTGTCCTGGGTTTTCACCGAGATAGAAAACCTGTTTAACGTCTCGGCGAATGAAATCGTTGGGATACCGATCCGCGACTACGTCCTAACCGTCATTGATAAAGTCTGTGGCGATCCGCCGCCACGCGGCATCTTCTATCTCATCAAGGCCGACAACCAGTTGGCGGGACTGGGCGGGCTTCGGTATCTTCGCCCGGAGGTTGCGGAGGTCAAGCGCCTCTACGTCCGGCCCGAGTTTCGGGGAAGGAAGCTGGGGGAGCTTACCCTCCACCGCCTGCTCGACGATGCACGCGCATTTGGCTACAAACACGTCTGTCTCGACACGGGCCTCTTTATGAAGTCCGCGCACCGTCTCTACGAGGCCAACGGTTTCTCGGACTGCGCTGCCTATGAAGGCGTCGAAGTG
>NZ_JANNYP010000405.1:0-63581 GCF_031410135.1 Armatimonas sp. | reverse complement strand
TGCCCTTGATAAAGGCGAAGCGCTCCCCTGCCAGATACGAGTCCGGGCAGTCCTGCATGTGTAGCTCGTTGAGCTTGGGTTTGTAGTCGAGCAAGTCCAGCGACGGCGGCGCACCAGACATGTGCAAGTAGATCACCGCTTTGGCCCTCACCCCCGGCTTCGCCGACCCCTCTCCCAATAACGGAGCCCTTCGGGTGGGAGAGGGGAGAGCTTGTGCTTCCAATGCACCAAGCGCCAGTGCGCCTAGCCCCAGACCCGTCTTGCCAAAAAACGTCCGCCGCGACATCGCGCGGGCTTGCATGAGTTCTAGTTCAGTCATTTTCGTTTTTTCTTCCCGCCCGTTGGAGGGGCGGTAGCTCCCGTCTCGCCGTTCCAATCGGCGGGACTCACCCCTTTGTCAGCACGCCATCTAAGTTCAGCAAAACATTGGCGACCACGGTCCATGCTGCGAGTTCAGCGTCTTCGGCCCCCGTGAGCTTTTTCGCTTCCATCAAATTTGCAGCGTAGTGCGCCTTCTCGCTCTCAAACAGTGCGACAAGCGGCGGGATTTGGCTATCTAGTGCGGGGCGGCAGAGAGCGAGGCGCAGGCCGTGACGGGCTTTCTCGGCGGGTGTTTTCCCTTCGAGGCGTTTAGCCAAGCCGACCGCCATTTCGAGATAGGCGGGATCGTTCAATGTTACCAGGGCTTGGAGGGGCGTGTTGGTAGGAATGCGGCGCACGGTGCAGAACTCGCGGCTGGGGGCATCGAAGGTCTGCATACTGGGATATGGAACGGTGCGTCGCCAGAACGTATAGAGCCCACGTCGGTAACGATCTTCGCCCATGCTGGTGGGGTACGAACGCTCGCCGTTAAACGCCGCTTTCCAGAGACCATCAGGCTGCGGTGGGTAGACACTGGGGCCACCGAGCTTGTGTGAGAGAAGACCACTGACGGCGAGCGCCTGGTCGCGAACTCCCTCGGCATCCAAACGGCGACGGGGGTAGCGCGAAAGCAGGCGGGCCTTGGGGTCACGTGCGAGCCGGTCGGGCGTGAACTTGCTACTCTGACGGTAGGTATTACTCATCACAAGGCTCTTGAGAAAGCGCTTGACATTCCAGTCGCGCTGAAAGTCTAGTGCCAGATAGTCGAGAAGCTCGGGGTGCGTGGGCGACGAGCCTTGTGTCCCGAAGTCTTCCTCGGTCTCAACAAGTCCCGTCCCGAAGAGCTGCGCCCAGAAACGGTTCACTTGGACACGCGCTGTCAGCGGGTTCTCCCTCGCCACAAGCCACTTGGCCAGCTCTAAGCGGTTGGTGAGCGGCTTTTTCACAAACGCTCCTGGCCCCGCAGGAGCAACGACTTCCTCGGGCTGAAGGTAGTTTGCCAGTGTGAGTGCGTGGGAGATACGCCGCTTGGCCTCGGGGAGCTCACGCATCACGGGCAAGGGAATCGGCTTTATCGCAGCGAGCTCGGACTGTTTCTGGGCAATTTTTTGGGCAGTGGGCGAGTCGGTGAGCAGGGCCGTTTTTACAGATGTGATCGCGCCAGAGAGGCTCTGCTCCCCGACTATTTTTCGGTTTTCGTCGTAGAGTGTGATGCGAACATTAGCGAGCATGCCGGGGTGGGCATCGGTGCGCGGCCAGAGAGCGACACTCTGGAGGGGGTAGGTCGCGCCTAGGTCTACTTCCCACCAGGGGTCTTTCTCCTGCTTGGTGTGCGTCACGGTGTTGTCAGGGAACTTGCCGCTCGTGTTACCGTCAATGGCCCGCGCCGCCTCGCCGCTAAAGTCCGTGCTGGACTGGCTGGCCTTGCCCTTGCGTGCCAGATTCTCGCTGCCGCTCAGCGCCTGCACCTCGGCGAGCATCAGAAATGCCGTGCCTGGAAGTGTCACGCGCACAAAGCGAGCGCTCGGGGCTTTTCCCGCCGGCTCTGCCGTGCGCAACTTCTCCAGCTCCGCGAGCTCGCTCTCCAGTGCCAGCTTTTTCTGTCGCTGTGATCCTGTCAAGACCGGCATGGTCGGAGACTCGTTAGGCTGGTCATTGTCCTCAGTCTGGTTGAAGATCGCCATCGTCCGATAGAAATCGGTCTTGGAGATCGGGTCGAACTTGTGGGTATGACACTGGGCGCACTGGTAGGTCAGCCCCATCCACGCCTGCATCGTGACAACGGTTCGATCTTTCACGGCCGCGGTGCGAAACTCTTCATCACTGGTGCCACCCTCGGTGTTGGTCATGGTATTGCGGTGAAAGGCCGTCGCGATCTTCTGATCTTCGGTGCCACCCGGCAGCAAGTCCCCCGCAAGCAACTCCAGCGTGAACTGATCAAAAGGCTTATTGGCATTAAACGCAGCAATCAGCCAGTCACGCCAAGGCCAGAGATTGGGCCGAAGCGGGTCGGAGCCGTAGCCCGCTGAGTCGGCGTAGCGGCCCAAGTCCAGCCAGATCCGCGCCCACTTCTCTCCAAAATGCGGTGAGGCGAGCTGAGAGTCCACAAATTTCTCGTAGGCATTGGGCGCTTTGTCGCTCACAAATGCCTCGGCGTCTTTGAGGCTCGGCGGTAGCCCCGTCAGGTCCAGCGCCACCCGCCGCGCCAGTGTCCAGCGATCCGCCTCAGGCGAGAGCGCAAGCTTCTCTTTCGCCAGCCGAGCAATCACAAACGGATCTATTCCCCCGCGAGCGGGGGCTAGGGGGCGGCTAAATGCCCAGTGACCTTCGTACTTTGCGCCTTGCCCAATCCAGCGCCGTAGAGTGTTGATCTGCGGCTCCGTCAGGCTGTGCCCCGTTTCTTGGGGCGGCATCTTGAGCGCATCGCCGACAGGCCGAGTAACACGCGTGATGAGCTTGCTGGCGAGAATATCGCCGGGGATCACGGCACGGTTGGGCTCATCCAGGCGCAAGTTTGCGGAGCGGCTATGCTCATCAGCCCCATGGCAGCGCAGACAGTTGGCAGCCAGGAGAGGACGGACATCCCGGCGGTAGTTCACCGGCTCAGGAGCGGCAAAGGCCACCGCCCATAAGCCCACGCTGGTCAGTAACGAAAACGAGAGCAATCGGTGCTTCATCTTAACTTTCGATTTTACGTAAAAAACGGAGTCGTGTCCAGCGACAAGACCACTTAAACTTAAAAGATCCTGCTAGATCGCGGCGGAGATGGCCTCTTGTACCACACTGGCGGAGCGTTCCAACGAGACGGAGCCTGCTCCATGAGGAACGAGAAGGCGTGTGCGGGAGCCGAAGTCGCCCAAGTAGAGCCAGGCAACGCGCTGGTTACTGTGACGCTCCAGAGGCCCCCGCGAAAAAGCTCCCACAGGGCGCATGTCCTGGGTCGTGGTATCACAGACGACCGCGAGAGGACAGAGTGGCCCCACTTTACTCACGAGCTCCTCACTCTTCGAGCACCAGAGCAGGGGGGAGGCACTCTGACGAGGCCAGAGGTCACGTGTCGCCTGAAAGAGGGCTTCGTCTCCCACGATCACCACGGGCCGATTTCGAGCATGCTCATCGGTCTTGAGGTTACTGAGCG
The DNA here is from genome assembly GCF_031410135.1 of Armatimonas sp. Taxonomy (GTDB): domain Bacteria; phylum Armatimonadota; class Armatimonadia; order Armatimonadales; family Armatimonadaceae; genus Armatimonas. Next base: position 60,082 of record NZ_JANNYP010000405.1, on the reverse strand, counting down.
CACTGGCAAGCTTTTCCTGCAGAGACAGAAGTAAACTATCACGTAGCTCATAGGTATTTCCTACGGCTCGCAACGCGTAGATCAACACCGTGACCCGCTCTGTCTGGGGATCGGCGCGCAGGTGACGTAGGAGCTGGAAAGAATCGAAGGTCGCAGTCAAAGGGGGTAGTAAGAGAGCATCGGGGTGCAGGCCACGCGCCCTGCGTAGTGCTTCATCAGGAACTGCCGCCGCACTGACAATCATTCCCTGGTTGGAAAACGTATGATTGAGGCGGTGGAGAATCGGGGTCTGGTCGTGCACCAGGAGCAAGAGGCGGCGGGGGCCTGTAGGAGACGCCAGCTCCTCGGGGGCCTCTTTCTCCGGTTCTGTACCAGCCAGAGGGAGAGTGAAGGCAAACGTACTCCCGATTCCCGGCGTGCTCTCCACCCAGATGGTTCCCCCCAGTGCTTCCACAATAGTCTTGGAAATCGCGAGCCCCAAGCCGGTTCCTCCAACATTGCGTGTTGTCGAGTTGTCCGCGCGGAAGAACTTATCAAAGAGCCGTGCGCGATCCTCCGCTGTGATTCCGATTCCCGTATCCGCAACCCGCACCGTGAGCTGGGTATCGTCTGCGGCGAGGCGCACAACGACCTTGCCGCCCGAGGGAGTGTACTTCAGCGCATTGGAAATCAGGTTCATCAGCACTTGCGCGATCCGATCCGTGTCTCCCCGAACGATGGGAATGCTCTCTGGCATGTTCAAGGTCAAGCTCAGCCCACGCGTGCGCGCTTGCTCCTCCATGGTCCGCACCACTTGACGCGCCAAAAGGCCACAGTCGAGCGGCTTGTGCTCCATCTGTAGCCCTGTAGACTCCAGCTTGGAGAGATCCAACATCTCGGTGATCAGCCCCGTAAGGCGCAGCACACTGATCTGAGTCAGAGCCAGAAACTCGCGCTGATCCTCCGTGAGAGAACCGGGTTTCTCGGAGAGCAAGAGGGCAACATTGCCACTGATAGCCGTCAGCGGGGTGCGTAGCTCGTGCGAGACGGTCGAGGCAAACTCACTCTTGAGCCGATCCGCCTCGGTCTCACGCGTCACATCGCGCAAGATCACGATACGCCCAATCAGTGTCCCCTCAGTGCGAACTGGTGACGAATAAAAGCGCAGAACCCTAGGGAGAGGACGCGCCAGAGCGAACGTCTCATCCGCCACGCGCTCCGTGTCGCGCAAGACTTCCCGCAAGCGCAGCCGGGCAGGTTCCTGGTCGCTCCCTTTAAAGAGGGAGAGGAGCCGTGGGCCGATCCTCGCAAAGTTCTGGTCCTGCAAGTCCTCCGACTCCATCCCAAAGAACGCGGCAAAGCGTGGGTTTGCCAGTAAAAAGCGTCCCTCGCGGCTGAGCAGCGCCACGCCATCGTTGGTGGCATCGAGTACGGACTCCAGTCGCCGCCCGGTGACGGCAAGTGCCTTACTCCGGGCCTCCAGTGTGCTCTCTCGCTCAGCGACAGTCTCGGCCATACGTCGCAGTGCCTGCCAAAGCTCCCCCACTTCATCGTCGCGCCCGCTCTCATCGGGTAGCTCCGCAGGCGTGATCTCTTTGCGCTCCAGCCGCTCCACCGCCGAGACCAGTGCTTCCAGAGGCTCGGTAATCGAGCGAGCAATGGAGCGCCCGATCATCAAGGCGCTTACCAAGGCTCCCAGCGGAAAAATAATAATGGCCACGACACGCAGAGAGTCCGCTGTTAGGTACAGAGGCTCGTAGCGATCACGGGCCTGGGCAGTCTGGTTGGTCAGCCGCACTAGCGTGGCTTTAATGGGCTCAAACGCCGCAGCAGCACGACTCCCTTTACGATCCCAGACCTGAAACTGGGCGTGTACCCCTCTAAATTCTTTCGCCAGCGCGGGAGCAGGATGGTCTTCAAACCACGACATGATCTCCTGGTAGCGATCCCGGTAGATACTCCGTGCCTGGTTCTGTGCACTCCGAAAGGCGGGGTCTTTGAAGCGCTTAAGGTTCGCCTCCGCCTCGGCGACATCCATCGCCGCATGGGCCAGCACTTCCATGCGACTGGCCAGCTCCTTGCGCGCCGCAAACTCGCCTCGATAGCGCCCTGCAAAGCCCCAGAGCAGAATAGGAATGAGCAGTCCTGCCACCAATAAAACGATCAGCGGCAGGACATAGCCTAAGAAGATCTGGCGCGCAATACCCCGAGGCATCATGGCTAGAGAAGCTTCTCTAGCCCGTAAACCAGTCCCGACATGCTCGCCGACTTTCGGATGGCCAGCACGACGCCGGGCATGAAGCTGGTGCGATCCAGCGAGTCGTGGCGGATCGAGAGGCGCTGGCCCTGCGCCCCAAAAATCACTTCCTGGCTGGCCACAAAACCCGGCAGGCGCACCGAGTGCACGGGAATCCCGTCCACCTCGCCTCCCGTCGCGCCCACATGGCTCTCAAAGGCATTCTCGGGCTTGGCGACAGGAGTGCCTGTGCGGGCCTCGGCGATCATCTGGGCCGTCTTGACGGCAGTTCCTGAGGGCGCGTCCACTTTCTGCTCGTGGTGCATCTCGATAATCTCAACATCGGGCAAGTACTTAGCCGCTTGCGCCGAGAACTGCATCATCAGAATCGCGCCGATAGCAAAGTTGGGCGCGATCAAGCACGCTGTGTTGTGCTTCTCGCAGAGCTGGCGCAGCTCATCAAGATCGGCAGGTGAGAGGCCCGTGGTTCCCACAATCGGGATGACGTTACTCTCCAGCGCCGTGCGGATATTGGTCATCGCCGACGATGGCACGGTGAAGTCCACCATCACGGCAGGCTGGCTCTCTCGTAGAACCGCGCCCATGTCATCACCGACCTCGATCTGCGCGACCACTTCCATCCCGTCGGCAACCGTCACCGCACGCACCACTTCACTTCCCATCCGGCCTAGTGCACCGGAAACAGCAACTTTAATCATGCGGGTAGTGTACCCTGAATTGCCCTCCTACCCCGGTTTTCCCTCCTACCCCCCGGCCCCCTTCCTCCCAATAACTTTGGCCCTTCGGGTGGGAGGAAGGGGGAGTCAGAGGGGGCTTGGTGGGGTTCTACGACGTATCAAATGGCACCTATCCTGCTGTTTGCCGTTCCTTGAGATAAGCAAGAATTTCCTGCGCATCCCCAACTTTTTCCAATATCTCCTCAGGAATTCCAAGAGCTTCGTTGCCGCGAAGGTCAAGCCAGGTTAGATTCGTCAGTTGCACGATCTCAACGGGAAGACTTGACAGGCGGTTGTTACTAAGGCCAAGCACCTGCAAGCTGGTAAGCTTTGCGATCTCAGCAGGAAGACTCGTCAGGATGTTACCGTCAAGATTAAGCGTCTCCAAGCCAGTAAGTTTCCCGATCTGGGCAGGAAGGCTCGTGAGACTGTTATTCGTCAGCACAAGCGTCTTCAAACTGGTAAGCTTCACGATCTGGTCAGGAAGGCTTGTCAGGCCGTTGCTATCAAGGTAAAGCACCTGCAAACTGGTAAGATTCCCAATCTCAGCAGAAAAACTAGTGAGCTTATTATTTGTCAACACAAGCCAGGTTAGGTTCGTCAGTTTCCCGATCTGGTCAGGAAGACTTATCAGGCCGTTGCCCTCAAGATCAAGCCTCTCCAAGCCGGTAAGTTCTCCGATCTCAGCAGGAAGGCTCGTCAGGTCGTTACCATCAAGTTTAAGCCTCTCCAAGCCAGTCAGTTTCCCGATATCGATGGGAAGACTTGTCAGGGCGTTGTCTCGAAGGTCAAGCGTCTCCAAGCCGGTAAGCTGCACAATCTCTCTGGGAAAACTCGTCAAACCGTTGCCCTCAAGACCAAGCCAGTTTAGGTTCGTTAGTTTCCCGATCTCGGCGGGAAGACTTGCTAGGTTGTTGTTGCTAAGGTCAAGCGTCTCCAAGCCGATAAGCTCTCCGATCTCGGCAGGAAGACTTGTCAGAGCGTTGTCGCTAAGGCCAAGATTGGCTAAGTTCGTTAGTTTCGTTAGCTTCTCTATCTCAGCAGGAAGACTCATTAGAACATTATCGTCAAGACCAAGCCAGTTTAGGTTCGTTAGCTTCCCGATCTCAGCGGGAAGACTTGTCAGGTCGTTGTTGCGAAGGTCAAGATCAGTTAGGTTCATTAGTTTCCCAATCTCGGCAGGAAGACTTGTCAGGTCGTTGTTGAGAAGGTAAAGCCCGGTTAGGTTTGTTAGATTCCCGATCTCGGCGGGAAGGCTCGTCAGACTGTTGTTGTAAAGGTAAAGCCAAGTTAGGTTTGTTAGATTCCCGATCTCGGCAGGAAGGCTCGTCAGGACATTGTCGCTAAGGTCAAGATTGGTTAGGTTCGTTAGTTTCCCAATCTCGGCAGGAAGTCTCATGAGGTCATTGCCATCAAGATTAAGCGTTGTGGCGTTGTTCTTTGCGGCTTTTTCGATGGCTTCAAGAGCTTTTTGATAGCCGTGGTCGTTGGAATGGTCGGGCATGGGAACGGTCTCTTCCTTCGCTTCGTATGAGAATCAGTGTAGCCTACTCCGGTGTGGGTGGGCAAGCAGTGGGAGGCGTGGGGGAGCGTTGCAAGAGATGTGCGGGTCGAGTTTGACAAGCACTTGAAGGCTGGATTGCTCTTCCGGGTCGGAGTGTAAGAGCAGAGTGTTGTTTTAGCGCATTTCCAAGTCGAGTAGGAGAAGTGTCCAGACGTTTGAGTGGTCTTCAAAGTCGAGTTTGAGATGCACTCAGACGCTCTTTTATAAATATAAAGCGAGAAATAGACGATGACGAACAAGCAAGTGGAAGAGACCGTGCGGGTGGGTAAGCTCATCCGCAGCAGTGACGATGCCAAAAGCGACGGAGATGCGTTCAAGCTTCCGGCGTGGCTTCGTACCCTCCATGAGACGCGGCTGGCGGCGTGTTTGCAGCTTGATGAGGCGCAGCAGCTTGCCACGGGAGATCGCACGCGCAGTGCGGCGCTGAAACGCGAGGCGCTGGAGCGTTTAGAGCAGCGCCTGCGCGATGGCTACAACTTTATCAAGGCGATTCCCGGCTACGAATTAGAGAGCGAGGTGGTGCGGCGCGGGATCTTCGAGGCGTATGGCTGGGACGGCGGGATGCTCGGGGAGCTGACGGGCGAGGGGCGGCTCCTAGCACTGGGGCGCAAGGCACTCGCGACGGCGGCGGTGATCCAGCCGTTGCGTGCCCGCTACCCCCAGGCGCTGATAGACCTACTGAGCCACGAGCTGGGGGTGATCACGGCTCTGGAGCCAAAGGCCACCGTGGGGGCGCGGCGGGTGGTGACAGCGGCACGCAACCAGGCGCTCGACGCGCTGGCGACAGCCAACTCCCGCGTACGGCACTACCTCTGCGCCTGTAGCGACGACACCGATAAGAGCAGCGAGCTTGCCACCGTCGGCTTCCAGCCCCGCCGCGCCACCGGGCAGCGGCTCATTCCTGCGGAGAAGCCCTAACCCCCACTGACTCCCCCTCTGTATCTCCCCCTTCCTCCCACCCGAAGGGCTCCGTTAGTGGGAGGAAGGGGGCCGGGGGGGTTGGAGGGCAGTCTACTCCTCAAGCTCCGCGAGGGCTTCTTTGTCGGCTTCCTCAAACGGCCCGATGGCGGCGATAGTGAGCTTTGCAGCATCTTCGGGCAAGATGGCCTCAGCGATCGCGTGGACATCGGCGACTGTCACGGCGTCAATCTTGGCCAGCGCCTCGGCTAGGAGTGGAACGCGGTTGTAGTACAGCTCGGACTTGCCTAGGCGAGTCATACGGCTGCTCATGGACTCTTGGGCCATGATAAGGGCGCCACGGAACTGATTTTTAGAGCGCTGGAGTTCCGCCTCACTGACCCCCTCTTTGCGGACTTTGGCAAACTCCGCACGCACCAAGTCCAGGCACTCCTCGAAGTTCTCCGGCGACGTGCCCCCGTAGGCGGCAAAGTAGCCCCCCTCACGGTGCGTCGCAGCATAGGAGCCGACGGAGTAGGCCAGGCCGCGCTTCTCCCGAATCTCCTGGAAGAGTCGTGCGCCCATCGAGCCGCCTAAAATGCTATCCAAGATCGCCAGCGGGTACTTTTCTTCGTCGTTCTGGCCGTAGCCCCCCACACCAACACAGAAATTCACCTGCTCGGTCGGGCGGCTGTAGAGTAAGTGCCCTGGAGCGGCGATCGGGCGCGACAAGGGGGCGTTGGGCTCACCGGCGGGAAGGCTCCCCAGCATCTGCTCTGCCAGAGCGACCACGGCGGCATGCTCCAAGTTTCCGGCAGCGGCCACCACAAGGCTCTGTGGACCGTAGCGCCGCGCAACATAGCCACGCAGGTCGTCTGGGGTAAACGCAGAGACCGTCTCCACACTACCGATCACCGGCAGGCCCAGCACATGATCGGGGTAGATCGTCTCCCCGAAAAGATCGTGCACCATGTCTTCCGGGTCGTCGTCGCGCCGCTTGATCTCCTCTAGCACCACTTTGCGCTCTTTTGCCGTCTCCTCAGGATCGAAGAGCGAGCCGGTGAGCATGTCGGTGAGAATATCTAAACCGACGGGCAGGTGCTCGGAGAGAACGCGGGCGTAATAGCACGTGAACTCTTTGTCCGTAAACGCATTGAGATAGCCGCCCAGCGCGTCCATCTCATCGGCGATGTCCTTGGCAGTCGGGCGGCGCTGCGTGCCCTTAAAAAACATGTGCTCTAAGAAGTGCGAGATGCCTCGCAGGCGCGGCTCCTCATCACGCGAGCCCGCACTCGCCCAGAGACCCACCGAGACCGACTGAACCGTCGGAATGCTTTCCGTTACCACACGAACGCCGTTAGACAAAACGGTCCGAGAGACATTTTCAACCATAGTGCCCAGTGTACCGTTTTTTCTTACTGAGAAGCTTACCGGTTTATTCTAAAACGCTTGCCAGTTTGCTTTAGGAAAGGTACATTCCTACAAGAACTATGAACCATAATTCCGCAGGATGTTTGGGGGCACTGGGGCTGCTGGCACTGGCTGTCTTGTGCCCAACCTGCCATCGCACGCCCATTGAGAAGTACTTAAAAGGCGAGGCGGAGGCAGCCCTGAAGCGCGATGGGCTCATGGGGCAGCCCGGCAAGACAGACTGGAGTGTCGGGGTGGATGGTCTTGATGTCAACCTCTTTGGCCCCTCTAGTACCGCAACCCGTGCGCAGTCCATCGTCCAGAACGAGTTGTCGGCGCATGTGCCCTGGTTCTTCGATGTCAATCTCTTGGGTCAGAACGGCGCAAAGCCCTCGCCGAAACCCAGCGCTTCGCCCGTCGCCGTTGCTTCTGCCTCGGCCACGCCCACACCCAGCGCTTCACCAGTAGCCTCAGCCTCACCTGCGCCTAGCGCTTCGCCGAAGCCTGCGGCCGTCGTGACAACCGGGAATGTAACCGGGCTGGTTCAGGTACTCAGCTACGAAGGCATTCACTATGTCCGTGGGGTCTATCCAGACGATGCCAGCCGCAAAGCCGCAGTTCGAGCTGTTCAGGCAGCCTTCGGCGGGACGGTCAAAGATGAGACAACTCTGAGTGGTAGTGGAGGCGAGCTTGGCTGGCCCGAGCAGCCTCTTAAGACTCTCACGGCTCTGAAGAGTGTCCGTAACCTAGAGCTCTCCGCGGGCGGCGATGTGATCACGATGGCGGGTCTGGTTCGCTCGGATGCGGAGCGCCAGAAGTTTGGGGCTATGATGAAGGCCACGCTTCCGTCGGGGGTGACTCTGGAAAACCAGCTCACGCTCGCGGGGGAGCCACGCGCCGTGCCGGAGCCTTCCAGCACCGCTGCTCTTTCCGAGACGGAGCGCCAGAAAGCACAGGCACAAATCAATGTAGCGGTGGCCTCGGGTGAGGTTCTCTTTGCCACCGCAAGCTCCCGTATCAAGCCCGAGGCCTACCCCTATCTCAACCAGATTACCGAGGCGCTCAAAACGCAGATGGGGGCGACGGTCGTTGTCGGAGGTCACACCGATGGCGAGGGTGACTCTGTCGCCAACCGTCTCCTGAGTCAGAAGCGCGCAGACTCTGTCCGTGCTTACCTGGTCTCCCGTGGAATCCCCTCCGTTCATCTTTTTGCAAGGGGCTACGGCTCCTCACAACCTATCGCTTCTAACGCCACCGAAGAAGGCCGACGACGTAACCGACGCACGGGCTTTACGGTACGCTAACGAAGGAATCGCTATGCTCCACTTTCTCTCTTTTATCTGGATATGTCTTCTCCTCGCCGCCGTCGCGGGGTACTTGCTGGCCCTGTGGTGGCTAGGTCGCAACCGCTCGTCGGCAGTAAAGCCCGAGCAAGACACCAAGCTACAAAAAGACCTAGACAACGCCAAGCGCGGCTTGCTAGAGCGCGACAAGCAGCTCGAAACGCTCAAGCTAGAGCGCGACAAGCAGCTCGAAGCCCTCAAAGCGGAGATCTCGACAGCCAAGACCGACCGTGATCGGGTTCGCGCCGAAGCCATCCCGCTTAACGCACGCCTTGATGAGCTAACACTCAACCTGGAAAAGTATGAGAAGCTACGGGTTGCTTCGGAGGGCAAGGTACAGACCGTCGAAACCAAGCCCCGGCTCACCGAGACAGGGCCTAAAACTCTTGGAGCACTTGAGGCAATCGCCGCTGAGCGCGATCAGTTGAAAGAAGCACTCACAAAATCGCAAGATCAGCTTTCTGCCCATACCCAGGCACTGACCCAGGCCAACACTAATATCCAGACCGCCAACGCGACCATTCAGACCGCGCAGGCCCAGCTCAATGCACAAGAGACCCGCCTTCAGCAGCAAGCCGCAGAGCTGGCGCGCCTTCGTGCTACCCCCGCAGCAACCAAAGCGGCAGGGCTCACCATTGCCGCTGTGGAACAAAATCGCGAAGATGATCTCAAGGAAATCATCGGAGTCGGCCCCTTTATTGAGTCCAAGCTCCACACCCTGGGAATCCGCACCTTCAAGCAGATCGCCCTTCTCTCCCCTGAGATGCTGGAGCAAGTCGCAGAGCATATCGAGCACTTCCAAGGCCGCATCGGTCGCGAGAACTGGACAGAGCAGTGCAAGGCGCTGCACTTTGATAAGTACGGCGAGAAAATCTAGAAAATCCCCCAAAAGCCGGGCAGATGTGCCCGGCTTTTTCTTTTTCTGAATTTAACAAACATTAGTTTGCTATTCCGTAAAAATGCCGCTATACTCTTGCCTGGAGGTTTGTGATGAACGTTTCAGAGATTGGACAGGGTCTGGTTGACCTTTGCCGCGAAGGTAAGTTTGACGAAGCAATGGCGGCGTACTACGCCGAGGGAATCGTCAGTGTGGAAGGCGACGGCTCCGAAGTGGTCGGGCTGGTAGCCTGCGAAGCCAAGGGAGCAGATTGGATAGCAAACCATGAAGTACATGGCATTGAAGTCGAGGGGCCATTCTGTGGTGTGAATCAGTTCGTGGTGCGCTTCAAGCTTGATGTCACCATGAAGTCCAACGGCCAACGCATTGTCGCCGATGAGGTGGGAATCTACACCGTTGAAGGCGACAAGATCGTCCGTGAAGTCTTTCTGTTTGCGGGCATGTAAGTCCGCAAGAAATATCAGGCAAACGCTTGAGGCAAACGGTAGAGTGCTCTTGTGAGGACAGACACAGAGCACTTCTACCAAGAAGCCATCCAGCGGGCGATTGCAGCGGCCTTTACCGCGCAAGACGCAACGCCTGCCATGCTCGCCGAGGCCGCAGGGTTCTCGGCGTTTCACTTTAGCCGGATGTTTGCTGGAATGATCGGGGAGAGCCCTGGTGAGTTTCTTCGGCGCTTGCGGTTGGAGCGGGCGGCGAGTAGCCTACACTCAGGCCAGCGGGTCACCGAAGTGGCCTTCGACGCGGGCTATGAGAGCTTGGAGGCGTTTAGCCGCGCCTTTCGGGCTACGTTTGGCTGCGCTCCCTCGGAGTTTGTTGCGAGCTGCCGGGGCTGCCGCTTGCCCACTTCCAACAGCTTGCACTGGAGCGCTTCAGGAGTCGTGCCGGTGTTTGTCCCTCGCACGAAAGGAACTTTAATGGACGTTACGATTCAAGAAAATGCCCCCGCCTGGCGCGTGGTGGCACTGCGACATATCGGGCCGTACCCGGAGATGGGGCCGGTCTTTGGCAGGCTCATGGGCTGGCTGGGGGCAAATGGAGTCACACAGACAGGGCCGGGCCTGGCGATTTTCCACGACGACCCCGAGACGGTTCCTGCCGCAGAGCTGCGCTCCGATATCTGCGCCGTGGTCGCTGCGGACTTTACCACCGACGATCCGACGGTTCAGGTGCTGGAGCTTGCGGGCGGGCGCTACGCTGTGACCACGTACCTAGGCGACTACTCCGGGCTGAGCGCGGCCTGGGGGCGGTTTATGGGCGAGTGGTTCCCGACAAGCGGACAGACTCTAGATCCCTCCCGCCCCTGCTTCGAGGTCTATGTCAACGACTGCGAGACAACTCCCGTCGAGGAAGTTCGCACCGACCTCTACGAGCCGATTCTCTAGCGTCTAACCGACGAGCTTTAGGATCGCCTGGGTGGTCTTCTCGGGCTGCTCAACAAACGGGAAGTGCCCACAGCGATCCAATAGCTCCAGCCGAGCGCCGCTGATTCCCTTCGCGGCGAGCCGGGCGTGCTCCGGTGGGATCACGCCGTCTTGGTTGCCATTGAGAATCAGCGTCGGCACGGTGATCTTCGGAAACAGAGACTGTGCATCGCGCGTCGCGTAGCCATCGTTCTGGGCGAGGGCAATACCCGGCTCGTTGGCGTAGAGCACCGACTCGGGGACTTTGTAGGCTTTGAGCGCTGCGATAATCTTCGCCTGGTAGGCCGCTTGCTGCTTTAGGTCGGCGTAGTAGAGCTCGGGTAGCGACATGGCAAACTGCATCGCCGAGAGTAGCCGCTGCGTCCCCGGCGGGAGCTTAGGGCCATAGTCCACAAAGGGCGCAAGCCGCTTTCCGCGTGCTCGCCGCTCGGCACTCTCACTGAGCGCATCGCGCTTGACCCACTCCCCTGCCGCCGCAAAGATCGCGTCCTGGCTCAGAGGCTGGGAGATCAGGCCGTCCATGTGCACATAGCCACGCACCGCTTTAGGAAAGGCCGCGACGTACTCCAGTCCCACGAGTGACCTAGAACGAACCACTTTCCGAGCTTCAGGTGCGCTCGAACCGCCTCGATATCTTTCAAGAGAGTTGCCACCGTGAAGCTCTTCGCTGTCTGGGGCGTCAGTTTTTCCGACTCACCGCAGCCACGCTGATCCAGGTAGACAAGATTGAGCTTGCTCTCCAGCGCTACACCCCACGGATAGAACATGTGGCTCGAAAACCCCGGCCCGCCGTGCAGCAGCAGCAAGTGGGGATTTTTGGCGCTCGTCCCCCGCACGCGAAAATGAAGCTTGGTGCCGTTGCATAAAACGCGGAAATCGGTGTCCATAAAAATATCCTACCCCGCACTGAACGGTTTGTGAGAAAGCCGGGTTTATTAGGGTGAGATGCGACGACCAACCGGAGATGATGACAGCCTGCTCCAGCGAGCGGTGCGCGGCGAGGCGGCTTGTTTTACCGAGCTTGTCCGCCGCCACCGCCCCTGGGTCTGCCGTCTGCTCAGCGCCATGACCTCCGACCTGGAAGCGGCGGAGGATCTAACGCAGGAGGTATTCACCCGGCTCCATCGCCATGGGAGTTCCTACAAAGGACGAGGGCAGTTTGTGGCTTATCTTAAGCAGCTCGCGCTGAATGTGGGACGGAGTTATCTGCGGCGCATTCCCGGTGTCACGCTTGTGGCCTGGGATGAGCAAGTAGAGCCAAGAAGTGAGCTTAGCAGCGATCTTCTAGACGCAATCCTCACCCAGCAAGTGCAATCCGAGGTTCGTGCCAGTGTCGAGGCGCTCCCTACCGACCAGCGCATGGCCGTTCTGCTGCACTACTTTGGTGGCTGGACCATCCCCGAGATCGCCGTACGGATGCAGTGTCCCGAAGGCACGGTCAAGTCGCGCCTCTTTCACGGAGTCCGCAAGATCCGCGAAGCTCTCACCTCAACTACTCAGAAAGAAGAACAAGAACAATGAACGACGCCACAATTATCCGCATGGCCACCGAGACTATCCAGCACCTGCGCCACGCCATCCCCGTCAGCTCCTGCCCCTACATGGTGCCCTCCTACAACGCCCTGGTGAGCGCTGCGAGTGCCAACCACCCCGAGGACGCCTTTCTCAAGGTACTGACTCCCATCCCCACCACCGGCGACGACCGGGACAGTATCTCCATCGCCGAGATCACAGCCCTCTTCGCCCAGCTTGTCGTCGCCCTGGAATCGCTCACATGACCCGGAAAAACTCTCCTCAGAGATGTCTAGCGCTGGCGGATCGCTCCAAGTCCGCTGATCTGCTCACGAAGTTGCTCAGGTTTGCCTTTGTAAAGAATACTACCTGTCCCGGAGACTCTGGCATCGAGGCGCTGAGATGCCCAGACGAGGAGCGAGCCTGTCCCCGAGCACTGAGCCGTTGCCTCATGAGCCTGTAAGTCCTCTGCATCCAGCTCACCCGTTCCGGAGAGCTGGAGATCAGCGGTCTCTGTGGTGCCGGAGAGCGTGATGGTTCCGGTACCCGATAGATCAACCGACAAGCTCTCGGCCTTGAGCTGGCTCACGATTACACTACCCGTTCCGCGCGAGGAGATCGTATCCAGTGTCGGGCAGGTAACCTTAACTCGTAGCGGCTTGTCCGTATACAAGCTTTCCTCCTCCGTAATCGTGAGTGTGTCTCCTCGAACCTCAGTGCGGATCAAGGACTGGAGATTTGCCTGCGCCGTCACTGTCACGCTCTGTGCTTTGCCACAAACCACTTCAATATCGAGAGTCCCAGTGCACGAAATCCGCATAAAGCTGCCGAGCTTGCGTGATTGAGAAACCACCTCGCCCACTCCAACTGTCTGACCGGTACGCGATACGGAAGTCCCCCCCACAATAATCCCATTATTGTCTCCTATAACGACAATACCGGTGCCCTGATTTGGTTGAGGCTCTAAGGTCGCGTCAGGGAGACGAGGTTTTTCCGGTGTTGGCGCTGGCACAGTCACCACCAGGCAGCCGGTAAGGAACAAAGCAGGCGGAATAAGAACAAAAGACAAAATAGAGCGCATTTTCTAACCTCCAGAAACTGAGAGTGATTTGACAGAATATTGTTGCGGAGGCAGGGAGAGTTCCTGCTAGTGCCGAATCTCTTCCTATGAACCGACGCGTGTTTCTCGCTTCCAGCTTTGCCCTTGTGGCCACTCCCACTCTTGCTCAGGAAAAAGAGCCAAAAGAGAAGCTCGAAAAGAAAGCGCCCCAGGCTACCCCCATGCCGTCTGAGGTGCTGGAGGCAAAGTCCTTCCAGACGCCGCCGCTGGCGGCGCGGCCTCACACCTGGTGGCACTGGATGAACGGCAATATCTCACACGAGGGGATCACCGCCGACCTAGAGGCGATGGCGCAGGCGGGAATCGGCGGGGCACAGATCTTCAATGTGGATCAAGGGATTCCGCTGGGGAAAGTGCTCTACATGACCCCCGAGTGGCGGCAGGCGATGGTGCACGCGGCCAAAGAGGCCAAGCGCCTCGGGATCGAGCTGTGCTTTCACAACTGCGCAGGCTGGTCGAGCTCGGGCGGCCCTTGGATCACGCCGGAGTTTGCGATGCAGGTGCTTACTTGGTCCGAGACTACGGTTACGGGCGGGAGCAAGCTGACACTGACCCTGAAAGAGCCGACAAAGCGGGAAAAGTACTACAACGATATCGCGGTGCTAGCGGTGAAGATTCCGGTAGGAGGAGATACGGCACGCCTGGAGAATATCCGCGCCAAGGCTCTCTTTGACCGGGGTGGCGATGGGCTCGGGCTCAATGTGAAGGGTGTGGTGGGTGGGGGAGCCGTCATCAATGGTGCGATTCCCTGGGACGATGTGACGGTCTTACAGTGCACCGCCGAGGGCAAGCTTACCTGGGAAGCCCCAGCGGGAGAGTGGCTACTATTGCGTATGGGCCATACCCCGACCGGTGCACAAAACGCTCCCGCACCCGAGGCGGGCCGGGGCCTGGAGTGCGACAAGCTCAGCCGGGAGGCCATTGAGCTACACTGGGAGAAAGGGGTCGCGCCGGTGCTCACGGACATGGGGCCGGAGCTGGTGGGCAAGTCGTTTAACAATGCGCTGATTGACTCCTACGAGATGGGCAGCCAGAACTGGACCCCCAAGCTGCGCCGCGCTTTTATCGCCCAGCACCGCTACGATCCCCTGCCCTGGATGCCCGTGGTCACGGGCCGTGTGATCGGGAGCCCGGAGCAGTCCGAGCGCTTCTTATGGGACTGGCGACGCACGATCGCCGATCTCTTCACCGAGAACTACGCCGGGCGCTTTAAAGAGCTCTGCCACGAAAATAAAATGCAGTTCTCCATCGAGCCCTACGGCAACGGCCCGTTTGATAACCTTCAGCTCGGGATGCAGGGCGATATTCTGATGGGCGAGTTCTGGGTGCCGGGCGGCGGCGCGGGCGAGACCGTCAAGATCGCGGCGAGCTGCGCCCATGTGATGGGCCGCAAGATTGTGGGGGCGGAGTCGTTTACCGCAAGCGAGATGGAGGGGCGCTGGCAGGTCGAGCCCTATGGGATCAAGGCGCTGGGCGACCGGATGTTTAGCCAGGGCGTGAACCGCTATATCTTCCACCGCTACGCCCACCAGCCGTGGCTGGATCTCAAGCCAGGCATGACCATGGGGCCGTGGGGCTCACATATCGAGCGCACTCAGACATGGTGGAAACAAGCAGGCACCTGGCTGACCTACGTCGCGCGCTGCCAGCACCTGCTCCAGTCCGGGCGCTTCGTGGCCGATGTGCTGACGTTCTGTGGTGACGATGCCCCCAACGATCTCTACCGCCCCAGCCTGCCACCCGGCTACGACTACGACGGCTGCGACCGCACGGTACTGCTGACCGCAAAAGTGGATAAAGGCGAGGTAGTGCTGCCCAGCGGCGCACGCTACAAAGTCCTCATGATCCCCGACTCGGTCTGGCTGACCCCGCAGACAACAGCCAAGCTGGTGGAGCTGAGCAAGGCGGGCGCGAAGATTGTGGGACGCAAGCCGGAGAAATCCCCGAGCCTGGTCGGCTACCCAGCCTGCGATGCCGAAGTGAAGGCACTGGGCGCGCAGCTCACGCTCACGACGCTGGAGGCCGCGCTCCCTCCGCCCGATGTCGCGCTTCCCAAGGGCACGCCGTTTGTCTGGCTGCACCGTAGCCTGCCCGATGCGGAGATCTACTTTGTCAGCAACCAGCGCTACACCCAGCAAAAAGCCACGGTTGGCTTCCGCGTCGCGGGCCGCGCCCCCGAGCTCTGGCACCCCGAGACAGGCACGACGGAGACCGCCCCGCTCTGGACAACGGATAAAACCCACACAAATGTCACGCTTGCCCTTGGCCCCGCCGAGTCGGTCTTTGTGGTCTTCCGCAAGGGCAGCAAGCCAGGCAAGAGTTTTTCGAAGGTCGAGCGCACGGGCGGCCCGGTAGCTATCGCCAAGCCGCCGGTTCTGGAAATCCTCTCCGCACGCTACGAGGCCGTTGACGGTGCCGGTGGCGCAGATGTGACCGCGAAAGTGAAGGAGCTGGTGGCCAAGGGAGAGACCGAGATTCCCGCCAGCAACGCCCTCTTTGGCGACCCGATCAACCTCCATGTCAAGCACCTCCGCATCTCCTACACGCTCGATGGTAAGCCGCTAGAGAAGACCGTCGGGGAGAACGCGACACTGGTGCTCCTCGGCAGCGGCCCCGACAATGCCCTCCCTGAGTTCACGCTCACGAATGGCAAGCTCCTCGCCTACACGCCGGGCACCTACGCCTTCACCGACCCGCGTGGCGCGATCAAGCAAGTGTCTGCCCCAGCTCTGCGCGAAACCCCACTTACCGCTTGGGAGCTCACCTTCCCCGGTCAAGAGCCGCGCACACTCGAAAAGCTCGTCTCCTGGACAGAGTTTACGGAGCCCGACGCGAAGTACTTCTCCGGCACTGTCACCTACAAGACCAGCTTCACCGTCACGCCCGACCCCACCCGCGCCGTGATCCTAGACCTGGGAGTGGTTAAAAATTTCGCCGACGTGCTCCTCAACGGCCAGGCCATCGCCACCCTCTGGAAAGCCCCGTGGCGCGTGGACATCACCGACCTAGTGCGCCCCGGAAGCAACTCACTCGAAATCAAGCTCACCAACCTCTGGGTGAATCGCCTCATCGGCGACGAGCAGCTTCCCCCAGAAGAAGGCGTCGAGTGGACCGGCAAGACTGGCCCGATAAAAGCCTGGCCCAAGTGGCTTCTCGAAGGCAAGCCCCGCCCCGCCACCGACCGCGTCACATTCACCACCTGGCGCTACTGGACCAAGGACGACAAGCCCCTCGACTCCGGCCTCCTCGGCCCCGCCCGAATCCTGCAAGTGCCGCTTCTAGCATTCTAAGTCGGGGATTTTAATCCCCGGACTCGGTGTAGTAGCCCTTGGGGTGGGACTTGCGCCACTCGTAGGCGTGCTTGAGGATGGATTCGATATCCGGGTACTTGGGCGACCAACCTAGCTCTGCCTTGATCTTCTCACACGAGGCACAGAGCCGTCCGGGGTCGCCTGCACGACGCGGGGCGGACTCCCAGTTGATCTTGGTGCCGGTCACTTTCTCCGCGGCGGCGAGCGCCTCCAGAACTGTGGTGCCGTAGGTGTTGCCCAGGTTATAGGCAGTGGTCTTGCCGCCTTCGCGGAGATAGCCTAGGGCGCGGATATGGGCATCGGCGAGGTCTTCGACATGGATAAAGTCCCGCAGGCAGCTTCCATCGCGGGTGTCCCAGTCGGTGCCGTAGACGAAGAATTTTTCTCTCCGGCCCAGTGCGGTGTCTAGCAGAAGCGGCAGGGCGTGCTGCTCGGGGCTATGGTCTTCCCCAAGGCGGCCCTGGGAGTCGGCACCGGCTGCGTTGAAGTAGCGCAGGCTCACGCTGGTGAGGCCAAAGGCGTGCTCGTAGTCCTTCAAGATCCGCTCGAACATGAGCTTAGTCTCACCATAGGGGTTGGTGGTCTTCTGCGGGTGATCCTCGGGGATGGGGAGAATCTGCGGCTCACCAAACGTCGCAGCGCTCGACGAAAAGATCAGGTTCTTGACCCCGTTGTCCAGCATCGCCCCAAGAAGCGAGAGGCCCTTGCTGATATTTCCTTCGTAGTACTTGCGCGGATCAGCCACGGAGTCTGGCACCGAGGCATAGGCCCCAAAGTGCATCACTGCATCAACCTTGTACTGGCGAATCGCCTTTGCAACTGCTGCGCTATCGCCGTAGTCGGCATAGACAAAGGGCACGTTCAGAATCTTCGTGACCTTTCGGTGCCCCAGCTCGAAGTTGTCGAGCACGACCACATCGTGGCCACTTTCCTTCAGATACAGTGAGGTATGCGAACCAATATAGCCCGCGCCCCCTACCACAAGAATAGACAAAACCAAACCCTCCAGAACGTTCTTTTGAATACTTAGTCTATCAGGTTATCGGTAGACGGGCTTCCAGTCCCTACCACGCCCATACTCATAGAGATCCTTCATGTACTGCCCGAGACCCGATGAAGTGGGAGTGCTAGGCTGTGATTTGTAGACCCAGGAGGCACTGGGCGGAGCGGTGTAGACATGCCCAGAGGGTTTGGCGGGGCCGTTGGGATTGCCCTGTTGCTTCCACTCTTCCTGGCGCTTCTTGAACGCCGTGGCATCGAGCTCTGCCTGCTTCTTGCGTGCCTCTTCTTGAGCGCGAAGGCTCACAGTGCGCTGACGAAGCTCGGCAGCGAGCTGAGGGTCGCGGGCGCTTTTCGCATAGCCCTCCACCACGTCTGCAGTGATACTATAGTGTTCTCCAAAGGCGCTCTGCCCCCCTGATATGATGTAGCGTATCTGCCAGTCGGTGGGGAGCCGGGCCAGCGCCTGCTGGTAGTCGTTGTACTGACGGAGCTCAATCGCGGTGCGAATGCTTCGGAGTGCCTCAGCGATACCCTGTAGCTCGGCAGGTGTTTCGGTGGCTTGGCCGGGCTTGTAGCCATGGGCGATGAGCAGAGTGATGTTGTCTTTGCTTCGCTGCTCCCAGTAGCGTCGCGCCTGCTCCAGCTCTCTCTGGCGGGCCTCTTCTTGAGGCTTGACGATCTTCTCCTGGTAGACAGGCTCCAAGCGACGCAGTGCCTCCGCGCGGCTGGGAGCGGGCTCGGGCAGGAGTGGCTCATGGGCAGGCTGGCCCGCATCGCGTAGTGTGTAGTGTGCCAGCCGGTAGACCATCCAGCTCCCGTCCAGCAGCTCAGCGAGCAGGCACTCGACCTTGGGCGCAGGCAGGCGCTGCATCGAGCGCCACATCGGCCCCGTCTCTTGCTTCAGGTTCTTCGAGACCCAGCCATACGCCAGCCCGCTCTCCAGCTCGTACTCTTTCAGCCACCCCCCAACGATCACAGGAGAAAAAGCCGTCTCGGGGGTACCGGGAGCCGGAAAGGTGATGTTAGGATAGTAGCCGCGCACATTTAGCACATCGGTGGGAATCTGCCCTTGCTGCGTGATGGGAAAGAAGCGGGTCTTCTGCTCGTTGACGGGAACGGCGTACCAGAAGGTCTCCCGGTTTCCCTCCACGTAGACGAAGCTCCGGGCCTCGGGCAGGAGCGGCGAGAGGAGCTGCCCTTGCTTATCTAAGAATCCCCGCACTTTCCGGTTGCCCGGGTCTAGAAACTCGATAGTGTAGCACTGGTAGTAGGAGTCAGGTGGGCGGAGGACGGAGTGCAGAGTTGTGATCACCTCGCCGTCGCTGTCGAGCCAGTCGATGTCAGCGACGGTGTTGGGCTGAAGAGATCCATCGTACTCTGAGGCCAGCTGAACCGTGCGCGGGTTCCGCACTCCGGCCAGCGTCCCCCCAAGCCACAGATCGGTGTAAGTGGTTGCCACGGGCTTGCCGAGCTTGAGGTCTTTGCCTTTGCGGGCCAGAGGAATCTCCCAGACCGTCTTCCGGTCACCCGAGAGCTTGCCAAAAAGCCGACGGCCTCCCACAAGCCATAGATCCTCCCACTCGTCTTTGAGCAAGACGTTCTTGCCGACCGCGTAGCCCTGCTTAAGCCCACGAAACCAGGTCCACTTGTCCGTGGGGGACTGCTTCCAGGTCACGGTGCAGAGAACCCCGAGGATCGGCAGCTTTGCCCAGCGCGTCGTATCGTGTTTCTCGCCGGTTGGGTCGTTCTCAAAGCCTCCAAAGTACCGGTGGGGTATCCCCTGCCCCTGCGCCAGAGCGGGGCCTTGAAGTAGTCCAAAAGCGGCAAGCTGGAGTGCCTGCCGACGGTTGAGTGTCATTCTTGCCTTCCTCCTGTTTTTGAGTGTAGCGCCTTTGCGTTACGCCAGCGTTACAAGGGGATTTTAACCTAAACCGAGGCGGCGAGCGAGCCCATGGGGTCCCAGGGGTCTAGCGGAACGAGGGGTTTATTGAGGAGTGCTAAAAGTGTTTTGGAGAGATACTGCTTCTCGACGACCACCTCGTACAGGTACTCATCGAACCAAGAGTCGGTCATGGCCATGAAGCCCTGATCGCCACCTTTATCACCCCAAGAGTTCTCGACGCGCCACTTGCGCGGCTGATTGTTCTCGTCGACGTCAACGCCGGTAAGCACCATGGCATGGGTCATCAGGCTCTGGCCGTAGTCAAGGCGTGCGGCTTTGTCCATGCCAAGGCTGGTTCCGTAGAGCGGCTCGTACTCAAAGAGCTCTAGGTCCATCAGACCCAGATCGCGATCCATTTGTTTGCCCACATCACAGCCAAACCAGACGGGCTTGCCCTCTTGGATCATCGCCTGAGTCGCGGCCTTGAGAGCCAACATCTCAACATTCAGATACTGAATCGGCTGCCCTCCCACCACGTTGCCCAGATAGGCAATCGTGTAGGGGGTGTTGTAGCTCTTGGTGGCTTGGGGACAATGAATCAGGCAGACCAGCTCGTCAAGCTCCGTCGTGACGTATTTTTTCAGGAACTCCTGCGGGGTAAGTACGCCATCGCGGTGGAAATGCTTGTCTTTATCGCGCCACTGCCAGAGAAACTCAGTGGGTGGCTCGCCGAGGTGGGTTACCAGCATCCGGTAGAGCGCAGGCAGAAGCGCATCTTTCTGGGCGCGAAGCTCGGCCTCACTGGCCCCCGCCGCATGGGCCGCGCGCAGCTCACTGGCGGCTTGGCGCAGCTTGAGGGTCATCAGCGCGTTCATGTCAGCGGAGCGCGACGAGCTCTCGGTCTCGGGCATGGCCTCTTTGGGAACGACGCCGTATTTTTTCACCAGCGCGGCGAACATGTCCCACTGCCCACCGTCTTGTAGCGGGCTGGCACAGAGCCAGTCGAGCAGGCGGCTTCCCACCGGCTCATCGAGGGTGACGAGGATATTTTCGAGAAAGTAGTTCGCCTTCTCCAGCTTGTCCCAGAACATCAGGTAGTTCTGAGAGAGCTCAAAGTCCTCCACTCCCAGCGTCTCTGCGATCTGCGTACGGAAGAGATTGAGACCCGCAAACATCCAGCAGCGCCCGGAGGAGTTCTGCGACGTGGTCTTGCCCGTCTTGACGGTGTGCGAGTACGTGTGCGTGAGCCGCGTAACCGCATCCCGGTTCAGCGCGACGGCTTTGATGGCGGTCTTAGCGACCGCATTGCGGGCGATCCGCGCCACGGGATCTGCTGCGAGCGTGGCGCGGCACTTCTGGAGCACCTCGTCGTTGAGGGAGGTCTGCATAGGATTACTGCCTGGGTGCGATGACAATATACCGATTGGGCTCCTCGCCCTCAGAGTAGGTCTGAATATCGGTACGCTCGGTGAGAATCTGGTGGACGATGCGGCGCTCCAGCGGAGGCAGGGGATCGAGAACTGCTTCCTGGCCTGTCGAGGCAACCTGGTCGGCAAGCTCGTTAGCCATGTCCGTGAGCATCTTCTCTCGGCGCAGACGATAACCATCGGCATCAAAGGTTACCCGAAGCCGCCCTCGGCCCTGTCCCATGATGCTATTGATCGCGATTAACTGAAGTGCATCCAGAACCTGACCGCCACGCCCGATCAGCTGCTTCGCATCTGTTCCCTGGAAACCAATCAGAACGCCCTCGGGCTCGTCCCGTGTTACCTCTGCCGTCACGTCCAACCCCGTGGTTTCGGCAAAGCCCTGAGCAAACTCCAGCACCTGCGCCTTGAGATCCTCCATCATCTACTCCTATTTCTTCTTTTGATTTTTGGGCGAGATTAGCTTCGGATTTGCTGCCAGACTCGCACCCGGTTTGGCATTATCCCCTGAAGTGCCTTCTGCTGCCAGTACGACCGGGCCGGTGCCCTCATCTTTGGTCATGCGGTTCATCAAGAACTGTCGCAGCATTCCCAAGAGTGTGGAGACAAAGTAGTACAGAACAAAGGCCGACGACACCTGGCTATTGAACATAAACATGAAGTACATGACCGGCATGAAAGTCGTCATGGCCTTCTGCACTTCAGCCTGCGTGGGATCGGTCGGCGGGGGCAGGAGCTTCGATTGGAGGAACTGCGCAACGGCATAGAGCAGCAGAAGCAGAATATCCAGCTCACCTAAGTGGTGGGCAACCGCACCCGTGAGAGGAGAGGGCCACTGAAGGCTCGCGAGGCCGTTTGCTTGGTTGATCCAGAGAAAGTGCGTGTTGGTGAAGTGGAACTGATAGCTCTGGATCAGCTGGAACATCGCAAAGAAGATTCCCATCTGGGGGATGATCATCCAGCAGCCCTGCATCGGGTTGACCCCGTGCTGACGGTTGAACTCACTCATCTTCTGCTGCATGAGCATCGGATCTTCTTTGTAGCGCGTCTGAATCTTCTTGATCTCAGGCTGATACTTGGCCAGCTCTTTGAAAGACTTGTACTGCTTGAGCTGAAGCGGCCACATGATAATGGCGACAAATATAGCAATCACAAAGATCGCAATAACCGGTGAGCCTTCCGGGTTGCCTCCACAAATATTGACCAGCCCATCCATGATCTTGTAGGCAACTCCCTTAGAGTTGTCTTTGTCCATCTTTAGGCCAAGTGCATCTAGCTTTTCAACAAGGGCAGTCTTCTCGGGCCCCTCGACCTTTGCGACTTGACGTACTTGTTGTTTGAGCTGAACCCAGGCCTGGTAGTCGTTCTTGAGATGGGCAATGCTCAGGTCTGCGGCGACCACGGCGGCCTTCATTCCCTCAGGCTGCGTGATGAACTTATTGGCAACGGCTCCATAGAACCCCGCAGCCTCCTGCCAGAGGGCGGTAGTCTGGGCCGAGCGGCTCTTCTCTGCCTCTTCGGCGGTTTTCACCTTGGCTTCTGCAGCAGTGACGGCCTGAGCGGGGGTGTCGGGAACCGTGTAGCTAGGTCCACAGCCCGCTCCGAAGAGCAGGGTTAACATCAAGAGCGCTAGGGCTAGAAAAGTGGAGGCACGTCGGGAAAGGGTCACTTCAGTCTTATCCTTCGTTTGAGGGAGCGAGTCCGGGGACAGGGTCGTGGCCACCGGGATGAAACGGATGGCAGCGACAGATACGCTTCATGCCCAGCCAGCTCCCTCGGAGGGGGCCATAGGCCTGGATGGCCAGTGCGGCATACTCGGAGCAAGAAGGGGTGAACCGGCAGGTAGGAGGGGTGTAGCGAGAAACACGCTGGTAGCCACGAATCAGCGCCAGAAAAACAATCTGCGTCCCTTCGGAAAGAAGAGAAGCAGCTTCTTGGAGCTTACTTTGTGTTTTCTGCCTGCGCCTCGTTTTCATCGCTCGTCGTGTCCTTATTGCGGGTCACTGTCTTTCAAGACCCCTGCCTGCTGGAAAAGTTGCACAACAGCGACTTGTAGCTCTGTAAACTCCAGCGCAAGCGCAGGAGTACGGACAACGAGTATCAGATCACAACAGCCCAGCTGGGGCAAAAGAGGCAGACAGATTGCCCGAAGGCGACGCTTGACCCGGTTCCGGTCGTGCGCTTTGCCCGCTACCTTCTTTGATACGACAAATCCGAGCCGCGGCGTTCCCTCGTGCAGACGTCCTACATACAGAGTCAGCGCCGGATGATCTATCCGACGCCTTCTCTGGTAGGTTACCTGAAAATCCCGTGTACGGACAAGCCGTTGGGCACGCGGCAACATTTTTATAAAGACAACAAGAGCGTCTTGTCGAGACTAGTGCTTATGGGCAAAAACCGTCAGAGCATGTCGCCCCTGCTGACGGCGCTTGCTGAGCACACGACGACCCGTGGGGGTCTGCATACGGGCACGGAAGCCATGCACACGCAGGCGACGGCGGTTCTTAGGCTGGAAGGTTCGCTTCATTTTTCTCTACTCATTCCGAAAATTTTAGACGGCGTAAAAACGGCGCGGATCACTCCGCGCCGCACACACAGACGGTCATCTTATCACGGCTTACCCCTCGATGCAAACATTTCAGATTGGGAGAAGTCCCTGGCGCAGAGCAAGAATTTCTGAAGGGGTGGGATAGTTAGGAAAATTCGCAAAACCAGGAAAGCCTCCCCAAAGAAACACAGTGCGCAAGTGGCTCACAAAAGTAGATTGATGAGAGTCTTGTTCAAAGATAAAGTCAGCCTGGTACTCTAACGGGAACACAATACAGTAGCTTCCTCCACTAATGTTCGCTTTGTGAAGCGCATCGGCTCCCAGAGACACCCAGACCGATTCCCCCTCGGGCAGCTCGCTAAACTCCTCCTCAAGATCGCTGATTTCTTGCAAGAACTCTTCGGCGCTACTGAGTTGCATGGGATCGCACCAGTGCCACTTCATCCCCGGAAAGTAACCCACCAGATCAACCCCACCCACTATCTCCCAGAATACTCGGAGTGAGAGCGGCAGTGGCCCCGTGATCGCCTCGATTTCCGCCAGAGTTTCCGTGACCTCAGGTTTTACTGTCTCAAGAGAAGTCTTGGGGCCGTCAAAAGGAGAGCCCTCTGTGTACTTTGTGAAGTCGTAGCCCTGTTCTGTGAGACGCGCGACGAGCACCTCCAGGTTGTGCCGCACCCGGCGCATGGTCTCACGTGCAACCGCAAGAGCATCTGCATGCAAAATCGGCTTCCCAAACCGATCTACCCCGACCACAAGTTCCTCCCAGACGGCCTCACACTCCCCATCCAAATAGCGCCCTAAAATGGATTGCATGACTACCAGTCACAGACGGAGCCATCTTCGTCGTAGAGGTGTGGAGGTTTCCAGTCGTGGCCGAGTTTTTCGGCGATGGCATCTTCGTCTAGCTCGATCCCCAGACCGGGCTTTTTGGGAAGTGGGACGTAGCCGTTCTCTGGTACGAAGGGCTCTTTTAAATACCCTTCGCCCATGTTTACTTGCTCCTGAATCAGAAAGTTCGGGATGCTCGCATCAAGCTGCAAACTTGCCGCAAAGGCAATCGGCCCGAGCGGACAGTGGGGTGCAATCCCCGCGTAGTAGGCTTCCGCCATCCCTGCGATCAGGCGCAGCTCGAAAATGCCTCCGGCGTGGGAGATATCCGGCTGGAGAATCATGGCGGCGCGTTTTTCCAGCACCTCACGAAACGCCCACTTGGTGAAGAGCCGCTCGCCCGTCGCGATAGGAATATAGGTCTTTTTTGCCATGTCAGCGAGAATATCCACGTACTGGCAGTTCACGGGCTCCTCGATAAACATCGGCTGGTACGGCTCCAGGGCTTTGATCAGCAGCATCGCAGTGGCGGGCGGAACCGCGCCGTGAAAATCAATCGCGATATCAATATCGGGGCCTGCCGCCTCGCGCATGGCGGCAAACTTGTCGCGGACGGTCTCAACAAAGCCCGGTGTCTCGATCATGCGCGGGGGGCGTCCTCCCGAGACGCCTGTCTTGATCGCGGTGTAGCCCTGCGCGATTTTAGCCTTCACATTGGCCGCACTCTGCTCCGGGTCATCGCCTAGGCCACAGTGGGAATAGACACGAATCTTATCGCGCGTCGGGCCGCCGAGTAGCTCATACACTGGCACACCCAGAGCCTTGCCCTTGATGTCCCAGAGTGCCTGCTCGACTCCCGACAGAGCGCTAGTGAGAATCTCGCCGCCTCGGTAGAACGCATGCCGATAGATCGCCTGCCAGTGGTGGATAATCTTGGTGGGGTCTTGGCCTAGTAGCTCACTCTCCAGCTCTTTAATCGCCATCGCGCAAGTAGCCGCACGGCCTTCGAGGAGCGGCTCCCCTAGCCCCACAATCCCCTCATCGGTGTGGATCTTTAGAAACAGCCAGCGTGGCTGAACCAGAAATGTCTCAAGCTTTGTAATTTTCATGCACGTAGGATACCTAACGCAGAATGCCATTTTTCTCAAAGAGCTTGCGGCGCTGGCTCTCGTAGAGGCGACGGCGCAAGGGATCGGAGTCTGGGTTCTGTTTTGTCCAGATGCCGTAGAAAATCGCAACGATCATCCCCACGAGCGGGATCAGCCAAGTCCAAGCCGCCATCGCATGCCAGCCGTTCTGAACAAGACCCACGAGATTTTGCCGCTTCCACGGCAGAGTCTCACGCCAGCCAAGCGCAAAAATCGCCACGAACATGCCTCCTAGAAGCACCAAAGGATACGCAAGAAGCAAGCGTATCCACCGATCCGCGTAGGCAGCAGCCTGTTGCTCCAAGACAACACTGACTTTATCGGCGCGTTTTTCCTGTTGCTTCACACGGGCATTGTGCTCCTCGATCTGTTTTTGCTGCTCGCGTGCTAGGCGTTCCGCTTCGACTTGGCGCTCTTCTGCTGTGAGCTCGGGTACAGGCAAGGCAGCAGGAAGTTCTTCCTCAGCAGGTATCTCGGGGATCACGTAGCGCTGGAGAAGCTCCTGAAGAGAGACACGCCCCACCCCCGGCGCAGCATACTCCGTCTCACCGGCATTACTGAGCTGGCGTAGATCCTCCAGTAAAAGAGGCTGACGGGAGATCTTTTCGTCGTCGCTGGCATAGATCATCTCGTCTATGACCGTCTCAGAGAAGCTCATGTGCACGTGACGGAGATCTTCGCGGAGGAAGGCCAGAAGCTCCCGTCTGCCTACCTCAGGGCCGGTGACGAGTAGCTCCATGCGCTGCTTGTTCTCATCGGTGCGGACAAGAGCACGATTATCGCCACGCTTCAAGATAACTCCCGTACGCCACCAGGTTCTTTTTTCTACAAAACGGTGGGCTTTGGCGATAAATAGTGGGAGACACGCAGGAGGTAGCCGGTCGTAGTGGTACTCAAAGCGCAGTGCCCCACGCACATCCGGGAGAGCGGGCTCATCGGTACTCAGAAGCTGTGGCACCAGAAACTTCGAGGGCGTGGTAGCCTCCAAGGGAATCGCGATCTCAAACTTCGTCAGCAGGGCAAGGAGAAACTCATGGGTCTCTACCGGATACCGGTGTGCGTCGAGACAAAGCGCCAGATGAGCACGCTCCAGTACACCCTTGTAGGAACTTCTTAGGTCAGGCCAGCGCAGAACTGCCCCGACCGCCTCCGTAGCCCACTCGGGGCGTAGGACATGGGTTCGGTACAGCTCGGGGGAATCGAAGTGCAGAGTGTGTCCACGCTCCGTCAGAAGCAGTGACTGCTCATGTTGTTGTGCATCGGTCTGGATCCCCTGGCTAACACAGAGCCGAGTGAAGTCCGCATCCGAGAGATAGTCACGCGTCTCGGATTCCAAAGCATCCCGAAGCGCAACATAGTGGGAAGGAGCGGAAGGACTGCCCGAAACCATGACCTCTAGTTGCGCAACAATAGTCGCCTTAAGGGCCTCTATCCCCTCGTTTGTCTCACACGATGTCTTCAGCAGCGCAACAACCTGAGGAAACCTCTCTTTAAGCACTTCCTCGCGAAGGGGAGACAAGGGCTGCGTATCGCTGTGATTCACCACCACAATCACCGGGATATCTTCACCCACAGCGTGCAGTGTATTCAGCCAGTCCTCCTCTTTATTGTGTGAGGAGTCCCGGCGGGCATCCAGGACAAGAAGAGAGAGGGTGTGGTTAGTGAGAAAAAAACGATAGCTCTGGTTCAGGATCTCCTGACTACCAAAATCCCAGACACGAACGAACACATCTTCGTCCCCAATGCGTCGCGGCCACTGATGAACGACAATCCCCTCAGACGCACGGTGCTCCCGCGTAAATCTATCGACTGTCAAACGCTCCACCAGAGAAGATTTCCCTGTCCCTAGTTCACCAACGACAAGCAACTTTGCTTCCTTAAGTAGCACTGACACCTCACTTTAATACTCAGATAGTTTGCCGCAGTGTAACCTGATTAACGCGAGGTAACAAGTACAAGAAAACTAATAAAGCTGGTACAATACCCGCATGCAAAGTGCCGCATCAAAACCCAAAAAGGCGACTCAAAAAACTCCTCCCTTACCCAAAGGCTCATCGCCGATCCAGGTTGCGGGGATGATTAATGCAGTGGTGGATGGTCTCTGGGAAACCAGTGATACCTACTTTCACGATGGTGACTATGTCCGATGCGTCTCTCTTTGCCGTATCTGTGTGGAAGTGGATCCCAGTTTCGACGAGGCCTACAGCTCCGGCGGCTATCTGCTCTGGAGCCTCGGAGAAAATGCGGCGGCGGAGGCATTTTTAGAGTACGGCACTCGGCGTTCTAAGAAGCCCGGATCGCTGAATAGTGAGATGGGCCAGCAGCTCTTCCGCACCAAGAACTATGCAGCGGCACTGCCCTATTTCCAGAAAGCAGTCAAGCTAGGAGGGGTAGATGTGACGACCTATGCCACCCTGGGTCACTGCTACACGCGCCTGAATCGCTTTGAGGACGCCGTTGGGGCATGGAAGCAAGTAGTGGAAAAGTTCCCCAGCTTCATCGCCGGCCCTAAGAACCTCAAGGACGCCGAGGCGCGCCTTAAAGCGGGCAAGTAAGAGATAGCGGCGTGCAGACGCTTCCCAGGACCATCTACCTCTGGCTGGCGCTTCTTGTCGCGAGCCTCTTGGTTGGCAACCGCCTAGAGCCGCGCCGCACTCCGCCTTCGCCGACGGTAAAGCCCACACAAACGGGTCTTTCGGGGCCAAACTTTGAGCGCTACTTAACCGCCGAGCGGCTCACACGCACCCACTACGCCCTCGCAAAATTTGGCGGGAGCGACACCCTCCCCGAGGCCCTCGCAATCTACCGCGAGCTGGCGCTTGCCACGAATCAACTCAATCCCGCACGCAAGGTCCTGATTCTGGGCAACCAGCTTCACAAGCCGCTGGATGAGATGATGCTAAAGCAGCTTCCTGAAGGGGAGCAGCTTCTCTGGCGATCTCTGTATGGCCCCTATCCACCTCCACCGATTCCTCTCAATGCTGAGGCGCAGCTCGTGGCCATGCAGCTGCGCTTCCTGGACAACCAGGCGCTGGCGGATCTGTATAAACGACAAGACAACCCCCAAGCGGCGGAGGCAGCAGAGGCAAGGCGGGATGCACAAGCACAAGGGGCGATTCTCAAGCGCTTGGTTCCTCTCTTGGTGCTGGCGGTCTTAGGCGGTGTGATCGGGCTGGGCTTGCTTCTCTTCGTGGGATTTGTGGCCCTGCGGCGCGAGTGGCACCTACTGGGCCGTGTCCCGGAAGCTGGGGAGCCGAAGCTCACTTGGGGGGACTTACTAGACGGCTTTGTTTTTTACCTGGCAAGCTATCGCGCTCTGGGGCTCTTGATCGGCGTGGTACTGATGTCGCACAGCGCCGTGGTTCCGCTCCAGGTGCTTCTTCAGTTCCTGACGGGGGGGCTGGCCATTGCGTACTTAGCAGCGAAGGCAAAAAAGCGAGGCACCTCGCTGGCGGAGCTTGGCGCGAGCCGGGAGCAGCTGGGGGCCAATGTTCTCTACGGGCTTGGTGGGTATCTGGCAACCCTCCCCTTGCTTGCAGTTCTGGGGCTGCTCTCCAACTTTCTCTTCCGAAATAGCACCACGACCACGCCGAATCCTGCTCTAACTCTGCTCAGTGGGACATCCAGCACGGGCTGGGAGCGTGGCTTGCTCTTTGTGACGATCGCCGTGGGAGCACCACTTTTTGAGGAGTTCTTCTTCCGAGGAGCGCTCTTCACGGGCCTACGAAGGCGTTTTTCGGGGCTACCAAGCATCTTGCTTTCAGCGGTTGTTTTCGCGTCGGTACACCCGATTCAAGACGCACTCCCAATTATCGGGCTGGGGGTTTCGTTTGCGACCATGCGCCACTTGCGCCAGAGCCTGGTACCCGGAATGGTCGCGCACTTTTTGCAGAATACCCTGACATTTCTGATGCTCACCGCGTCTCTGGGAGACTGACGGAACTCTATGGGGGAGTCAGTTGTCATTCTTTCGGTGCGCGTGACGCCACGGGCGGATCGCAACCGTGTGGCGGGCGTTCAAGGTGACGGCGCGGTTCTGGTGCGAGTCACTGCCGCACCTACGGATGGCCAAGCCAATAAAGCTGTACTAGAGACCCTAGCAGATGCACTAAAACTCAAGAAAAGCCAGGTGATTCTGGTAGGCGGCGAGACCAGTCGCAACAAAAGATTTCAGATTAGCGGCCTAAGCGCCGCAGAATTGCAGAGCAGATTAGAACCATGAGCGAACTACGCGATATCGTCATTATCGGCAGCGGCCCGGCGGGCCTGACAGCGGCTATCTACGCCGCCCGTGCGGAGCTAAAGCCACTGGTCTTTGAGGGGCCCCAACCTGGTGGTCAGCTCACGATCACCACAGAAGTGGAGAACTTCCCCGGCTTTGCCCACCCCATCGAGGGCCCCGAGCTGATGGACGCCATGCGTGAGCAAGCAGTACGGGTCGGCACGGAAGTCCGTATTGACTGGATCACCAAAGTGGATCTCTCCCAGCGCCCGTTTGTGATCGAGACCAGCGCCAACCAGACGGTTCATGCCCAGACGCTGGTGATTGCCACGGGTGCATCGGCCAAGTGGATTGGGATTGAGAGCGAGCAGCGCCTGCAAAATAAAGGCGTCTCGGCCTGTGCAACCTGCGATGGCTTCTTCTTCCGAGGCAAGGATGTCGCGGTTGTGGGCGGCGGTGATACGGCAATGGAGGAGGCGATGTACCTGACGCGTATGTGCAGCTCTGTCACCGTGATTCATCGCCGCGACACGCTCCGCGCCAGCAAAATCATGGCGGATCGGGCACTCAAGAACCCCAAGATTACGTTCGCCTGGGACAGCGGCGTCGATGAGATTCTGGACGGTGGCACGGGGAAAGTAACCGGCGTGCGCCTCAAAAACCTCAAGACCGGTGCGCTGAGTGAGCGCCCCGTGCAAGGCGTCTTTGTGGCGATTGGTCACCAGCCCAACACGAGCCTCTTTGCGGGCCAGCTTCCCATGGACGCAGCAGGCTATCTGGTCACCGACGGCGTCAAGACCCCGATTGAGGGCTGTTTTGCTGCAGGCGATGTCTATGACACCATGTACCGGCAAGCCGTGACGGCAGCAGGGATGGGCTGTATGGCCGCGATTGAAGCGATTCGCTTCATCGAGGCCGAAGAGAGCCACTAGATGGATTCTTCCCCCACGCTGGGCGGGGGCTGGGGGGGCGGCAATGTCCTAGCTGTAGGCGTGGATCTGACCGATGTCCCACGTATTCGCAAGGCGCTTAGGGAGTTCCCGGAGCGCTTTGTCAAGCGCATCCTCACCGAGAGCGAGGCGGCTTACTGCCTCTCCCGACCCGACCCCGCCCCGCACATCGCCGCGCGCTTTGCTGCCAAAGAGGCTGTGATCAAGTGTCTGGGTGGTGGCGTGGCGTTTAAAGAGATATGTGTCGAGCGGGCGATGTCAGGCGCACCGAGCATTGTGCTCACCGGAAAAGCCGCCGAGCTTGCTGCCGGGCGCAAGATTCTCATCTCCCTCACCCACCTCCCCGAGATCGCCTGCGCCTTTGCTGTACTGGTTGAAACGGAGGGGAGCTAACCAGGCAGGAATCCCTTGGTTTTCTGACGTCCCTTACGTACGAGCTCATCCAGATAGGACTCGGCGAGGTGAGGCTTGGCGAGAGGCACCCCATCCACGGTCACGGTTTTTGCCTCGCAGTCCAGCACGACGGTGAAGTCAGGAGGCAGGTGGTTGCCAGGGTACTTACGCACCGTCAGCGCCACTACAGTCGGGCTTTCCCAGACGGCATTATCCACCGACCAGTTGGGGTCTGAGAAGCTGAAGAGATGCTCCTCGGTGGCGACCTCGATCAGCTCGGCGGACTCGATCCAGTGGGACATTCGTGCCTCCCAGGAGCTGATCCGAAAGCCATAGCGACCATCGGGAGAGGGATAGCGAAGCTCAAGTGCCATCTTAGCCCGCTGGTGTGCCGAAGTTTAGCTCGACACGGTTGCCCGCCGGATCCACGACAAAGAACTGGAGCTGCCCGGTGAGTGGGATTGTTGTCTTATGGACGGGCACGCCTCTCTCTTCCAGTAGCTTCTCGACATCTGCAGAGCCCGTACAGTCGAAGGCAAAGTGGTCAAAGTAGGTGGGGGATTCTTTTTGACGAACCTCGGATGGCTCTGCTTCGTAGAGGTGCACGACAGCGGCCTCGGTCGCGCCCTCGGCGTAGAGCCAGTAGCCAAAGCCGGGAAACGGGGGACGGAAGCCCTCGTGCAGCCCGACGATATCGCAGTAGAAATCTCGCAGAGCATCGAGAAGCGCGCGGTCCGCGCGGATATTGATGTGGTTAAGTCCTAGAGTTGCCATTTGCCAGATTGTAGCACGAATCCGGGGAGATTTTTGGTATCCTAGAGCGGTGATGCTCTTTACGGAAACCGCACTCTCGGCAAGCGACAAAGCCGCGCTCGACCACGATGGCCATGTGCTCCTCCCAGGGCGGCTTACCCCCGAGGCACAGACCCAGCTGATTGCCGCGCTCACCGATATCGAGGCGCAGACGACGGGCAACCCGGTCGCGCCTCGGCACTACTCGGCGGAGCACAGTGTCTATCTGGCGAGCCTGATCGCCCACCCCGAGCTGCTCGCGCTAGCCCAAGCGGCTATCGGTCCTGAGCTGCGCTTTGACCACTGCGTCGCGCTGAACCGTGCGGGCGGTGATCGGGGAATCGGCTGGCACAGCCACGACTACGCCGAAGACCGCCCGGAGCTGGGGTTTGTACGGATTTTCTTCTATGTCAATGGCTTCCGGCAGAGCGACGGTGGCTTGAAGGCTGTTCCCGGGAGCCAGCTGTTCCGCGACCCGAAGATCCGCGCCGAGAGCGACGAGGCGCTACGTGCAGGCTGGCTCGCCGGAAAACTCCATCCCCACACCGGCAAGCCGCTGGAGATTGTCGGGCTAGACGCGCCTGAGGGCAGTGTGGTGCTCATGCACACCCATGCCGCACACGCCGTCACGCCGCGCCAGCCCGAGAGCCCCATGCGCTGGTGCGTCGTCTACGCCTACCGTAACCCTGGTGCGCCCATCTCCGCCGCTCGCTGGATCACCCCCGAGTTCGAGCAAAATCCCCCGCCCGGAGCCGCGTGGCTCATGCCGGAGCAGTAGTGCGAAAGGCGCGACTTGAGATACTCACGGAGTTGCCGTCGGGGTCTTTGGCATTGGCAAAGGAATAACCATTGGCCTGATGCGTGCTGCCAAACTCCAGCCCCAGCGCGGCGACGCTTGCCTTAAACGCCTCGACATCGGGCACGGAAAAGCTCAGCTTGACGCCTACCTGCCCCAGCTTCACACTCTTGGCCGCCTGGTGGATTAGAAGACTCGCCCCACCCTCGGGAGCCGCCAGTTCAATCAGTCCTTCGACTATCTCGCCCGTTGTGGTGAAGCCAAAGTAGCGCTCATAAAATGCCGCCGTGCGTTGCATGTCTCGGGCATAAATAATAATGACATTGAGAAGTGGAGTCATAAGGAGCAGTATAACATACTGTCAAACATTCGTGTGAGCTACATTTGGGCTCCAGTCAATCCCAAACGGTGCGAGGCTAACGAACTTAATGTAAAAAACGATGACGCACGCCCTTGACTACAGCCGTGGTTACATGGTAGACTCCCATAACTACACACGTGGTTAGCCACAAGCGTCGTTAAGCGAGAGTACAACAAGATGCCAAAACCAACTCTGGGAAACCTGGAGCTAGAGATCCTTCAGTACATTACGGAGCACGCGCCCATCACTGTCGGGCAGGTCACCGAGGGCTTCGCCATTCCACGCGGATTCTCCCGCTCGACTATCAACACCAGTGTTGAGCGTCTTTTTAAGAAAGGCTACCTCACGCGCACCTCGGAGCCGGAGGGCACGGTCTTCCGCTACTCTCCTGCGGTTCCCTCCGAGGAGGTGCTCACGGGCCTCGTGGAGCGCTTTGTTGAGAACACTCTAGCGGGCTCGCTCTCGCCCTTTGTTGCTTACTTTGCGCGTCAAAAATCCCTCTCTGTTGAGGAAGTCGCCCAGCTACGCTCTCTCGTGGAGACTCTGGAAGCGTCAGGAGCCCAAGATGAATCTGACAAACCTCGATGAGCTGGCCACTCTCTGGTCTGAGGGGATGCTTCGTGCCTGCTGGCAGGGAGCGCTCGCCGTAGGAATCGTGTGGTGCCTCTGCCGACTCTTCCCACGCCTACCCGCCGCAACCCGCGCGCTGCTCTGGTGGCTCGTCTGTCTCAAGGCACTCTTAAGCCTTGTCACCACGGGGCCGCTTAAGCTGGCCGTACTCCCTGCCGCACCCGCGCCGAGCTCTCCGACCGTTGTCTTAACGCCCGTTGCTGTGCAGTCGGTTTCGGTGAGAGCGCTTCCCCAGTTTTCACAGACAGCGCCCCGTAGCCCAATCCCCCCCGCTCCTCCAGCACTGTCAGCGCATCTCTCAGTGTCAAGCGCTCTCTTCACGCTCTGGCTGACCGGCGTGCTGGCTCTTCTCGCCCTTGTTAGCCGGGAGCGGCGGACAGTTCGACAGCTGGCAGCTCAGGCTCGCCCCTGTGAGGAGGCGACGCCGCTTCGAGAAGTAGCACGCGCCGTGGGGCTTGCTTCGTCGCCGCCGATCTTGGTCTCAGAGCGGACAAAGAGCTCACTGGTGATGGGACTGTGGCGGCCTAAAGTGGTGCTGTGCCAGGCCGACATGATCCGTCTGACGCAGAGCGAGCTGAGGGCCGTTCTTGCCCATGAGCTGGCACATATCCGGCGCAAGGATCTCCTAGCGGGCACGCTGCCCAATCTGGCGCGGCTGGTGTTCTTCTTCGACCCGTTTGTCTGGCTAGCTTGCCGAGAGTACGATCTGGCGCGAGAAGCCGCCTGCGACGCCGAGGCACTGCGGGTCAGTGGCATGGCCCCTGCAGAGTACGGGCGGCTCCTACTCAAGCTCAGCCTGCCCTCGCCACCGCTCACCCCGACCGCGGGTATGGTGACCCTAGGCGTCGCTTCCCCCGATGGCCTCCTGCTCCGGCGCCGCCTCCAGGGTCTCCGACGGGGCACAGGGCTTCCCCGCGGGGCATCCAGCCTGGCTCTTCTCGCCACTCTGGGAGCCTTCAGCCTCCATCCGACCCGAGGCAGTGCCCGAATCGCCGCAGTAAGAAGTGAGCCGCCTCTTGCAGCGCCTCCCGCCGCAAAGGCTCCTATCCAACCTCTCTCTCCCGTCGTCCCGGCTGGCCAACCAGCCATTACTCTCCCGAACTTGGTTATCACGAAAGGAATTGACACGATGTTTACCCCCCCTACACAACCGAAACCGCTGATGCGCCCCCTTGGGCTGAAATCTAAGCTGTCCACCGCACTGGCGACGGCTTCTCTATCCCTCGTCGCCACTCCCCTGCTCCTTACCCCAGCTCCCGTAGCTGCCCAGGTACAGATACCTCCTCCCGCACCCGCTATCCCACAGATTCCTGCGATTCCTGCTGTACCCGCCGTGCCATTCGTTCCCGTCGTGCCATCCGTGCCCGCTGTCCCAGAGGGGCAAGCATCTCGCTACCAGTACACGCTACGAATGGGAACCTCCTACTCCGTCCATAGCCAAGATAGTAAAGTCGCCACAGCCCAGCGTGAGCTGGCGAAGGCACAACCCGGAGACTGCCTCGTGGTGGATCGCGACGGCAAGCGCTACCTCATCACCGATCCAGAAACCCTGCGCAAGCTCCAAGACAACTATGCCTCCCTTGAGGTGCTCGGTAAACAGATGGAGGCCAAGGGAAAAGAGATGGAGCTGATGAGCAAGCCGATGGAGGAGTTCGCAAAACAGATGGAAGCCTTCGGTAAACAAATGGAGGAAAAAGGAAAAGAGATGGAGGCGCTTGGCAAGCAGATGGAAAGCGCCTCCGAGGCGGAGCGCCAAGGCATCCTAGAGAAGATACGTGCGCTTCAGCAGCAGATGAAAGCTCCCGCTGAGGAGATGCGCCAGCTGGGAAAGAAAATGAGAGAATCAGGAGATAAAAGGCGTCAGCCAGGTAGCGAGATGCGCGAGCTCGGCCAGAAGATGCGCGTCGCGGCAAAGGAAGCCAATGAGCGAATGATGAGCACTATCGACACATCTTTCAAGAACAACCTGGCTGTCGAGCAGAAAGGTTCCTAGCCCACTCTAAACAGCGCTTAAAACACCTCTCCAAAGCGCTGGGATCTCGGACACGGCCACACCTTCAGGGAGCCAAATAGTTCTCTCAAGGTGTGGCCGCAAACGATAGGGAGAGCCCGAAGACAAAACTCCACTAAGACGCTCCCGCAGTGTGAAAAATCGGGTAGAAAGTAGGGCATGAACAAACCTATTGCAACTCTCTACCTCACGGGTGCCAATAACCACGATTGGGAGCGCACCGGCCCGTTCCTGCGCGACGTTCTTGCAGCCTCAGGCGACTTTGCGGTCACCTACACCGACAATGCCTTTGTGGCTCTGGAGGGCGATCTGTCGGGCTTTGACCTGCTCTTTCTGGACTACAACGGCCCACTCTGGAGCGAGGCGGCGCAGGCGAATTTCTTGCGTGCGGTGGAGAGCGGCACAGGCGTGGTCGTTTTGCACGCCGCCGACAATGCCTTTCCGGGCTGGGTGGAGTACGAAAAACTGGTTGGCTTGATGTGGCGCGAGGGCACGGGCCACGGCAAGTTCCATGCGTTCACGGTGACGATCCAAAACTCAGAGCACCCGATCATGGCGGGCCTGACGGACTTTGTGACGGAAGATGAGCTTTATCATCGCCTGGTTCCGATGCACGAGACACCCGTCGACGTGCTCGCCAGCGCGTACTCGTCGCCCGAGAGCGGCGGCACGGGCGAGTGGGAGCCGATGCTCATGACCACGCACTACGGCGCGGGGCGGGTGTTTCATACCGCGCTCGGCCATGTCTGGAAAGGCTCGTCTCTGGCGGCCATTGAGAACGTCGGCTTCCAAGAGACCCTCCTGCGCGGCGCTCGCTGGGCAACACGGAAGTCTTAGGAAAACAAAAAACCAGAGCCTGGTACACTCTCCGAGAAAGACTTACGCAAATGACGACCCTATCCTTCACCCGTGTCGCGACTCTTGCCTGGATGCTCGTTGGGCTCCTCGGCTCTTCCGCTGCTTCTTCGGCGGAGACGGTCGGGCTTTACGTTGATCCCACCGTACCGCAGCTCGCTTTTGCCGCAGGCGACATCAAAGCGGCCCTGGAGAAGCGAAACTACACGGTTCAAGTCCACAGCCTCGTGGCTCTTGCGAAGAGCTCTTCCGGGAAAAAGATCGTCCTCGCCCTCGCCACCGATAAAGCCGTTGTTTCTCAGCTCGCCGCTCAGGGCGGCAAGCCCGCTACGGGTCTCGGTGCGCAAGCGTACGCCCTGCGCACCACGACCAAGCCTGAGCTGAGCTACTGGGTGCTCGGTGGCGATGCCAATGGCGCAATGTACGGAGGGTTACAGCTTGCGGAGAATCTCTCTGGCAGTGGGCTCCGTGGTCGCTTTGACACCGAAGAGTCCCCTTTGCTGCTGAATCGGGGCATGAAACTCAACCTCCCGCTCGACAAACGAATTCCGACCTACGTGGGCGGCTGGAGCTCCAACTCGGCCAAGAAGGCGATCCCGCATGTTTGGGACATGACATTCTGGAAGACACTGA
The DNA here is from genome assembly GCF_031410135.1 of Armatimonas sp. Classification (GTDB taxonomy): domain Bacteria; phylum Armatimonadota; class Armatimonadia; order Armatimonadales; family Armatimonadaceae; genus Armatimonas. The sequence continues at coordinate 23,170 of NZ_JANNYP010000405.1, read as the reverse complement.
TTGATCAGCAGGCGCGGAATCGCTACAACATGCTGTCGGTCTGGGTTCACCACCCCTTCCCGGCACTGGTAAAACTGGCCGACTATCCCAAGGCATGCTTGCCCAATATCGAAGGCTTCGACGGTTTTGTCAAAGAGTTAAGCCACGAGCAGCGTGTCGCCTTCTGGAGAGAAGTGATGCGGTACGCCCATGACCGTGGCATGACATTCTACTTCTTCAACTGGAATATCTATGTGGACTATGCGAAGACCCAGTACCCCGCCTTAACACAAGATCCGAAAAACCCCACCACTATTGACTACATGTCGAAAAGCATGCGGGCGCTTCTGGAGACCTATCCCGAGCTTGATGGGTTCGGCATCACCTCGGGCGACGGGATGGACGGTACCCAGGAAGAAAACACACAGTGGACGTGGAAAGCCATGGGCAAGGCAGTCACGGACTATCTGCACGAGAACCCCTCAAGACAGTTCAATCTGATTCATCGGAGCGTGAAGTCCTCCGTGACAGCATGGAGTACTACCTATGCTCCGCTCAAGTCGGTGCCCAATGCCACCATGCACTTTTCCTCGAAGTATGCGATGGCCCACATGTACTCTACCACCACCCCGACCTGGTCGTCCGATACGAAAAATGTCGCCAAGATTGGCATGAAGACATGGCTCACCCTACGCAACGACGATTATTTTTACTTTAACTGGGGAGACCCCCAGTTTGTCCGCGAGTTTATCATGGCTATTCCCCAGAAGGAAGCCGTTGTCGGCATGTACATTGGCATTGATGGATACAACCCGAGCCGAACCTACTGCTACAAGAATGCTGCTCTGAACGGGAAGCTTGAGGTCGAGCGCCGGTGGTATATGGAGATGCTGTGGGGGCGGCTCGCCTACAATCCCCAAACCTCGGACGAAGTACTGCAAAACTTACTGGCGGTGCGCTATCCCAAGGTCTCCGCTACCGATCTTTTCAAAGCATGGGCCTTGGCCTCGCGCTCGTTGCCCAAGGTTACGGAGCTGATTATGGGAGAGTGGAAGCTGGATTTCCACTGGTACCCAGAAGCTTGCTGGAGCGATCCCGGTAGGTGCACGGGATTTAGAACCATTGATGGGTTTGCCAACGACACGACGGTTGCGGACGGCTCAAAGCTGTGCGATATCGCGACCTCGGCAAAGGGGGAGTGTAAAGGCAAGAAGTCTTCGTATGAGGTAGCGGATGAGATGCAAACCGATGCTCAAAACGCGCTTGCCTTGATCAAGTCCATGAAAAGCGGCGGAAACCCTGAGCTAGAAGTAGTCATTAACAATATGAAGCAGATGGCCTCGCTCAGCGCCTACTATGCGCATAAAATCCGGGGTGCCACCTATAAAAAAGCGGGAAACATCGAAAAGGCAAGAGACGAGATGGGCAAGGCCTACGGGTGGTGGATGGACTACAGTCGGTCTATGGAGAGCACCTACCACCCGGACTCCTTCCGTAACCTGGCCATTGCTCCCGACTGGAAATTTGCCGATGCCGCAGTTTTGAAGGAATACACCGACTTGGGAGGCACAAGAATCCCCGATGATAGAATTATTCAAAAAGGCGATTGATCAATTATCAATTAGTCCATAGGAATCGTTACCCATGCCACGCTTCTCCTTGACGCAACAGACAACCGAGGCAGCAACCCTCTTCACCCAGAACCGTTTCGCGGAGGCGGTTGCCGCTGCACGAGCAAGTGGGCAGAGCGTGATCTTGATCCGGGCTCTCCTGCGGCTAGATCGCTGGGATGAAGCGCTCGCGGCTGCGGAAGATGCCGTGCGCCTCGCACCCGAGGATATCGACTTGCAGGGCTTGTTGGCCTTGGCTCAGCTGCGGGGAGGCCGATCCGACGAGGCACTAACCAACGCGCGTGCGGCTCGGAAGCGCTCTCCGGAGAACTACTTCGCTCTCCTGGCAGAAGCGACACTGCTGGTGAAGTGGCTTGGTGACCAAAAATCGGCCCTTCCCCTTGCCCGACAGCTGGTCGCACTTCGACCCGACCTCCCGGAGAGCTGGTGGGTATTGGTTGAGGCACTGGAGGATATCAAAGAGACACTCGCTGCGGTAGCACGGCTGCGGGCGTTAAAGCCGCAGGGCCATCCCTTTGAAGAAACGCTTGATACGTACCGTCAGCCAGAGAAGATGCTTGAATATTATACGCGTCTCCGTGAGCTCCGTAAGCGCCCTAACCCCACCGAGTTTCCGGAGACGCTAAGACTTCCTTTTTCGCGTCAAAAAGCGATGGTCTTTATCACCGTGGCTGTCAATGGTAAGGATTTCAAGCTGCTTTTCGACACCGGTGCGTCAGATAACTTAGCTTTGAATCCAGATGCGATTCAAAAGATAAAGCCGAGCTATCTAGGAGAAATGCCCCTACAAGGCGTTACGGGAACGGAGGTTACACGAGATTTTGTAGCAGATTCGGTCAGGATAGGGAAGCTGAACTTCGGTTGGCTACCGCTCACTGAGGTTCGTAAAGATCCCAAAGATTTCCCCTACCGCTATGATGGCCTCTTCGGTGCAGGATTGCTTAGCCGCTACTCGGTGACACTGGACTTCGGTCGTAATGAGCTTGTTTTACGCCGGTCTGAGAAAAACGGCTCTCTTGCAAGCCTACCGCCTCTACGCAAGGCAGCTGGCCCCGTGACGACCTACTCTCTGCCGCTGCATATCTCTCAGGGGCGTGTCTTGACGCACTTGGAGCTTCTGGCACCTCATCATAAGACGGATGCGGCCCCCGCACTGTCTTGTCCTCTCTGGGCGGAAATAGATACGGGGTCTAGTATCACCTTGATCTCCCAGCGTATCGCAAAGGCACTTGCCTATAGTCTTCCTAAAGAGAGTGTCCATTCGAAGACAACAGAGTTCCTTGGTGGTATTGGGACAAGCCAGACAAAGATGGAGATCACGGCAGTGGCGCGTCCTCTGCAGCTAAGCTCTCCGGAAGGGCTTGGTCACAGCATGGATTTTGCCGTCGGAGCATCGCCACTCGATAGGGTTCTCAGCCCACACTCCGGCTTTGAGCGAGGTGCGATACTGGGCATGCCATTTCTGCAGCAGTATCGCCGAGTGACCTTTGACTATCCCAACAAGCAGCTGATCTTGGAGACCGATGTCCCACACAAGCCTTTCAATATGGCAGCAGAAAAGGTTCTCATGTCGCCAATAAATGAACCATCACTACTCAAAGAGAAATATCCTGAGCTATCAAACCATCGTCGGGTATTTTATGGGAACCAGTGGGTTGCGATACCGAAAGGTATGGCTATAGCCCCGAAAGGTGTCCGGAAAGTTACCCCTTTTAAGATTGCTCCTGGCTTTATCGGTATCTTTGATCCAGAATCCGAAAAACATTCGTCACGCTGGTTGCTTTTACCTGAAGCGAGCCGGGCACTCCCCGATGGAAAATGGGAGATTGGCTAACCTATGGATCGTGTTGCAACGGTTACACGCACTAAGGGCTGCGTCGCTTTCTGGGACTTTGTCAAGCGCGAGCCCGGCGGCGCGCGTCGCTTTGTTTCCTACGGCACTCCCTACGCCCTCGATGCGGGCAACTATGTCAAGGACTACTGGGGCGAGGGCCGCGAGGCCAGCTACGCCGACTTCCCCTTGCTGGGGCGCGGGCCGTTTGGCGAGGCGGTGCGGATTCGCAAGGAGGACGACCCTAATTTTCGCCCGTTTCTCTTTGTGCCCCGCGCTCGCCTCCACGACTCGCCGCTGGACATTAAAGGCGCGGGAAAGTCCGTTACCGTGGTGGTCTGGGCGATTCAGGAGAGCGGCAACCACGCGCTCGCCGGGATCTGGCACGAAGGCACCGACCTCAAGCAGGACACGACTGCGGGGATTCAGAAAGTGGAGAGGGGGCAGCGGCAGTACGCGCTCTTTGCCGGGCTGAACAAAGAGGGCTCGGCGTGCGGCCATGTCTCGGAGAACGGGGGGAGCTCGTTTCAGTGCCGCTACGCGCTGCACAAGTGCAACTCCCTCGCCACGTCCCCGACCGTGCCTTGGGACGCGCCCGCCGAGGTGCTGGACGCTTCCTGGCAGTGCTTTGCGATGACCTTTGACCACAAAACACAAGAGATCACCGGCTGGCTCAACGGGGTCTCGGGCGAGCGCTGGCTAGAGAACCCACAAAAAGACAACCTACTCTCGTTTGCCGCGAACGCCTGGGATCAAGGCCACCAGCCCGGCCTTGATCCCAGCTTCCCGCCCGATCAGTACTACACACCGCCGGAAAAGAAGCCGCGCCTCGTCACCCCGCTCGAAGGCTCCGCCGAGCTGCAGGAGTTTGGTTACACCCGAGTAACAGTCACACGGCAAACACGCGAGCTGGCGGCGCTGCGCCTCAATCCCTGGTGGTATCCCCACGGCATCTACGTACCCAAAGACGCCACCAGCGGCGGGCCGTTCACGATTGGGCGCGTGATCCACAGTTCGCGCAGTGTCGGCTTCACTGGCTGGATCGGCGGGGTCGCGGTCTTTGATCGGGCCCTGAGCGAAAAAGAGCTTTTACAGCTTGCCGCACTTGCCCAAATCCACAAGTAATCGGCTGTATCTTGACACATTTAGAGAAGCATGTTATGATTTATCGAGTTTGATTTAACGATAAATCAGAGTAAATTTCGAGGAGGCAGGCAGCGTGAAAAATGGCAAGGTCACTCTTGGAGAGATTGCACGGCAGGCGGGAACCAGCACGATGACCGTCTCAGCGGTGCTCAATGGCTCGCGCTCCAATACCCGTGTCGCCGATGAGACCCGCAAGCGGATTGAGAAGCTCGCCGCGGAGCTGAACTACTCACCCAATGCCATGGCACGCGGCCTGCGCCGCCAGCGCACCGATACGATTGGCGTCCTCTTTACCTGGGCAGGCTCACGCACGATCCACAACCTCTACTCCATGACAGTACTGGATGGGATTGTCGCGGGGGCAGCCACGGCTGGCTACCATATTCTGCTCTACACCCAGCGCTGGGAGAGTGTCGCAGCCTCAGCGGCGGCCTTTGCCGACCAGCGCACCGATGGCATGATCGTGGTGGCTCCTCTGGAGAGCTCCGATGTGGTAGCGGGCCTGACGGAGTTGGGGATTCCCTTGGCCGTGATCTCCTCCAGCGTGAAAGACTCGTGCGTGCCGGGTGTAAATATAGATAACGACACTGGAATGACCCTAGGACTGGATCACCTCGCCGCACTAGGACACACTCAAATCGCCTATGTGGGACCGACTCCCGAGCGGCGCAGCATGCGCGAGCGCCACGATGTCTACCTTCGCTGGATGGCGGAACATGAGCTGCCTGTCCCGGAAGGCTACGTGCTGGCAGACCTCAACATCGGCGAGTCTCTCCAGCCTGATCTTGAGCGTCTCCTACGCCTCCCCGAGCCCCCCACGGCTGTCTTTGCCGCCAACGACGACCTTGCGGTGGAAGTACTCGAAGCCGCACGAACTGTCGGGCTCTCCGTGCCTGAGCAGCTCTCGGTAGTGGGCTTCGACGATGTTCTCGTGGCCTCGCTGACCACGCCCAAACTTACCACCATCCGCCTCCCGCTCTACGAGATGGGCCAGCAAGCCGCACAGCTGCTTGTCGCTCGAATCGAAGGGCGTAGCGAGTCGGAAGGCCCCTCCGTGCAGATCATCTCTCCCGAGCTGATCGTGCGCGACTCGACGGCAGCCGCGCCTGCCGTGCATTCTTAGGTCTATGAAAGAAAGGTTTCCCTTATGAACGCTGTTTTCCCTCACCAAACCTCCAAGCGTGGCTTCACGCTCATCGAGCTTCTCGTGGTTATTGCCATTATCGCCATCTTGGCTGCGATTCTCTTCCCGGTTTTTGCACAAGCACGTGAGAAAGCCCGCGCCACGTCGTGCCTCTCCAATGTCAAGCAGATTTCACTTGCAATGATGATGTATGCCCAGGACTACGATGAGACGTTCTGTCCTGGTCGCTACTTCTTCGGCACCGATGCCTGGACATGGGATCACTACATTGGCCCGTATGCGCAAAAATCGGGTGCGGTAAACTTTGGTACAGGAAACAACCCGTATCTCGTCTGTCCGAGCGATGGCACGCCGCGCACATCCACTGCCTCGGGAAAGCGCTCCTACGCGATTCCGATGTCTTTTGTCGCTCCCAACGATCTGGCCTGGAAGCAGGAGGTGCAGACGGGCGCGAACTACATCACGGAAGGGCGCACGATGGCAGAGTTCCCCGCGCCTGCAAGTGTCATCACGGTTTTGGAAGCTCCGCTCTCGGGCAACCGAATCGGGCATAACGGGACATTCCGCGCAGGCAGTCCCAACGGACAGCTACCTCCGGCGGGCGCAAACCCTCCGGTCGCGAGTGCCAAGACCAACCACTCCGAGGGCTGGAACTACGGCTTCGCGGATGGACACGCGAAGTGGATGCGCCCGGAGCAGAGCGCACGTACCCCAGGGATAAACTACACCACCGCGTTTGTCAATGCCAATGGCTTCAACTGCTTCGGCACCGTGGTTCGTCCCTGCGGCATGTGGACGCTCTCCGAGAACGACTAGCTCAATCCCGGGAAGTGGTGCCTAAGTGGGCACCACTTCCCACGATCACGACTCCAGCAGCCCCCGAAGGTAGGGAATCTCGATGGCGTAGAACTCCAGAAGTGCGGCGGGGGGGACGTGTGGCTCTAGCGTGACAAAGCCGCTGTAGCCGTCTTTTTTCAGCCTTCGCACAATGGCCTCGATAGGAAACGCGGCCTCGGGCAGCGGCACGTAGCCGATGTGATCCCGATCCGAGTCGCGCATGACGCTACCTTTGTGCACGCCCGTCTGGCGGGCATCGTAGCGACAGCCGCCTTTGAGGTGCACGTAACGAATGTGCGGCTGAATCTCCTCGTAGGCCGCCGGGTAGGGCTCGACATACGAGTGGTAGTAGTTACACGGGTCGTACTGGGTTCCAAAGCCGGGCGAGGCGATTTCGTCGGCGATCTTACGGACACTGGCGGGCGGGCCGGACTCGTCGTGGGCCTCGTTCTCCAGCGTGATCACCACGCCACGCTCGGCGGCGTAGGCAGCGGCGGGGCGCATGGCTTGCCCAAAGAGCTTGAGGGGAATTCCGGTAGAGTAGCAGTTCACGAGTTTGCTTCCCAGAGCCACGGCGGCATCTACCGCACCGCGAAGTGCTTCGGTGAAGGCACTCGCGCCGCCGCTGGCAAAGCAAACCGGCGCGGCCCAGAAGCCTAGGGTCACGCAGGCCACCGAGAAACCGCGTGATTGCAGGAGCGCCGCAGTGGCCTCCAGGTCGCGCCCTTCCCAGCGCTCGGCCTCCTCGGGCGAGCTGAGCGTGATGCCCGGTTTTGGCCCCACATTGGCGGGCCAGAGCTCGATAGCATCCACCCCAAAGCCCGTAAGAACATCCAGTACCTCCGGCAGAGAGTACGTGCGGGCAAGCTGCTGCCCATTGACGGCGAGTTTCATAGGGTTACCTCACCCCCTGCTTTGAGCGCGTCCAGCAAGAGCGCATCCGCAAGGGTTTCTTCGGGAGTTGGGGAGAACGGGGTGTTCTGGAGTAGTGCCTGAGTGAAGTGCGCAAACTCACGCTGATAGTTCGTGAAGTGCGGGCGCGTCTCCGAGACATCGGTGATGAGCTCAAAGGGCTGCTTGCCGGTGCAGACTAAGTGCCCCGTGGGGCGCTGCGAGAAGCACTTCGAGAGATCGAGCTGGCCCTCGGTGCCGTAGAACAGAATCCGGCACTCGGCGTGCGAGAACGTCGCGGCGAAGGCTCCGGGGATGCCCTTGGCGGTCTGGAACCACGCGACCGTTGTATCGCGGTTGGGCAGTCCCTCAGGAGCGACCGTGTCGCAGGAAAGTGCGCCCACTTTTGCGATCCTATCGCCCAGGAGCTCTCGCAGCCCGAACGCCAGGTAGATACCAATATCAAGCAGGGGGCCACCGCCATCGGGGTCGGTCCAGCGCCAGCCACCGGGTGCGCCGGGCGGGTACGGGCCAAGCGCGGGGTACGAAAAATTCGCATAGACAAAGGTCACTTGACCGATTGCCCCTGCGGCCAGAAGCTCGGCAGCCTTCTGATAGGTGTCCCCAAAGCGTGACATGTAGGCCGTCATCAGCGCGACATTGTTCTCGCTCGCGGCCTGTACCATGGCGCGAGTCTCGGCGGCACTTCGGCCCAGTGGCTTTTCGCAGAGAATCGCTTTCTTGGCAGCGGCGGCGGCGAGCACGGCTTCGGAGTGCATCCCCGTTGGCAGGGCAATATAGACCGCGTCTATGTCGGGGTCGGCGAGCAAGTCGTGGTAGTCCGCGTACTCTTTGACAGGCAGTTCCCCCGTGATCCCACGCGCCAGAGCACGGCGCTCGGCGAGGGGATCGGCGAGGGCGACGAGCAGGGCATCAGGGACGGCGAGCAAGGCGGGGAGGGATTTATCGAGGGCGATCTGGCCGCAGCCAATGATCCCCCAGTGGAGCTTGTTTTTCATAGTTGGAAAGGTCCGATATCAGGGCGCTTGGTGTTGCGTCGCTTGCCCAAGAAGTCCGTGGGAGTGTCGGAAAAGGCGGTACCTGCCCCACGGAGCGGGCTGTCTTTGGCGGCAGTAAATGTGCGCTTGCCCGAGGCCCAGCCGGTGAGCGTGAGCTTGGGCACGGCAAGGAGATTCTTCCCCGGTGCGCGTGCGAACTTTGGAGTGCTCCCATCCGCAACCGCGTAGAGATTAAAGTCGTAGACCACGCTGCCCTCGTTCTTGTAGTCGCTATTGACCGGTTTGCCCGCAGGGGCGATTAAGACATTGTTGAGAATGCGAACCTGGTTGGATGAGTTGGCGAAGATCTGGCCGTCGTGGAGCTCCGGGTGGCGGTTGTTGCCCTCGGCCCAGTTGTGCACGATATCCACGCCGGTCGAACGAAAGACATGGATTCCCGAGCCGCCATTGTCAAAGACGATATTATTTGCCACCAGGGTCTTGCCGCCGTAGGGCTTGCCCGCCCCGCCGCCAAAGCCCTGCGTGTTGCGGTAGTCATCCAGAATAATCCCATTGCCATCGGTCACTTTGCGCTTGCTGGGGTTGTCTTTGTTGGAGTAGTAGAACGGGATATGGTTGTAGTTGCCAAACGAGACATTGCCCCGAATGATGATCTTGTAGCCCGTCGCGCCATCCAAGTCGACCGGCTGGTAGACCGAGATACCGCTATTGGCATACGGTGCCCAGAAGCCACAGCCTGCGACCGTGTTGTTCTCCAGTGTGAGCCAGTCGCAGTGCATCGCATTAAGACCGCCGCCGGGGAAGTCGCGAATATCGCAGCCACGCACGGTGATATGCGCCGGGAACGCCTTGCGCGCCTTGTCGTCGGTGATGTTGAGGCCATTGCCACAGGTGCGCGGGTTGCCGAGGTTGTTGCTCTCTTTTTGCGCCTCCTCCAGCGTGATCTCCCGCGCGATGCCCCGTAGCTGCAAGTTTTGGATCACCAGCTGCGACGCGCCCTGGACTTTAATCGCCTGCCACGCCCCCAGGCTCCGGAAGAGCGGCCGATGCCCCGGCACGGGCGCGAACGTGATCGGCTTCCCCGGTGCGCCGGAGCGGGTGAGTACCAAGACTCCCTGCCCCGTTTTGATAGCATACTCGCCCGTGGCAAAGAGCACGGTATCGCCCGGATTCGCCCGGTCGGCGGCAAGCTGTGGCGTGCGAAGTGCCCGCCCAAGACTCGTCCCATCGTTGGTGTCACTGCCCTGAGGGCTCACATAGATCGTCATAGAAACCTCTTCTGACTTAACGTTAAATCAATAATGAGAAAGTATAGCATAAATTTCGTTATCCGCCCACTGAAGGGGGCGGCTCAGGTGCCTTACTGCGGCAGGATGGCATAGCCGACTCCAGTGAGCGCCCCGAGCACGATCCAGATAACCGCGTTGAGCACATCGCCGAGGATCAAGCCCAGAAAGAACGGGAGTGCGGCGCGGTAGACTCCCAGCCCGCCGAGGCGCAGGATGATGATTTTTGCCAGCCAGCCCAGCAGCACCGAGAACCAGAGCATCCAGCCGGAGTACACCGACGCGCCGATAAAGCCAATCGGATGGAGCCCAAAGCCGACACGGGCACGGAGCAAGAGCAGGCTAAAAACTCCCGTGAAGCCGCCGAGGATATGGAGCGCATTAGAGGGTACGAGCGGCAGCGGCGTGGTGGCGAGGCTCCCGGCGAGATTCAGCGGACGGAGCGGCCCCGTACGGTAGGTCCAGGCATTGGCCAGCGAGTTCGCCCCCCCGTGGTGGTAGGGTAGCCAGAGTGACGCGACCAGCGAGACACCCACACTCAGCAGGACCGCCGCCAGCATCGCCTTAAAGAGCGCTCGTACCGGAAAGCCCCCCGCCTCGGCGAGCTTGGCCCCGGTCAGCACTTCGGCCAGCAAAAGCTCGCGGGTATCGCGGTAGAAGATGCACTCGGCGCGCTGCACCATGTACCACGCGCCTGGTGTCGCGCCTTGGGTTCCCAGCACGCCCCCCACCGAGTCAATGGTCATCCCCGACGGAATCGTAAAGAGCGTCCCCGCCTGCGTCACCAGCCACGAAATCGTCACGAGTGAGAGCGTGATGGTCAGGAGGCTCACGGCGATCAAGTACGGCGGCACGGTGGCGACATAGAGCCAGAGCCCCATCCCAAGATAGCCCAGCCCCAGTCCGAGGAGGGTGGCACGGGGGCTGAGCAGCTCGCTCGGATCGTCTCTAGTGGCCCGCCAGAAGCTCGCCAGGTGCCGCCGCGCCATCCAGAGTGTCCAGCACAGCAGGGCAACTGCGCCGCCAAAACCCTGCAAGGCCGAGAACTGCCGCTCCGCGGGGCTTCCGAGTGAGCCGGGTGCGTACCAGTTGTTAAGGGTCGCCAGCAGAATCTCCGCTTTATGAAAGAGAAAGAAAAACCAGAGCGAGAACGCCACTTCGGTGGCTAGTAAGTAGGTCAGCCCGATCACCAGCGGATAGACATTCACCGGCAGGTTGCCCAGCTGGTTCCACGGCGGCGTGGTTAAAATCCCCTCTAGAGAAAACGTCAGGGGAACCGTCGGCACGGTCGGGTAGAGCTGGTGCAGGCCATTGAGCGAGTGCAGCACGCTCGTGACTCCCAGTCCCAGCCAGAGTGGGCGCGAGTGTAAGAAGCTTGGTGGGCTCTCCGTCAGAAGCAAGGGCAAGCTCACCAGCGGAAAGACAAACTTCTCGTTCTCGATCCACTGGCGGCGCAGCAGGCTCGCAAGACAGAACGTGACGGTGAAGAAACACATGCCAAACGCGCCCCACGCAAGCAAGGGCTGCCACCAAGCCTCCCAGGGAATGTGCTCCGCACCGCGCGGGTAGCCCACATAAAACGCATCGGCGGCGGCCTTGTCGGTGAGGCGAAACGCGGGCGGCAGGCTTCCCCAGACACGGGCTTCCAGGTTATTGGTGCTATTGGAAAGATACTGCGGCGCGGCGAGGTGCGGCAAGAGAAAGCGCATCAGCCCTGAGGAGGGAATCCCCGAGGCCACGAGAATGAGGATCCAGACGGTCAAGAGCTCCGGGCGGGTAAAGACAAAACGCACGGCAAAGCGTCGCAGGAGCGCATTGACCGGGACAGCGAGCAGAAAGAGCACAAAGAGCGCCCCGACCGGGAACTGGTTGCCCGCCAGCGTGGTCGCGCCGATCTTGTTGTCGTTGTAGGGGGTGATGGCGCAGAGGAGCGCCCCAGCAAGTAGCCCCAGCGCCACCGCACGCCGTGTCAGCACGGAGGCTACCCGATCTCCCGCGCCAGACGCTTACGGTAGGCCGACGGTGTTAGCCCCAGCTCGTCGCGGAAGATACGGCTGAAGAGCGTGGGCGACGAAAACCCGGTCTGTGTCGCGATCTGGCTGAGGTTGTACTCCGAGGTCGCAAGCAGATGCCGGGCACGCTCGATCCGTAGGCGGCGGAGGTAGGCAAAGACCGTCGTTCCCGTGGTCTGCTTAAAGCGCCGCGCCAGATGTTCTTCACTGACCCCAACCGCATTCGCAAGCTCGATGAGGCGCAGAGGCTCGGCGAGGCGCTCGCGCAGGAGCACTTTGGTCTGGGAGACCAGAAACGCACGGGGAGCTGACTCCGTGGAAGGCTCGCTCTTGCCACGCACGAGACGGGCAAAGAGCACCGTCAGGCTCGCACAGAGTGCATGCAAGCGCTGGCGTGCATCTGGCTCCGTACGGGAGAGCTCATCGGTGAGCTGGAGCAGGGTCTCCTGGAGTGGCTGCGCCTCGCGGGCAGGGAAGTAGCGTAGCTCCTGTAGGGCACTCTCGGCCAGCGCGGTAAGTGTTATAGGGTTCTCATCGCCAGTCATTGCCCGGTGCGTCAGAGAGAGCATCGGGAGGAGCGCGGGATCGTAGGCGAGGCGGATGACATGCAGGCGACTCTCTCGCTCTGGCGTACTGCTGATATAGCGCTGCTCACAGCGGTGCGGGAGTGCCAGGCAGTCGCCGGGCTTCAAGACCACATCGCTTCCTGGCCCCGTGTGCCCCAAGACCCGGTGCCGACACTCGCCCCCCAGAACCAGCAAGAGCTTGCGCGACGTGTTGCGTACCAGATGACAGCCCCCCGCGGGGACAATCACCACCTGCTCCTGCACCAGCCAGAACGGCGGCCCCAGCTCCTCAAAGCTATGCAGTGCGTAGCCCACGGTTAGAGTAAGACCACCAAGTCACCGTCGCTGTTCACTTCACAGACATAGGTAGCCACGCGGCTTTTTTCGTCGTAGAGACCCTTGCCCGTGACAATATCGAACTCCCAGCCGTGCCAGGGGCAGCGCAGAACCCGGTCTTGCAGATCGGGGCGGTAGGTAAAGACGGGAGAAGGGCGGTGCGTGCCGTGCACCGAGCCCAAGCAGAGCGGTGCGCCGTAGTGCGGGCAGACATTCTTGAGCGCAAAGAACTCCCCATTGATATTGAAAACCCCAAGACTCACCCCCGTCTCCGGGTCGGTGACCACGCGCTTCTGGCCGGGGGCAAGCTCGCTCGCAGCACAGACTACCAAGCGCCCCCGCTCGCGTGCCTTGGGCGGCTTCGCTTCGTCAATGATCCGAAACGCCGTGTCGAGCGCCTCATTCTCGCTACCAAAACCATTGGGATAGTCGCTCATAAAATCACCTCCCCTGCCTCTTTCTCTTGCCGTGTTGGGAGCCCGTAGAGCTCGGCGGCGTTGTCGTAGAAGATGCGCTTCAGAAGCTCGGGCGAGAGAGTGCGTGGAAATGCTCGTTGCGGGTCGTCGAAGTCCCAGTGAGGAAAATCGCTGGCAAAGCAGACCGTACGCTCGGCTTGGATCATCGCAAAGACCTGCGCTAAGTGCTCGGGGTTATCGGGTTCTTCCAAAGGCTGCGTGGTAAGCCGCACGTGGTCTAAAATATACTCGGATGGTCGCTTCTTGAGCCACGGGGTCGTGCTGCGAAGCGCCTTGAAGTTCTTGTCCAGCCGCCAGAGTGTGTGCACCAACCAGGCGATGCCGCCCTCAACCAGCACGATGCGCAGGCCCGGAAACGCCGCAAAGACACCCTCGCAGGTCATGCTGATCACGTGCGCTTGGTAGGTCAGCGGAATCCCCGAGTGCCACTCAAAGTAGCTTGATGGCCTACCAATGGGCGTGGACGAGCGCAGGCTCCCCTCGCGGCCCGGGTGCATCGCAAATGGCAGGCCCAGCTCCTCACAAGCGGCAAAGATCGGGAAGTAGCGCCGGTGGCCGTAGAGATCCACGCTCTCGCCACTGACGATGACTTGTTTCATCTGAGGGTGCTTGCCGTACTGATGGATCAGCTCCACAGCACGCGCGGGATCACTTGTATTGACACAGACCGAGCCTAGGTAGCGCGGGTCCACCGAGAGCCACTCCGCGATTTGCCACTCGTTCCACGCTTGGGCCAGCGCGGAGCCCATGTCGATGTTATGCGTCAGGCTCACGCCTAGCCCCGGCGGCTGCAAGACCCCGTAGGAAATCCCATACGCATCAAAGTGGTCACGCACCACTTGCTTCGGATCGTTGCAGCTCGCATCGCGGCGGTCCACGCCAAACGGGTTCGCATAGCCCTGCCCCGGCCCGGCAGCCATGCCCTGCTTAAGCGCCTCGCGAAAGGCCACAGGAACGTAGGGGTCCAGCGGGCGCTCTTTCGACGCACTCGGGTGGACATCGCAGTCAATGATCAGGTTCGTACCAGCCATGGCTCAGTATGACCATTTTTTGACACACTCGCAAGAGGCATAGTTGATACTTCTCAACTCTGGTTGATCTAGGCAACTATCCGTCAAGAACCGCGGGACGAAGCGAGGTAGCCCTTCTCTGCGAGAAGTCCGTGCGCCCGCAGGAGCGCGACACCGTCGGTAATAAAGGCTTGAGGCAGGCGGGCACCGCTGTAGAGCAGAGGCGGCTCGATAGCCAGAGCATCGTCCCCGTAGGCGCGGCAGTGGTCGAGGACTTTGTTGGCATTGGCGAAAGCGTTGCCGTGAGGAAACTCCGCGACCAAGACGAAGGCGGCACTGACCACGGTCTCTAGTTTCTGGGAGAGCGCCTCGGCGGCGGCTCGCTCACCGCTGTCGAGGAGCTGGAGCATTTTAGAGAGCTCGGGGGCGAAGACATTGGCGGTACTCAAAAGAAAGCCATCGTAGGGGCCGCCATTGGTACGGGGCCAGGGCGCATAGCCGCCTTTTTCCGCGCCACGCACCAGAAAGACCCCGCCGAAGTCAAGACCACTCTGTGCCACACGATCCTCGCCGCTGGTATCCTTGAAGAGGATGACATTGGCAAACTCGGTGACGAGCGCGGCGACGGTCTCCGGCGCGAGCTCGTTTTGCGTGACTTGGGGAAGCTGGTAGAGCGCGGTCGGCCAGCCACGAGTTAGCACCTGCGCGAGGCCATCAAAGAGAGCTTGCTGACTTAGATCGCTGCCCTTGGGGGGGCAGATCGTGACTCCGACCACGGCGGGATGCGTGCGGAGCGGCTCCAACCCATCAAGGCAGGCGAGCACTTCGTCGGTGGAGGTCTTGAGCATGCCGATCAGCACACGAATACCTGCCATCGCCGCGGCGTCCAAGATGATCTCAAGGAGAGCGTGGATATCGCGATCCGTCATCTCCCAGCCCTCGCCGGTGGAGCCGGGGACGAGGATGCCTTTCACATGAGGCGCAAGCGTGGCCAGATGCGCCTTGATGCGCTTCGGGTCGGCCGTGTGCGCGGCCTGAAAGTGCGTGAGGGTCGGGCACCAGAGGTGTGGAATGCCGCCGGGAAAGAGTTCGGTCTGGAGCATACGGCGGTGAGTCTTGATGTCGTTCATATCCTATCCAGTAATCACGTCAGGTGCCGAAACTCGGCGTAGGAGATCGAACCACGAGAGCCACGGTGGTACATGGTGTGCCCACGCGCCTTCTGGGGGTCGGCGGACTCAGCCACCACATTCCGGCTCAGGTTCGCCACATCCGCCCGGTAGTTACCTTCCGCAAGATGCGAAAAGTGGAGCGGCTTGTCGAGAGTGAGGGTTGCCCCACTAACTCCGAGCAGTGTCCGCTCCTCGGTTTGGGTGCTGTAAGAATCAGCCGGTCGCCCGGTTTCCAACCCGTAACAGGCTCAGATAGCGCCACGATCGTGTCACCCATTTTTGCGGGCATCCCAAGCTTGAGCGCAGGTTACCAGGGCAACAAACAACAAGAGTAACGTTTTCATTTATGTCTCGTTCTCGCTCACTTGCTTCAGCGCAAGCTCAATAACCTGCTCCCCTGTTAGTGCGCGCCCCTCCTCCCACGCAGAATCGAAAGCATCCACACCAGCCGCCGCACGCGCAGTAGCGACCTGCCGTCGCTGGCGCGTTTTTTCCCAGGGGAGGAGGGGCACCGTGACTTCTTCCCGTAGGCGCTGTGCACTCCCCCAGAGACGAGCCGAGTCTAGGGGAGATGATCTCAGAACTGCCTGTCCTTCGAGCATGATGGCGATGCCCACCCTGTCACCTAGCTCTGTGTAGAGTTGCAGCCCCTCTCGGTTGAGCACGCGTGCCGTAGCCTCATCTCCTAGGTCGCAGACAATATTGGCAAGCCCGCTGAGTGCCTCCGCGATCCCTCGCTGGTTTCCCAGTTGACGCCGGATCGCGAGGCCCTCTTCATAGAGCTCTCGCGCTGCCGCTAAGTCCCCCTGTTCCCGAGCCACCAGTGCAAGACTCAGGAGCGAGTAGGCGATACCCTGTACATCACCGAGTTGCCGCTTGATGGTCAAGCTTTCCTGGTTAAGCTCTCGTGCTGCCGCTAAGTCCCCCTGGCAGCAAGTAATAATCCCCAGATCATTAAGAGCAGAGGCAACACCCCATAGATCGCCCTCCGCTCGCTTAAGGGTCAGGCTCTCGTTATGAAATGTCCACGCCGACACGTAATCACCCTGACCAAAAGCGAGCGCTCCTGCCCCGTTGAGTGCCTTTGCCCGTGCGGCGGGGAGACTCCCAACACCTGCTGCCAGCACGTGTGCTAGTCGCTGACGTCCTTCGGAGAAGTAGCCCCGAATCATCCAGAACCACCAGATCGCCCCAGCCACACGCAGCCCCGACTCCGCGCCATGCTCCGTCTCTGCACTCCAGTCGAGCGCCGCACGCAGGTTATCGTGCTCGAACTCCAGTTGATCCAGCCAGAGGTGCTGGTCGGCAGCCCACAGCCGTGACTCCTCTTTTTCCACCAGGGTTAGGTAGTAGGCTAGGTGCTGATCTCGAAAAGCCTCTCGGTCACCACTCGCACTTAGCCTGTCCCCGGCGTACTGGCGAATGGTCTCTAAAAGACGATAGTGCGCCTCCCCTTTGGGCGCTTCATAAACGACGAGGGATTTATCGCAGAGCGCCGTTAGCAGATCAAGTACCTCCCAGAGCTCAATCTCGGTGCCAACACAAATGCTCTCCACTGCCTCAAGTGTACAGCCTCCTACAAAGAGGGAAAGGCGGCAAAGAAGAGTCTTTTGGTTCGTCTCTAAGAGGTCGTAGCTCCAGTCAATCAGCGCACGAATCGTCTGCTGACGCGGAAGTGATGTACGCGAGCCCCCAGTTAGGATGTGGAAACGATCTGCCAGGCGGGCAGCCAGCTGCTCCACCGGCATCGAGCGCACCCGCGCCGCCGCCAGCTCGATCGCCAAGGGGATTCCATCAAGACGATGACAGATAGATGCCACAGCGGGTGCGTTTGTATTGGTGACAGCGAAGCTGGGCAGATAAAACTGCGCCCGCTCGATAAAAAGCCGCACGGCTTCATAGTGCGAGAGCGACTCCGGAGTCTGGGCCTGCCTCGGGTCAGGAAGCGAGAGCGAGGGAACACGGTAGGTCAGCTCACCGGAGATCCCCAGCCCCTCACGACTCGTCGCCAGAACCAGTACCTGAGGGCACTGGCGGATTAGACTATTAGTAAGTGTGGCACAGGCATCGAGTAGATGCTCGCAGTTGTCCAGCACGAGCAGTAAGTGCTTGTTCCGAAGGTACTCGGCCAGCGTTAGTATAATCGGCTTGCCCAGCTCTTCCTTCAGACCAAGCACACCCGCTACGCTCAAGCCCAAAAGTCTGGGATCGGTCAGCGGGGCCAGCTCCACCAGCCAGACGCCTGCTCCATCGCCGTCGAGCAGATCCGCCGCCACTTGGAGGGCAAGGCGCGTCTTGCCACAGCCCCCCGAGCCGGTCAAGGTGAGCAGGCGTGTTTTCTGCAGCAGGCTCTTCACCTCGGTAAGCTGCACCTCTCGTCCGACGAAGCTGGTTACCTGCTGGGGCAGGTTGTGCCGCAGTTCCGGGTTGTCCAGTGAGCGAAGCGGGAGAAACTCGCGGGGCAGGTCCGGATGACAGAGCTGGAAAACACTCTCAGGGCGGCCCAGATCCTTGAGTCGATGCTCACCCAGAGATTCCAGAGTGCAGGCAAGAGGAAGAAAATCGCGCACTAGCTCATAAGCACTCTGGGAGAGCAGACACTGTCCCCCGTAGGCGATCGAGAGCAGCCGTGCGACACGGTTAAGGGGTGGGCCGAAGTAATCGTCGTCGCGGCTCTCGACGCCCCCCGTGTGCAATGCCATGCGCACTTTGATGGGGGTTTCCTGCGGCCAAGGCTCTGCCAAAAGCATGAGCTGAACACTCAGGGTAGCCGTCAGTGCGTCCGTTGCCGTGGTGAAAGCGGCACAGAACGCATCGCCAATGGTCTTGAAGACGTAGCCGTTTGCCGCACCAATCGCTTGGCGAAGCAGCGCGTCGTGGCGGGCAAGGGCAGCTTGCATCTGTGCGGGATGGGCTTCCCAGAGCTTGGTACTGCCCTCAACATCCGTGAATAGCAAGGTGACCGTGCCTGCGGGACGGCTCATGGTGATTGCGTGCTCACTTTCAGCGCCTTGATCGTCCCGACAAAGCGGGGCTGGCCCTCGTAAGCGGGATCTACCGGATTGTCGCTGTCGAATCCCACGCAAAAGGGCTCCTGAGGCTGGCGGCTCAGCGGGCCGGAAAGCTTTTTAGTCGCGACCCGCTGCCCGTTGACTTGCAGGCTCAGTGTGCCATCGGCGGCGATGCGTGCTTCGAGGGTGGCGTTCTCAGGCAGCGGCTCGGGCGAGGTGAGGTAAACCAGCTCCCCACCCGAGGGGTGGACGGCAAAGACCGCGCGGCCCTCTTTGAGGTAGAGGGCGTAGCCGGTGGCGATCCCTCCATGGGCGACCAGCACGCCGCTCTGAGACTTGCCTTCCAGCGTGCAGGAGATGGTCAGCGGGCGGTTCACAATCTGCGGAGCTTGTGCGCCGCTGAGCGTATCGCCGATCTTGAGCGATTCGAGTGTCGCAGGCTTGCTCTTGGCGGGGGCGCTTTCTTCCAGAGGGTAAAGCGTCACGGGGTTCTTGACCTCGCCCGCCGGACGCACGCCAGGCTTTCCCTGGCCCAGCTCCGCGCTCATTGCGACGGCAAGGGCTTTTAATCGGCTCACCACGTCGGGGTGCGCGGCGGCAACATCGGTGCGCTCCCCGATCTCAATGTCGAGGTTGTAGAGGCGGGGGCTCTCCAGTGAGGCCGGAATAGCCGCGCTGCTCTTGCCCATTCCCTCATTCTGCGGCGCAATGGCCAGCTTCCAGGGGCCGGAGCGGACGGCCTGGAGGTTGTAGCCGTTGAAGTAGTAGCGGGCCTCGTGCGGCGACTGCTTTGTCTTCCCCAGCAGCAGGGGCGCGATGTCCTTGCCGTCTATTTTTCGATCTGCGGGGACACTGCCTCCGGCGAGCTTGACAAAGGTCGGCAGAAAGTCTATTGTCCCCGCCACGGCATCACACGCGCTTCCGGGGGCGATCTTTCCAGGCCACGCGGCAATCGTGGGCTCGCGGACGCCGCCTTCCCAGGTGCTGCCCTTGCCGCCGCGCAGGGGGCCTGCCTCGCCGCTGTCCTTGCCTTGAGTGAGCCACGGGCCATTGTCGCTCGTAAAGATCACAAGAGTGTTTTTATCAAGCTTGAGCTTGGCCAGCGTCTCCCGCACCCGCCCGACACTCCAGTCCACCTCCTCCACCCAGTCTCCGACACGCCCGTTGGCAGACTTGCCTTGAAACTTTGCGCCGGGGTGAATCGGTGTGTGGATCGCGGTGTGGGGGAAGTAGAGAAAGAAGGGCTTTTTTTGATTGTCCGTGATGAACTTCACGGCCTCGTCGGTGTAGCGCTCCGTGAGGCGGCTCTGCTCCTCGCCGGTCAGCAGCTCGATGACTTTATCGTCGCGCAGGAGCGGCACGACGGGCTGCGTGCCGCCCTTGGCTTTCTTGACCATGTCGTTGGAGTAGGGAAAGCCAAAGTAGTGGTCGAAGCCATGGCGCGTGGGCAGGAACTCTGGCTGGTCCCCGAGGTGCCACTTGCCGATGCACATCGTGGCGTAGCCCTGGTCTTTTAGCAGCTCCGCCACCGTGTGCTCGTCTTTGTTAATGCCGTTTTTCTCGCCAGGGAAAAAGACCCCTGGAATCGAGACCCGCGCCCCGTAGCAGCCCATGAGCACCTGCGCCCGCGAGACGGAGCAGACCGGCGCGGCATAAAACGACGTCAGCTTCATGCCGTCGCGGGCCATCTTGTCGAGGTTCGGGGTGCGGTTCTTGGTCGAGCCAAACGGCCCGATATCACCGTAGCCCATGTCGTCTATGAAGATCAGGACGATATTGGGTTTCTGTGCTTGCCCCCTAGCCCCCACCGGGCGGGGGAATACGATGAGGATGAGGCTCAGCAGAATAATAAAATAGTTTTTCAAAACGTACTCTCTCGGGTTGTGATGGGGCACCAGTGGGTGGTGTGGGACAGGACGCAGTAGCCCTGCACCAGGAAGTCTCGCATCGCTGCATTGTCAAAGAGAAATGCCTCCAAACCCATCTGCCCCACTCCTTCGCGCGTTACAGTTGAACGCTTGCCGAATGATAGCAGATTCTACGAACAACAACCAAGTACGTTAGACTTCAACTTTTACTATTTGTTTGGCTAACTTCCGAAGAGTTTTGGCCAGGCTTGCGCCTCCCGAAACCCCTACTGAAAGTCACCCCGTGCCTTTAGTACACCATTCTGCTTCAGAAGAAAGAGTTCTGGCACATAATTTCCATATATCGCAATAGCCTTGCGACCACTGATGCGATAGTACGGTTTAGGAAACATATGTCCTGCATCCTTCTTCTTGAGTCCAGAAATATCAACCTCAACTGGTTCCACAAAGTCAATTATCTCTGGCTTTATTGCTGTATTCTTATTATACTCGTGTCCATAATCATACATGTCATACGGAGCAGCCCAAAGTCCGTTTTTTGTCCTATACAGCGGACTGTACTGATATTTTGCATGAATATACTTACCACTATAAAGCTCAACATATAGGAGAACATGATTGTATTTTGAGAACGACACAGATCCCATATGGTCGTACACTGTAAAATCGATTTCATTTCCGTCATAGATTCCTCGATAAGGCTTGAGCACACGGTACCTCGCCAAGAATTGTTGGTCAAATGGAACCTTGCCGACCTTAGGAGGAACAGCGGTAACACTTATCTTTTCACCGACGAATACAAAGTACTTGCTGTTCGCCGCTCCTGGCGAGTATTGCGAAACTGCGAGCAGAGCCAGAGATATTAGGAAATGACACATTACTTGCTCCTGTAAAAGCTAACGTTTAAGCTTTGCGGCGCAAGCGCCGCAAAGCCCGGGTACCCTCGGGGTGCGGGCTACCGAGTTGGTTCCCCAGCCCGGCACGGGCTTTGCAGCCAAAGGCTATTGTAGACGCCGGTTTCCAACCGGCGGCACAGCGATTCGTGAAAAAGGCTCATAACATCAGGTTTTCTTGCGGATGGAGTAGAGCTTGCTCTCGGTGCGGATCAGCAGGCGCTCTCCGACGAGAGCGGGGGTGGCTTGTGCCATCTCGCCGAGAGAGTTGGTGTGGAGCACCTTGAAGGTCTCGCCTGCGCTGACCACGAACGTGTCGCCCTCCTCGCTCAGGCAGAAGATCTTGCCATTGTAGGCCCACGGCGATGTCGTGAAGTTGCCCGCCGTGCCGAGGCGTTCTTTGTAGGTCTGCTTGCCCGTCTTGGCATCGAAGCGGCTGAGAATTCCGGTCTCACTGAGGGAGTAGACCCCGCCCCCAAAGGCCAGAGACGACGGGAGATACGTCCCGCCGCGTGCCTGCCGCCAGGCGACAAACTCACTCGTGTCCTGGCTTTTGGGTAGCGAGATGTCGCCCATTGCACCGGGACGCACAGCAAAGAGCGGGCAGCCGCGTCCACCGTTGATATAGAGTAGGCCATCGTAGGCAAAGGGCATCGGGATGGGGGCGGGAGACATCCCTGACAGACGCCATAGCTCTTTGCCACTGAGGTCGTAGCTCACTGCGATTTCGGGGCCGACGGTTACCAGCTCGGTGCGGAGGGCGTGTTTCCAGACAAACGGGGTCGCCCAGCCGGAGTGCATCTGCTTGGGGCCTAGATCCCGGTCGGTGCGCCAGACCTGCTTGCCGGTCTTGGTGTCAAAGGCGGCGAGATACTGCTGCTTCTGGTTATCGCTGAGAATGATAAGCTGGTTGCCCACCAAGACCGGCGAGCCGCCCGTGCCAAACTCCAAGTAGATCGGGTTGACTTCGAGCTTCTTGGTCCACGCCAGCTTCCCGGTCAAGTCGTAGGCCCACACCCCCAGATTGGCGACATAGATATAGACAAACTTGCCGTCCGTGACCGGCGTCTCCGAGGTGAAGCTGTTCTTGCGGTGCCGTCCGCCCGGCGGATGGCCCGCGTAGAACTCTTTCTTCCAGCTTACTTTTCCGCTCTTGAGGTCGAGACAGTAAAGAAAGTAGTGCAGGTTCACCTCGTTGGGCAGCTCAAAGTCCCGCTCATTGACCTTCTTCATGATCTCCGCCTCGCTGAGCCCCTGCTTCACCAGCTCGGCCACATACTCATTGCTGTACTCGGTGCCGACTTGGGGCGCTTTGGACTTACCATCGGTGGTTGCCGTCGTCACAAAGACCTTCTCGCCCACGACAATCGCCGACGACCACCCGCGCCCTGGAATGGTCTGCGCCCACTCAACATTCTGCGTCTTGCTCCAGCGATCCGCCAGCCGCGTATTGGCACTCACGGGGTTGGCATCCGGCCCCCGAAACTGCGGCCAGACCAAGGTCTGCGCGTGAGCCGAAGAGTTCAAGAGCAGCCCCGCGAGGGCTGTGAGAGAGACAAGTGTCGGTTTCAAAAGAGTGCTCATTTCTGTATATCGCCAAAAGTTAGCCATGTTATACATCATCTAGTACGCGTTGGACGAATGCGCGTAGTACGCGTTGGACGAATACGCGACACTCGGTTTCCTTTATCCATGCGTACGTCTTGCGATCTCCGTCTACTCGCGCGGCGATGTCTTGCTTGATCTTCTCGTACTCCTGTCGCCAATCGGTGCGTGCGCGGAGGGCATCCCGAAACGCGATATGGCGACGAAGCTCCTCGCTCTGGGCGGGGCAAACATAGAGATGGTGTGGCATCCATTGCCGCTGGGATGAGACATGGGGCACCGTGCTGTCCAATCGCTTGAATACCTCGCGCTGAGGAATCCCCTGATCGCCCTGGTGCACATAGCCAAGCGTCTGAAGACCAGCAATGACCTGGGGAAGCACATCCTCATCTTGAATCACTAGGTCAATATCGAGAATTGGCTTCGCTTCCAGGTGCGGCACTGCCGTGCTTCCGAT
>NZ_JANNYP010000404.1:0-2546 GCF_031410135.1 Armatimonas sp. | reverse complement strand
AGCGGCCCATGGGAACCTGGAAGTAGACCCCCGCATAGAGCACCAGCGCCAGTGCCACGGCCCCGATCCAGTCTACGGAGGGAGTGAGCAGCGATGTTCGCCGAATACCCCGCATGGCGGCCTCAAACGCACTCTCGTTGGCTTGATTAAAGCGAACCACTTCGCGTTCCTCAGCGGAGAAGGCCTGTACCACACGGGGAGCGGAGAGTGTCTCACTGAGAATGCTGGTCGCATCCGCTAGGCATCTCTGGGACTCCGCGCTCAGGGCGCGGAGTTTGCGCGTGATGAGCTGAATCACCCCCACCATAATTGGCACGGTCACCACGGTTACCATCGCCATTTCCAGGGATGCCCAGAGCATATAAACCAAGTAGACAATCGCCTGAACGGGAAGCACCACGCCATCTCGCAAGAGCATCGCGGCATTTTGCAAGCGGTTGACATCGTTGGTGAGAGTTGCCAGAAGGGCTCCGGTGCGCTGCTGGTGGAAAAACGCCAGCGGCATGCGCTGAAGGTGCGCAAAGACCGAGCTTCGAATCAGCATCCCGACCCGCTGTGCAACCTCGGAGAGGAGCAATCCTTGGAAAAACCGAAAGACGAGAAGCCCCGTGTAAGCGGCCACGATAGTGAAGCCAACCTGAGTGACCTCAGAGAGTGCCTCTTGCCGCACAGCGGGGGTTAGCTCAGTAGGTTGCAGGCGCATCTGGTCCATAAAGTCCGTCATGGACTTCATGGCTATGGGTAGTGCCATGGAAGAGAGTGCGCCACAGAACAAGCCGAGGAGGAGCTGCTTGCGAAAAGGCGAGATAAAGGCAAGAAGCCGCCGGATCAGCGCTTGGCGATCCGACGGTTGGGGAGAGTCCATTGCCTCTATTCTACGCCACCGGATTGATTAATGTTCCGACGCTACCAATCGAGATGGTCACCACATCGCCGCTCTGGAGCGTGAAGCTGTCGGGGGGGATGAGGCCCGTGCCGGTCATGAGCAGTGCCCCATCGGGAAACGGCAGGGTTTTAAATAGCCACTCCGCAAGCTCATGGGGAGTACGCTTCATCCGCGCGGTGCTCGTCTCACCCGAAAACGCCGTTTCACCGCCGCGCGAAATCTCTAGCGTAATCGGCAGGTTCTTGAGCTCTAAGTCCACGTCCACGATGCGGATGGTCGGGCCAACAGCACACGCGCCCTCGTAGCTCTTGGCCTGTGGCAGGTAGAGTGGGTTCTCACCCTCAATCGAGCGCGACGACATGTCGTTACCCACGGTGACACCCACAATGCGGCCTGAGGCACAGATCACGAGGGTTAGCTCGGGCTCAGGAACATCCCAGCGGGAGTCGGGCCGGATGCTGACGGGATCACCAGGGGCGATCACGCGCCAGGGGTTGGCCTTGAAGAAGAGCTCGGGCCGGTCGGCGTCGTAAACTCTATCGTAGAAGTCCCCACCGCCTTCGGACTCGGCCATGCGCGCTCGCTTGGAGTCCTCGTAGGTCACGCCCGCTGCCCAGACCTCCATCTTGCCATCTACGGGCGGCAAGATCTTCCAGTCAGGATCTATCTCGGCGTAGCGACTCACCGCCTTCTCCGCCAGCAGCGCAATCTCCGCCGGGCGCTCGTGAGCCAGCCACGACGAAATTGAGGCAAATACCTCAGGATCGTGTGCCGTCAGATCGAAAAAGCCCTCATACGTCTCAGCACCGAGGCGCGGGCCTTGCTCAGGGTGCAGGTAACGAAATAATTCCACGAAAGTAGATTCAACTTTTCGTGACTTTTCCCCTTCTCGGTCGTCTTTAAGGGAGAGGAATAGAGTAGATGATTTTTTTGCAACAGACCTACGAGGTGCCGTTTACCTACGAAGGCTACTTAATTGTGGTCGAGGGCAAGGTCAATGACCAGCCTGCCCGCCTGATCTTAGACACGGGAGCCGGAGCCGGGCTCTACACCCCCAAGTCCGCTGAGAAGCTCCAACTCAAGAGCATGGGACAGACGCTAGTCGGCGGCGGTGGAGCGAAGCTGGTACCGGCAAAGCTCACCAATGCCAAGATCGAGATCGGGGGAGCCATTCAGACCCAGCAGCTTGGTGTGATTCTCGACCTGCCCAGCGGCTCCAAAGGGGAGTTCGATGGCATCGTCGGCTACCCATTTCTGCGCAACTATGTCGTTCAGATTGACTACGCCGCGAAAAAAGTGCGCTTTATCGAGCCCAAGGGCTTCTCGCCTGACCCGAAGGCACAGATGCTCCCGATGAGCCTGCGGATGAACATCCCCGAGATTCCCGGCAAGATAGATGGCATTGTCGGTGCACTTCGGGTGGACACGGGGTACTCAGGGACGCTGACCTTTACATCACCAACGGTTACGAAAAATGCACTCGATAAAAAATACCAAAAGCGTGTGGAGACCGTTCTGGGAAAAGGGGTTGGTGGCGTGACCATTGGAGACATGACACGGATCGGCGTGCTGGAAATGGGGGGAATAAAAGTTCCCAAGGTCGTCACCGGCCTTTCCCGAGATAAGAGCGGTGCCCTCGCCGACACCGGAACAATCGCCT
>NZ_JANNYP010000403.1:0-2935 GCF_031410135.1 Armatimonas sp. | reverse complement strand
CAGCACTAAGAACCGCCTGGGAAGGCAAGCCCTGCCCACATCCCAAGCTCGTGGCCGAGTACGACCAGCACCGGCTCACAGGCGATATGGTCTGCGTCCAGTGCGGGGCCACCTTTCCCCATTCCGAAGCGGATAGCTTCCGACGCCAGGAGCGAGTCCCATGAGAACAAGGGATCTGCTCTGTACAAACATAGGTGTTAATTTCGGCCACTTCTCCCCTCTGGGTGGACGGCGGCCAGAGAGGGGCCGATGAGACTTGCCACGCGAGAAACAGTACGAGAGTGCCGCCGAGAGGCAACGGGCTTATCGAGCCAGGAAGAACGAGTCGGTTCACTTCCGCAGCCGCTCCGATATGTGGGCCACCCCGCAAGACCTCTTCGACGAGCTGAACGCCGAGTTCGGCTTCACGCTCGATGTCTGCGCAGAGGAGTACAACGCCAAGTGCGAGCGCTACTTCACCCCCAAGCAAGACGGCCTCAAGCAGCGCTGGGAAGGCGTCTGCTGGATGAACCCGCCGTATGGCCGTGGTGTCGGGGAGTGGATTCAGAAAGCCAAAGAGAGCGCAGAGCAAAACGGCGCGACCGTCGTTTGCCTGATGCCTGCCCGCACGGACACGAGCTGGTGGCATCAGCATATTCTAGGAGGCGAGGCAGAAGTGCGCTTCCTCAAGGGGCGGCTCAAGTTCGGCACCCAAGAGAACTCAGCCCCTTTCCCCTCTGTACTTGTCATTTTTCGAGGAAAGGAGACCATGACCCAAGCTAAAGAAAGGATGACCCAGGAACTTGTACCCGCAGCTAAGAAAGCCATCGCAGCAGCAAAACCAGAGAACATGCTCTCGCCTATCGTCGCGGCCAGCGGGGAGAGTGCGGCCAGGCGTTTCCTGGAGTATTTCACCGTCACTATTCGCAACAAGAACACGCGCCGTGCCTACTGGAGAGCCTGCAATGCCTTCCTGGACTATGCTGAGAGCAAGGGAATTGTGGATCTGCGCCATGTCGAGCCGATGCTGGTTGCTGCCTACATCGAGAAGCGCACTGAGCATACGGGCATCAAGCCCCCCTCCCCCAAGCAAGACCTCGCGGCCATCCGGGGGCTCTTTGACTATCTTGTCACCGGGGGGATTCTCCCCTTCAACCCTGCCGCCGCTGTGAAAGGCCCCTCCTACGTCGTGAGACGTGGCAAGACCCCGATTCTGAGTAAGGCAGACGCAAAGAAGCTCCTGGAGAGCATTCCGCTTACCTATAAGGTGAAACGAGCAGATGGTGTCGAGGAAGAGCGGGCCGACCTGCTCGGGCTACGCGACCGGGCGCTTATCGCTCTGATGATCTTCACCTTTGCCCGTGTGGGAGCTGCTACGAAGATGCAGGTGGGAGACTACTACCAGAACGGGAAGCGCTGGTTTGTACGGCTCCATGAGAAAGGCGGCAAGGAGCATGAGCTGCCTGTTCATCACAGCGCCGAGGAGTATTTGGATGCGTACCTGAAGGCAGCGGGCATCGAGAACCAGAAGAAGAGTCCCCTCTTTCGCACCAGTCCAGGGCGCAGCCGCGCTTTGAGCGAGCGCTCCTTAACCCCGGAGATGGCTCTGGAGATGGTGAAGCGGCGAGCGACTCAGGGAGGCATCACGGCTCCGGTGAGGAACCACACGTTCCGGGGGACGGGGATCACGGCCTACCTGGAGAGCGGCGGGACGATAGAGAACGCCCAGGCCATCGCAAACCACGCCGATGCTAGGACGACCAAGCTCTATGACCGACGCGGAGACAGGGTCAGTTTGGATGAGATTGAAAAAATTCAACTGTGAGGCATGGTCAGTCGTCAAATCGGTGAAGAGGAGAAATCACACAAGTCCTTACACCAACCCACAGACAGCACTAGAACTGGCCAGAATAGATCCTATCAACCTCTTTATCCAGCGCAGCAATACTTCCTAAGTTTGCCTTGTGATACTGATCAAAGGTGGCTGTCCCTTTTACGCGCTCAGGGTAAGTTTCCCCTCCATCAGGAAGAGTGGCTGCAAAATTAAAATTTCCAATTCCGAATTCTGGCCAATTTTCTCCTAAAATATATTCATATGCGACGATTTTCTCTCCGTCTTTCTGCCAAAAGCCGCTTTGCTTTCCTTTAACAGATATGCAATGTCTATTGGCAAATCTTTCCAAGGATGCAGCATCTAATGGGCCGGCATCGTGAGACAATATAGAAAGATCTGACTTAGAGAAATAATGCCTGGCGGCAGTCGGATCATAGTATAAATGCGCCACGCCACCATCGGGCATTAATATTTTGACGCCGCTAACTACATGCAGACCCATCCGTCCCTTGATATCGTAGCGAAAATCGTATGACGATCCCACTTTTAGCCCCGAGGGTTTTAATTTTTCCATCCCTCTAAGAACATACATCATCTCTAAATTACTACGCGCACAATTCAAGCCAAAGTCCTGACGATTTAGCTCTGATAAAGTAGGATATCTAGGCTTGGCACCTTCTTCTATAGCTAAAATCGATTTATCAATATCTGATTCAGATGTATAACTTCTCTGACTCTTACTCCTAGCCCAAGCAGCATCCGCGCGACTAATTTGAAAAATCACAGAATTAGAATCATCCATCCCCAAAGAATTTAACGCCTTAATCCGCGCAGCTTCGACATTCCTAAAGATTTCCGCATCAGGCTGTCCGGCCTTAAATTGACATGCTGGATCAGTGGCAACCGTTTGCGCAACCGTCCACTTGACCTTCAGCATATCTGCCGTAGAGAGCGGTTTGCCCTTAAGGGTGAGATGCTTTCTGGGGTTCTTTGCCCAACGCCCCGGAAAGGTATAGTTGGCTGAAATCTGCCCGTTCAGAGCACGGAAAACATTGATTCGCTATGTTTCCGTGATAAATCCGACTGTTCAGTATCCGTCAATACTTTTCGTGAGATGGTCGT
>NZ_JANNYP010000402.1:0-3732 GCF_031410135.1 Armatimonas sp. | reverse complement strand
GTATCCCCAGAAAAGTGTGCGATAGGTTAAGCAACAGCATCGCTATTGAGGCATTTTCAGTAGTCTGCGAAATCGACCGTTTTGGCAGGACGGCTGGAAAGGGTGCGGTGCGGCGCGACTTTCCAGCCTCCCTCCCTGAAGCTTGATCTGGTTGATGTTCACGAAACTGGTCTACCAAATCAAAGTACCAAAACGTTGTTTTGCAGATAAGTACCTTGGGATACCCAAAACATCGAAGAACATTGGGATTTCCATGCCCTCGAACTAATATCCTAGCGAGCTAACTGAGCTAATCGGCCAGCAGCTCGGCCCACGTCTCGACCTCAAGCAAGCGATCTACAAGAACTTCCAGACGGGCCAGATCGGCAGCCTCTAGAGCAGCCAAAGTCGAAGCTTCAGGGCCACCGAAACGCTTGGTGCCCAGACGCAGAACCAGGCTCCGCGCCTCATCCGAGCGCCCTTGCGTTCGTCCCTTTTCTTCGCCAAGCTCAATCCATTCATTGGTTAAGGTCATCATCGTATTCTGCTCCTCTCGGGGCAAGAGCCCCACTTCGCGCTGGAGTTCCACCAGCTCAGGTCGTGTCATCTGCAAATAGGTTCGCACAAAGCCCGCGATAAGCTGAGAGCGGGCCGGGTCAAGTCGAAGCGTGGCGATCAGGCGCAGGCACTCAAGCCGCACCTTCACACGCTCCTCCTCGGGAATCTGCATCTTCACCATCAACGCCGTCGCTGCCGGGTTGCGCTTCTTGGCATAGTCTTTCCAGCTCAGACGGTTGAGCTGGATCGCACGGAACTGAAACTGGATCACCACAAAACCCGGAAACTCCATCGAGAACGTGTTGGGCGCGAGCTTGAGCGGCTGGTCGTAGGAGAACAGCGCCACGGGGTAGATCGGCAGGCGGTACTTTTCCCAGAAGCGGCCCACGTAGTTAAACATCCGGTCGGGGAACTCGCTCTGGGGAGTGGACTGGTTCTCCACGATCAGCAGAAAGAAGGCATCACGGCCCTGGAACTTTGCCTGCACCACGATATCGGACTCGTAGCGGTTGCCCTCCGTGATGTCCATGAAGATCTCTTTGTCCAAAAAGACAATAGACTCCGGCTCCAGGTAGGCATGGACATCGGGGAGAAACGCTTCGACGAACTCGACAAAGAAAGTCGTGAGCAGCTCCTTAAAGAGCCGATCATGATCTACGGCTTGGTTCTGATCTACGGCTTGGTTCTGATCTACGCTCTGGTTTTGCCCTATAGTTTGGGTGGGTTCCATCTCACCTATTGTATCGCTCTCGCTCTACAAGTCCGTATCAAATCTACAAGTCCGTATCAAATCTACAGCCCGATTCCCTCTGCACTGTCCGATGATTCCCTCGGCGGCGCTGTCGTGGCAGTGCGCCTCGCTCGGATGTTGCCCATCATCATTGCCCCAGAGTTTGCCAAGTCTACAGGATTACCCCTTGCGGAAGGGTACATGGATCAGCTCGGCGGCTTTTCTCTTAGCCACCTCCCCCCGCCGGTCATACCGCGCCGTTGTCGTCACGTTGGCATGGCCCGCCAGCTTCTGAACCGTAGCGATATCCGCCCCCCGATCCAGTAAGTCTCCAACAAAGGTGCGCCGGAAGTCGTGGGGGGAGAAGTGAACTACGCCCGCTTCCCGCGCCCGCTCGATCAGGATAAGGTAGAGAGCCTGAGCCGTCATCCCGAGCAGCTCACCAGATGCTCCCTCGTCCCTCACCAGCTTCCCACCCTTGCGCGAGGGGAGCAACAATGCCCCCGGCGAATCGCCGCGCATGAGCACCCAGGCATCCAGCGCGGCCTGTGCACCGCCAACCACTGGCACGAGCCTCTGTTTGTTGCGTTTGCCCAGGATCTTGACCACTCCCTCCTCAGCGTCGTAGTCGCCAAGGCTCAGTGTCGCCAGCTCCGCACGGCGCAGTCCACAGCCATACAGAAGCGCCACAATCGCCGCGTCCCTCGCTCCGACCGCACTACGATCCTTCTGGCATACGTCGATGAGGGCCGCGATCTCTCCACTTTTCAAGGAGCGACCTGCGGGAAGCGTCTCGCCCTGAACCCGTTGGACATCGACGGCACGCTGGTAATCTTCGGCACTGAGCTGCCCCAGCCGCCAGGCGGTCTTTATCGTCCCTCGCAGCGCCGAGAGCATCTTATTGACCGTGGCGTAGGAGTACTTCTCCGCCAGCACCGCTCGAACCGCGCTGGTGTGCTGGAACCTAAGTGCTCTCCAGGGCAGTAGCTCGATCCTCACCTGCACCGTTTTCTCTCCCAGCTCTGGCAGAAGTAGCGCCGCGATGATGCCGAGCGCATCGCCCATCGTTCGCCGCGACCCCGGCGCGAGGCTAGCCAGGTAGACCACCGCAGCGTTCTGATCACGTCGCTGGCCTTCTTGTACCACGACGAGCGGAGCGACTACTGACAGGCTAGTTTCTTTCTCTTCTTCTTGCATTTTCTCCCCCCTTCCCCCCTCCGGGGGAACCAGCGCATCGCTGGACTGGTCTACGTGCTACGCTGGGTTCGTTTCACTTTCGCCCAGTTTTTCGCGGCACCATAACAAAGCCTGGCGGGAGTCTTTGACGCGTAGCCTTGTGTCGGGTGGGCCGATGAGTGGGTTCTGGAGAAAGTGCTCGGTGTCGTGCGTGACGAAAAGATCCGCATCGCACTCGACTGCAGCCGCCAAGACACGAGCGTCGGGAAGGTAGCCGGTCAGCTCCACGCAACGCTCCACGGTCTCCTGAGCGGGATCGGGCACGGTGGCGACATCGGCAACATCCAACAAGACGACGAACCGAGCCAGAGCAGATGGGTTGCGCTTTCGTAAAGCCGCTCCAGGTCGCTAAGCACCTCGCGGCTGATGCGAAGGTCTACGACTCCAGCCTCGCCCAACAGCAGCAACTGGCGACCGGGCGAGTCCTCACGCGAGGAAAGGGCTGCGGCGATCACCGCGCTACTATCCAGAAACAGCTTGGGCCGTGGCAAGGTTTTACTCCCCAGTCCTGTCCTCGCGCATCGCCCTCAGCTCGGCCAAGAGGTCTTCCAGGCTCGTGCCTTCCTGGAGTAGCTCGCCCTTGATCTGATCGCAGAGTGCCTCCACCTTGGACTCCTTAGGACTGAGCAGAAACGCCCCACCCAGATCAATTACCGTGAACTGCTGCCCCGACTTGATGTCGTACTGATCTCGTAGTGCCTTGGGCAGAGTGACCTGCCCGCGCTGCGCAACTTCAACTGATCCGATGCTCATAACCAATACCCTCCCACAGAATCCTGCCCCACAAAGTCCTGCCGTACGCTTCCGCGTACCATCAGAGATACAGCAGGCACGTATCGGCAGTAATACAGCAGTGCCGAAATTCTTTAAACCTAATAAGTATTTTATCGTTCTATCAGGTATTCAGCAAGACAGAATGCCAGTAAAGCAGATAAGCGGATATGCCGACGCTAGATAGATTTCCCCGTTTCATGTCGTTATTCCTTCTTAGAATTGACATTCTAATAAGCTATGACCTATCTGGAAAAGCCCCGATTTCTAGCCATCTACCCCCGTTTTGGCGATTTGCCCCCAGAAGCTTCCAGAAGGGGGCTTTTTGCCCATCGCACCGGAAAGGTATAGTTGGGCGTTTCCCCACCCCTTGCGGTGACGGAAATCAGGTGATTTCCGTTGATCACAGATGGTGACATGATGTGGTTTCGGATTTCCTCACTCCCATCACGACCATC
>NZ_JANNYP010000401.1:0-15495 GCF_031410135.1 Armatimonas sp. | reverse complement strand
GAACTTTGACGAAGACGCAAGCCTGCCACCAGAACAGCGGATCGTGAAGAAGGTGCTGAAAAATGCGGGAGTGTTGCCGCAGTGGATGCAGCTTGAAATTGACATCAAGCGAGAGCGCGAGGCCGTCGTGAAACAAAAAGAGCGGGCGCAGAAGTTGCTCGAAAAAGCCTCGCTGGAGAGCCGGGAGCGGGTGAAGGCGCGTCTGAAAAGTGAGCTAAAAGAGAGCATGGGCGTCGTCAATACGATGATTCTCCAGTACAACATGGTCTGCCCTGCGGGCTATGCCCGCCCCTTTGCCCCGTTCGGAGTCCAAAAAGAGATGGAAGAGTTTGGAAACGAAACACCCACTAGAGATTGAGTATGGCCTCACGGCTCATGAGCTGCTCGATGCACTTCAAGCACGCTTTCGTGCTCGTGTCACGCTGGAGGGCGCTGTGGCAGAAGTCCAGCTTGCCGCGCAGCTCAGTAAACTCCAGTATGACGGTACTATTGGCCGCTACGAAGCACACGATGAAGATGGCAAACATGACTTTACAATCTTCCTCCCCAAACAGGATCGTCAAGTTCGGATTGAGTGTAAAAACGTTCGGAACTCCAGTCGGCTTCAGGTAGAGGTTCAGAAAACCCGCACCTCCAAAGGTGATCCCAGTAGTCGCTACTATGCTGCCTCACAGTTTGATATACTCGCGGTGTGTATGGGTAAAAAGACACGCAACTGGAAACAGTTCCTTTTTGCCAGTATTTCCGATCTGAAACGCCATGCAGAGTATCCAGAAAAACTCGCAGTCATGCATCCTCTTGCGCAGACTAATTCGATAGAAAGCACGATTTGGTTCGACAGTTTAGGAACCCTTATCGCAGAAAAATATCCTCGTCCATGACAACTTTTACGCCACTTTACACAACCCATCTTGGAAAGCTTTTCTGTGCGGATAGCCTAGAGGTAATGCGCTCCCTGCCCGATGAAAGCATTGATCTGGTAATGACATCGCCGCCGTATGCTCTGCACTTCAAGAAAGAGTATGGCAATGCAAGCCAAGCGGAGTATGTCGAGTGGTTCTTACCCTTTGCCCACGAGATTCGGCGTATTCTCAAGCCAGAAGGCAGTTTCGTCTTAAATGTCGGAGGAGCATGGACGCAGGGCTCGCCGACGCGCTCGCTCTACCACTTTCGTCTTCTGATTGCTCTGTGTGATACGGTGGGTTTTCATCTAGCGCAGGAGTTCTTTTGGTACAACCCCGCCAAGATGCCCGCTCCTGCCGAATGGGTGACGGTGCGCCGCATTCGAGTGAAAGACTCCGTAGAATATATCTACTGGCTCTCCAAAGAAGCGTTTCCCAAAGCGAACAATAGCAACGTCTTAAAGCCCTATAGTAAGGACATGGAAAGGCTAATCAAGCGTGGGCTTCAGAAAACCCAGCGGCCCTCGGGTCATAGCGTCAAGGAAACATTTGCGGAAGATCGCGGCGGTTCGATTCCTGGAAATTTGATTGA
Organism: Armatimonas sp.; assembly: GCF_031410135.1. Classification (GTDB taxonomy): domain Bacteria; phylum Armatimonadota; class Armatimonadia; order Armatimonadales; family Armatimonadaceae; genus Armatimonas. The sequence continues at coordinate 14,001 of NZ_JANNYP010000401.1, read as the reverse complement.
GTGTGGCAACAATGAGAGCAACAGCCACTACATGAAAGACACCAAAGCCATCGGGCAAAAAGTCCATCCTGCCCGCTTTCCCGCTGAGCTTCCGCGCTTCTTTATCAAGTTTCTCACCACAGAAGGGGATGTTGTCCTAGACCCTTTTGCGGGGTCGAATACAACCGGAGCCGTCGCGGAGTCACTGGAGCGACGTTGGATTGGGGTAGAGCAGAGCCCAGACTATGCAGAGAACTCCCGACTACGCTTTCAGGAGAGACCTAAAATAGGAAGCGAAAAGGGAGCATTGACACTCGATTATGATTGATCTTTATTCCGACACAAAGACGCGGCCTACGGCGGCAATGCGGGCGGCGATGGCCAGTGCGCCGGTGGGAGACGACCACTTTGGCGAAGACCCTACCGTGCAAGCGCTCCAGGATTTTCTGGTGGAGAAGCTCAATAAAGAAGCAGCGCTGTTTCTGCCGTCGGCGACGATGAGTAATCAGATCGCGGTGAAGATTCACACCCAGCCCGGCGATGCGGTGATCTGCCATGAGCAGTGCCATATTCGCTTGTTCGAGGGCGGCACACCCGCAGTTCTCTCGGGCGTCTCGCTGGACTCGCTGCGCGGCGAGCGCGGGGTGTTTTCGGGAGCACAGGTCAAAGAGGCGATTCGTCCCAGCGGCCCGTATTTTCCTCCGACACGGCTGGTCTGTATCGAGAACACGCATAACTTCTGCGGTGGCGCCGTCTGGACTCCCGAGGAGCTTGAGAGCGTTGCCGAGGTGTGTCGCGAGCGCTCTCTGGCACTTCATCTGGATGGTTCGCGACTGTTCAATGCGGCGGTGAAGCTGGGAGGTATCGAGGGGGTTTGGCCGATGGCCCAGCGACTAGCACAGGACTTCGACACGGTGACAATCTGTCTGACCAAGGGACTCGGGGCCCCGGTCGGGGCGCTGCTTTTGGGGAAGCGAGAGCAGATCGAAGTGGCACGGCGCTGGAAGCATGCCCTTGGTGGAGCCATGCGCCAGAGTGGGATCGTCGCGGCAGGTGGGCTTTATGCACTCCACAACCACCTGCCACAGCTTGCGATTGACCATGCCAATGCTCAGCTTCTGGCGCAAGAGCTCGCGGAGATTCCGGGGATTGCCCTAGATCCCTGGCCGGAGACCAATCTTGTCTTTGCCAATGTCCGTGGGACGGGTCTGAGTGGCGAGGATGCTCGCAAGCGGCTCCGGGCAGCAGGTGTCCTCTGCTCAGGGTCGGGGCAGCGGCTCCGCTTTGTCACCCACCAGGACATCTCGACCGTAGATATCGCTACTGCCGTCGCGGCGGCGCAGCAGGCGCTACACGTTTAGCGGATATGGAACGGATGACCTCGATTTCGTGAAGCTGGAGGTCAAGAAGAAACTCTTGGCGGAGCTGTTTCAAGGTCTGCTGATCAACCTCCAGTTGCTTTTTATCGGCTTCCCACTGCTGGTGACTTTTCTCTAGCTGCTGGCGGTCGGACTCTAGCTGCTGCAGGTTGAGCTGCCACTGTTGCTGGTCTCGTCTTAGCTGGAGCTGGGCTTGCTCCACTTGCCGCCGTGCAAGCCCGAACTGACCTTGATCAAGTGCCAATTGCTGTTGCGCTTGCTGGAGCTGCCGTCGGATAGGTTCAAGTTGCTGGCGCTCCACCTCATAGCGCTCTTGGGCTTGTTTTGCTTCACGAATTTCCTGCTCTAAACACTCTTGCTGACGGCGTATACGCTGCCGCTCGGTCTCAAAAGTACTCATAGCTTGCTGGAGCTGGCTCTGCTCACTCCGCAGGCGCTGGAAATTGGGCTCGTAGTCGCGCTTCTCTTGCTCAAAGCGCTGGCGGTCCTGGTCGAGTTTCTGTCGTTCGTCATCGAGCCGTTTCTTGACATCATCAAGCTGACGGGTCTCCTCACGCTCCCGGCTCTGGGCCAAGACGGGGCTGGTACCAAAAACGAAGATAAGGCAGAGAAAAGGCAAGAAAAATCGCATCGGAGGGTCCTCTGTCAGAGACAACGTGCACTCTGGTAGGGCTGTGACAGAAGGTGTTATAATACGCCACAGGCCAACCCAGCCTGGAGAGGAACCTTAAACTGATGGAACGGATGACAACACAGACTAAGATTATTGTGGCAACAGCCGCCGTGCTGGCAGTGGTAGACATCGCTGTCCGCGCCTTTCTTCCCACCCGAACCGTGGTGGTTCATGAAACAACAGCTCCAGCCAATACCAATGCAAGCGTCCTGACCGTGCGCCAGCTTCGGATTGTGGATGAGAGCGGCGAAGTAAAGTTGGACATGAAGGTCAATAGCCAAGGCAATCCCGGGATACTGATGTTTGACAGCAGTGGCACGGAACGTCTCCAGCTAGACACTTTTCAGGACATTCCCAGCCTGATCCTGATGGACAGCAACGAAAACCGCCGGGTTTACTTCGGAATGGAGTCCGGCAGTGGCGATGGCACCTACCAGAACTACGATGAAGACAACGCCGTGACGCACGACCGCAACGACGATTAATCAAAGCCCCCTAGCCCCCATCAATGGAGGAAGTATCAGGGGGCCGAGTTATCCGGAAAGCCGCTCGGCGTAGTGCCAGCGGCTTCTTATTTTTTGGTAGAAGTTCGGGCCACCTGCCGCCAGCAAGCGGACATTGAACGGGGCACGTGAGACCGTTACCGTGTCGCCGGGCGTCAGCGAAAGCCCCGTCTGACCATCGGCAGTCACGGCGACGGCATCACGGGTCTGAGCCTCAATGGTGAGGGAAATGGTCTCGGTGTCAGGGACGAGCAACGTTCGTGCGGAGAGCGTATGAGGAGCAATCGGGGTGATCATGAGCGCACGCACATCGGGATGCACCAGTGGCCCCCCTGCCGAGAGCGAGTAGCCCGTCGAGCCAGTCGGCGACGAGACAATCACGCCGTCGGCGGCATAGGTTGCAATGGGATCATCACCGACGCAAGTGTGAACATGTACCATCCGCACCGCACCACTCGCCACCACAATATCGTTGACGGCCAGCATGTGCTGATCCGGTGTCGAGCTCCCTCCCCGATAGATCGTGCCTTCAAGAAGCATGCGCTCGTGGACTTCACACTTGCCTTCTAGCGCCGTCGCAACAGCTTCGTCCAAGTTATCAGGAGATGCCTCGGTCACAAAACCAAAGCGCCCGAGATGGATTGCCAGTAAGGGAGTTCCCCGCTCTGCCACCATGCGGGCAGCCGCGAGCACTGTGCCATCGCCACCAAAAACGACGACGAAATCGCTCTGTGCGATCTCGTCGTCGTTATGTAGTGGGGCCATGCGAACCGAGACCCCATGCTGTTTTAGTTGTTGAGCCAAGCCCGCCGCCGCTTCTTGGGCAGCAGGCTTAGTGTCGTTGGCGATCAGTCCGACAATACGACTCACGCTTACTTCTTCTTGGTAGACTTCGAAGTGGGCTTGGTCGGCTTTGCCACAGGCTTTACCGTGGGTTTCGTGACGGTCCCCACATCGCCAAAGCGTCCCAAGTTGTTCTTGGCATCCATCAGAGTCGGGTCAAGCTGAAGTGCCTTGCGGTACTCTACTTTTGCCTCACTGAGCATTCCACGACGCTCGTAGACCACCCCTAGGTTGTTGTGCGCCTGAGCGGAGTTCGGATCCGCCTTGATCGCGCCTTGGAAGGCCTTGAAGGCATCGTCCAGTTTTCCTGCGGTCATGGCAGCAAGGCCCATCGCGAGCTGAGGAGCAGCCGCATCCGGCTTGAGCTGTGCCATCTCGGCAAAGACCTTCGCAGCCTCGTCATCGCGCTTTTGCTTCCCAAGCTCGCCCGCTAAATAGCTTCGCACATCATAATCGGAGGTATTCAGTGCGGCGGCTTTCTGCCAAGCCAGTATCGCGCCGTTGCCATCGCCTTGCTTCTGACAAGCGGTGCCAAGGTTCAACCAGGCTACAAAACTATTGCCATCCAGCTCGGTAGCAGCCTTGAAGCGCGAGGCAGCTTCGGCGTAGGCAGCACGCGTAAAGTGCAGGTAGCCCGCATTGAGGAGCGCATCCAGGTAGCGTGGATTGACACCCAGCGCCTTCTCATAGGCCGTCAAGGCCCCATCGGTATTGCCTGTCAGTCCAAGCAGAACGCCCTGGTTGTAGCGTGCCGTCACATCGTTGGCGGGAGCACCTTCGGCACCATTGGCCGCCAGATCCGCCGCCATTCCGTAGACCGTTGCCGCCTCGGCGGAGCGCGCCATTTTGCTGTACGCATAGGCAAGATTGACCAGCACGCCGTAGTTATTGGCATCTAGCTTGCGGGCCGTCTCCAGCACCATCACGGCACCGGAGTAGTTCCGGCGCTGCACTTCAATCGAGCCAAGAGCCGCGTGGGCCGCTTTATCGCCCGTGTTGTTGCTAATTCCCGTTCGCATTGCCTGCGCAGCTTCATCGAGTTTCCCAAGGCTCTGGAGGGCGATCCCGAGGTTGATAAACGTCTGACCATCGGTGGGCTTGAGCTCACTCGACTTGCGGTAAGCCGTTGCCGCACGGGCGAAGTCTTTCTTTCGCGCACTGGCATAACCCAAGTTGAAGTGTGCCTCCGCGGAGTCGGGCTTCTTCTGGGCCACTTTTTCAAAGAGTTCAATGGCACGATCCGTATCCTCAGCGGTTCGATCTGACTTCAGCAAGAGCGCATTGCCCAGGTTGGTCATGTTGTCCACTGAGTCTGGTTTCTTGGCAAGCGCTTTCTCCAAGAAGGGAACCGCACGAGAGTGATCCGTGGTCTTGACGAGAATAAAGCCCATCCAGGCATTCGCGTCTGCGTCCTCAGGCATGGTGGCGATTGCTTTTTCCATCTCGGTTCGAGCGGTTGCAAGGTCACCATCGGCATAGGCTTTTCGAGCCCGACTAAACGCCCCACCATCCTGCGCCGTCACGGCAGGGGGCTGTGTGTTCTGTGCCCATGTAAAGCTAGGGGTACAGAGCAAACCGAATGCGGTCAGAGCCGCTGATGTTAATAATGTCCGCTTCATGCGCGAAATAACTCCTGGTCACGATTGAGATACCCGCGCATTCTCAGAACTGCTTGTGTGTGCAGCTGATAGACGCGCGATTCCGATACCGAGAGCACCTTGCCGATTTCTTTGAAGGTCAAGCCTTCATAATAATATAATGCTATCACAAGCTTCTCCCGCTCCGGCAAGCGATCTATCCCTTGCCCAAGCTGACGGATCCGCTCCCGTAGCTCCACATCTGCCTCCGGAGTTGCACCGTCGTCAGGCACCACATCCGAGAGATGTAGTCGCTCCGACCCTTCACTTCCCATGATGAGATCGTCCAGCGAGAGGACTCCGCCTCGCCCGGTATCGGCCATCATCTTGGAGAGCTCTTCTCCTGTGACTCCCATGTGTAGTGCGACTTCATCCTCTTTGGGAGGTCGCCCTAGCGAGAGTTCCAGGTCAAAAAATGCCCGCTCCAGTGCCTTCGCTCGCTCTCGGATTGAGCGTGGCACCCAGTCTTCTTCACGCAGTGACTCTAAGATCGCTCCACGAATCAGCGCGATGGCGTAAGTCTCGAACTTAACCTGTCGGCCTGGATCGAACTGGTCTACAGCCTTGATCAGGCCCATCGAACCTGCGGTGTAGAGATCCTCACGCTCCAGATTGGGCGGAAGATTACTCACCACACGTCCTGCCGTTATCTTGACAAGATAGGCATAGTTATTGATGATCGCATCGCGAGCGCGAGAGTCACCACTCCCCTTGAAGCGCCGCCATACTTCCGTCATAGATCTAACCGCCATCTAGTCTTGCCAGTCCCCTACTTGTTTTTCGTCTATTAACACCGTTGGTGATTATAACGCCTGACTCCTAGAACCACAAGGTAGTGATAAACTTAATCGCATCCATGCTTCTCACTCTCACCGCACAGGCGCAGCCGCCGTCCCTGCCAGATTCCCGCGATATTGGGTTTCTGCTGCATAAAAACCCATCGTCACTTTTTTCTCGTGAGCTGACCTTTGGCACCGCTCAGGTCTTCTATCCCGAGGCCACTCCCGAGTGTACGACTGTGGCACTTCTTGTGGAAGTAGACCCGATCCGGCTGGTTCGTGGCCGGGCGGACTCTCTTTTCCAGTATGTCTGTGACCGCCCGTATGCGGCCTCATCTTTTCTTTCGGTTGCTCTCTCCGAGTGTTTTTCCACCGCGCTCTCAGGCCGTAGCAAAGAGCGTCCCGAGCTTGCCAGCACGCCTCTGACCCTCTCGGCAACCCTAGCCGCACTAGCCTGTGATGCAGGTGAGCCACTGATACGCCGCCTGTTGGAGCCACTGGGCTATGAAATAACTCTCACCCGCTATGAGCTAGATTCCCACTTCCCGCAGTGGGGTAGTAGCAACTTGTATACCGTGACGCTCACCGGAGAGCAGACCGTGCATAATTTACTCTCGCACCTCTATGTTCTCATCCCCGCGCTGGACAATGCCAAGCACTACTTTGTGGGCGAAGAAGAGGTCGAAAAGCTTCTGCGTCACGGCGAGGGCTGGCTGGCAACGCACCCCGAGCGGGAGCTAATCGCGCGACGTTATCTGCGCTATAAGCGAAACCTGACCAGTGTGGCGATGGAGAGGCTGAGTGAGGGTGAGCCCGAGATTGAGCAAGAAGTGGCAACCGAAGAGATTCTCGAAAAACCCGTACGCCTTAACGATCAGCGTGTCACGGCGGCAGCAGAGGCTGTGCAATCTCTCATGCCGCCTGCCCAAACGCTCATTGACCTGGGCTGTGGCGAGGGTACGACCCTACGCACATTAAAATCTTCGTTTCCCAGTGTCGCGCTGACCGGGATGGATGTCTCCAGCGGCGTGCTGGCGATTGCTGAGCGCCGCCTGCATGGCAATGTCCCGCTGCTCCATGGCTCGCTGGTCTACAGCGACTCACGGCTCCAAGGCTTTGACATGGCACTCTTGATGGAGGTGATCGAGCACTTAGACCCTGAGCGCCTGACCGCTCTAGAAAACAGTGTCTTCCGGCACGCTGCCCCCCGACGCGTCTTTGTGACCACGCCCAACGCCGAGTACAACGCCCTCTGGCCCAGCCTGCCCGCCGGAAAGTTTCGGCATGGTGACCACCGCTTTGAGTGGACACGCGCCGAGTTTAGAGAGTGGGCCGAGCGCGTGGCGGTCACACATGGCTACACAGTTGCGTTTGGCGACGTTGGTGAGGCCGATCCCACCCATGGTGCCCCCACCCAATCCGCCACTTTTGACCGATAACTAAAATGCCTGAATATCCCAGAATCCCCTATGCCCGTCGCCCTGTCACGCCTGACATGGACGCGGAATTACTGCTTGCCCGTGAGCGCCGGAGCATCCGTGAGTTCTCGGAGCGGCCCGTGCCACGCGAGCTGATTGCAGCGGCGCTCTCGATTGCTTGCACCGCGCCGTCGGGAGCGAACCGGCAGCCGTGGCGTTTTGTGGTCATTGGCGACCCCACACTCAAAGCACGACTTCGTGAAGCCGCCGAGGCGGAGGAGCGGGAGTTCTACGCGCACCGTGCAACCCCAGAGTGGCTGGCAGATCTCGCACCGCTCGGTACAGACGCACAAAAGTCGTTTTTGACCACCGCGCCCTACGTGATTGTTGTCTTTCGGGAGTCCTACGGCATCGCGCAAGACGGTGGTGTGCTCAAGAACTACTACAGCCCGGAGTCCGTGGGGATCGCGGTGGGATTTTTAATCGCGGCGCTGAATCGCTTCGGTCTTGCAACTCTCACGCACACGCCCTCCCCGATGGGCTTTCTGAGCGAGCTCTGCGGGCGGCCCAAGAACGAAAAAGCCTTTGTTGTGCTCCCCGTGGGCTACCCCGCCGACGACTGCACGGTTCCCGATATTGGTCGCCTTCCTGAGTCCGAGACGATCTTCTGGGCGATATAATCTCTCTGATGACCCCCTCTCCAAAGCTCACGCGCCGAACACTGCTTCTGCTGACTCTCTCCGCAGGCTGTTCGGGGGGTGGCGGGGGCGTATCCACACCAACCGGCGTGATCCTGGCGCTCGACTGGCCAGACGCATCGCGCGTGCTCCCCGTGGCGGCAAAGAGTGTGCGGGTGCAGATCAAGCTGGGTACCAAGATTCTCGCGGAGCGGCTCTATCTCGCAGGCCCAGACTCGGAAGAGCAGATCAATGAGCTTCCGTTTGCCGAGGCCCTCGTGCTGGAGGCGAGTGCTTTTTCCACAGCAGATGCAACGGGTGCCACTCTGGCAACGGCTTCGGTTCCCTTCAATCTCTTCCGGGGGAAACAAGAGCGTCTCGCCCTGACACTCACCTCCGTGATCAGCCGGGTGGCGCTAAACCAAGCCACCACGGGATTGGAAACCACGCTGATGGCAGTCGCGAGAGACGGTGCGGGGAGTGCGGTCCTGACCCTTCCCGAGCAGTGGCAGTGGAGCGTGAGTGACCCCACGCTGGGCACACTCACCCCCGCTGGCTCGACGGCCAGCTTCACCGAGTTGGGGTTTGGAGTCGCCACCCTTACCGCAACGGAGAAAGAGTCGGGTAAGGCAGCCAGTGTCACGCGCCCGGTCTGTAGCGGCGATCCCAGCAAGACCGCTCCGCTCGTCGCCACGGTTCCGATCAGTGTCAAGCTCACTGGACTCGTGCCGCTCGAAAACGGTTCCATAGTGCTCTCAGATGACAGAGACATCAAGGCAGTGGACAACACCGGGGCGACTCTCTGGCGGCGCACGCTCACCCGTACCGTGGAGTATCTACAGCGCATGGGCGACTACGTGGTCGTAAGCCTCATCAGCGGTGGCATCCGGGTGCACCGAATCAGCGATGGTGCCTTTTTCTGGGAGGATGCGATCCTGGAGCTCCCATCCCTCACCGACAGTACCAGTCGCTTCTTTGGCCTCACGCATACCTCGGCACCACGTCAGCTTCATGTCCAGGCACGCGGCTTGACCACGGGGGATTTTCTCTGGGATCAGGCCGTGCCGGATAACACCATGACTCTCTGGGCAGACTCCGCCCGACTCCTCTGCCAGAACCAAGCTAATGAGTCTTACTTTGCGTTCCATGCGACACTGGGCTACTCGCTTTGGGAGTCGCGCGTGCCGAGTGGCAGTCAGTTTCTGGGGGTCCGCCTCACGGGAGCGACTCCCCTGCTCTTCTCCCTAGCTCCCGGCGAGCTACGCGCCCTCTTTCTGACCACCGGGGTTCGCACCTGGGGTGTTGCAGTGCCAGGTGACCAAGGCTACCTTACACCCGACAAAAACCAGCTTATCGCCTACTCCGAAACCCAGTGTAGCGCCTACGCCCCTGCCACGGGAACCGCGCTCTGGAGCCGCAGTGGCCTCACAAGAGTGATAGGAATGCTCCCAAACGGCGACTTGCTCGTGCTACCGCCCACCGAGCTTCCCGGCTGCCAGCCGATCCAAGCGCTGCGTCCCACCGATGGCTCCGTGCGCTGGAGCACCTATCTCCCCTCCACCACGGTTCCCAAGGACAGCTTTATTGCACGAATCGCCGGATCACGGATCTATGTCAGCCTCACAGGCATGGGGGGGCAAGGCACCACCCCTCTCTTTGTACTAGATAGCACCACCGGTCAGTATCTCTGGGGAACCCGTCAGTACGGCCCCGGGGCCACCTTTCCCTCAGCGCTCACCGCCTCGGGCAATACTCTGATTCTCGCTGCGGAGTCCAACACCAAGCTGATCCTACTGCGCGATTCTTAATCTCTTCTCCACTTAATCCGCTTTTCTGTTACAATGCGAGCTAATCAAACCGAAGTGAAAGACTCAATCCATGTCAGATAAGCTACGTCTCAGGTTTCTCCTGAGCGTCATGATGTTTTGTCTCTATGCCGTCTGGGGAGCTTGGACTCCGATTATGGCAGTGACTATTGGCGACCGGCTCGGTGCTACCGGCGTGCAGATCGGCGCAGCCTACGGCGTGCTGTGGCTGGCCTGTATCATCTCCCCGTTTATCGGCGGCCAGCTCGTGGATCGCCTGATGCCCTCCCAAGTCTATCTGGGTATCTCCGCTGCCGTGTGTGCAGGGGCGGCCTGGATGATGTCGCAGCAGCAAAGCTACAGTGGCTTCATGCTCTGGATGTGGGTCTGGTCGCTCTTTTTCGCCCCCACTTTAGGAATCACCAACTCCATTGCCATGTTCCACTTGGGCAAAGAATCCAAGAAAAGCGATGCGGACGATGCAGAGCGCGAGCGTTTTAAGGGAATCAGTAAGAGCTTCAATATCGGCTGGGCCGTGGTTGCCATCGGGAGCATTGCGGGGCTACTGGCGACAGGTAACTTTAGCTTCGAAGGCATTCCGACTCTCGTTACCCTAGGCATTCTCTCGATTTTGTTTATCTTTTTCCTGATGTTTCAGGACATGTCGCGCACCGCAGATGTCGAGCGCTCGTTCTCCGTGGTACGAACCGCCGGAACCATCGGCTGGATCATCTCGGCAATTGTGCTGACGATCTGGCTCAAGTCAAGCCCGCCGGTTGCCAAGGGAACCTGGGCACCGTTTGAGGAGATGCAGGTTACTGCGCTCTTTGGCGTGATCCTCACCGTGATTGCTTTTATCCTGCCCAATACCCCCCCCACGAAAGAGACAAAAGACCCCTGGGCCTTTAAGAAAGCCTTTGTCTTGTTTAAGACCGTGCCTGGTTTCTCGATCTTCCTGCTGATCTCCCTGATCGTCTCCACGGAATTCCAGTTCTACTACACATTCTCGGGTCCGTTTATGGAAGACGCGGTCGCCAAGGGTGGGCTTGGAATTGACCATAGCATGGTCTCGTTCTATAAAAGCATCGCGCAGTGGGCGGAGATTCTCTGCCTCGGCGTACTAACCCCCATCTCCCTCAAGAAACTCGGGCTGAAAAAGACCCTCGTGATCGGCACCCTTGCCTGGCCCATTCGCTACTTTATCTACGCGATAGGACAACCCACGACACTTGTCCTGGCCTCCAATGTCTTACACGGAGTCGGTTTTGCCTTTGTCTTTGTGACGAGCTACCTCTTTGTGGACCGCATTGCCCCTCGTGATATTCGTGCCAGCGCCCAGAGCCTCTTCATGCTGGTAACGCTGGGAATCGGCAACTATCTAGGAACGAGCTTCTCGGGCTGGCTGAAAGACCACTACACAACTCTTCTGCGTGACGGAACCGTAGACAAGACCAACTGGCCCATGATCTTTATGATCCCTGCCGCCCTCACGACGATCTGCGCTGTCGCGTTCTGGTTCACGTTTAAAGAACCAGCCGCAGAAGAGCCAGGCACGGAAGAGCACTCCACTTTTGCTCACTAGGAAGGTATAATTTTCGCGACATGCAGAACTATCTTGCCTACTACTGGATGAAACAAGGGGAGCGCGGGAGCAATCTCTGTGAGACCCTGAGCGCATCCTCCTACGAAGACGCGCTCCATCAGGTGGAAGGCCGCCTAACACGACAGTTTTTCTCTTTTATCTCGGAGAACAAGGGCCGGGTGCTGGTGATCAGCGCCCATGTCCAGTTCGTCGAAGTGGAAGGAATTGACAACGACCTTCCGTTTGATAACCCGGAGCTGCCCGGCGTTTGAGCCCGTTCACGGCTCTTCTCTTAGGCTGGTACGCCACTCATAAACGGGACTTGCCCTGGCGGCGTACCCAGCACCCCTACGCGATCTGGGTCTCGGAGATGATGCTCCAGCAGACCCAGGTTGCCACCGCGATCCCCTACTTTGAGCGCTGGCTTGCTCGCTTCCCCACCGTCCAAGCCCTCGCCGAAGCGCCCCTCGACGATGTTTTAAAGCACTGGCAGGGGCTGGGCTACTACGCCCGCGCCCGCAATCTCCATAAAGCCGCCCAGCTTATCTGCGAGCAGCACTGGGGTGTCTTTCCTACCACGCACGAGGCGGTGCTGGCGCTCCCTGGTGTGGGGCGCTACACAGCGGGGGCGATCTGCTCCATCGCTCTCGGGCTCGACACACCTCTCGTAGATGCCAATGTGATCCGGGTGCTCTGCCGCGCCTTCGCGATCACAGGCGACCCGAAGCTGCCTAAGACACAGGACTTGCTCTGGACGAAGGCGGCGGAGCTTTTGCCTGCGGGCCAAGCGGGCGAGTTCAACCAGGCCCTGATGGAGCTAGGAGCCCTGCACTGCCTGACACCCCCCAAGTGTGGGGCGTGCCCTGTGCAGAGTGCCTGTGCCGCTTTCCAACAACATGCTACCGATCAGTTTCCGCACTTTGCCCCCAAGAAAGCCTTCACGTCCCAGAGCGATGTCAGCCTCTGGATCACCGACGGTGACTGGTTTCTTCTAGTCAAGCGCCCTGAGGAAGGACTCTGGGGTGGCCTCTTCGAGCTACCACGCGTAACCGTGCAACAGGCAGAGAGCCTAGAGACGGCAGGCTTGCGTGCACTTTTGGAGCTTCTCGGTACCACCGGCACTATCGGCTCGCAGCTTGCTAGCCTGAAGCACGGCGTCACAACGCGCAAGATCACGCTCTATGCCTTAGCGGCTTCGCCTACCTTGCTACCAGATCCTCTCCCTCAAAACCTCATCTGGGCGACGTATAAGGACTTAGAGCGCTTTCCTCTTTCCTCACCGCAAGCAAAACTACTGGGTTTCATTCAAAACAGCCAAAATCAGCCGTCTTTGTTCTAAAAAACGCATTCCAATGCACCAATAAGGAACTACCTCGTCAACGAGCGAGGGAGAGAAGACGGAGGATACACACATGCCACGAATAGCCCCTTGGCTGCCCTTATTAGGCAGCACAGTTGTTTTGATCTTTGTTCTGGGCGGCGCAAAAGCCGGTTTGGATAATGTCACGACTTCCCCTAGCAAAACCGAGGCGGATCAGGAGTTTGTTCATTGTAGTACGGCCCTTGTTCTCATCCAACAAAACCGCACAAAAGAAGCGCTTAAGCTCCTCAAGAGCCATGCAAACGCCCCGATGCTCTTGCCAATCGAGTCAGAGCTAAGCACCGAAGTCACTCCGAGCACGCAGCTACTCTTGCTCAACAAAGGTCTTATCCAAGCGGCGGAAGCTGCCAAAGTCAGGGGGCAGCTCAAAGAGGCACGTGCCTATCTGGAACAGTGCCACACTCTCACACGCCGTATCGGGAGCACACCTCAGCCACAAGGGAGCAACCCAACCGCCATCACCAAGGCTATCAGCATAGCGATTGAACGAGCCGATGTGGCCCAGCTTAGCCCTTAGCGCATAAGCAGGAGAGTGCGTAGCAGAAACTGAATTCTAGGCCATGTCTGAGCCGAAGAAATTCCGCGTCGCGGGTCTCAGGTTGCGGTAAAGCCACAAGGACATGGGCGGAAATCACACAAACCGCCTCTCACTAATCGCCCCCACCGGATCAGCCAGTGCCCGCACCAGCTCGGGGTCGTATGTCCCCACTAAGCGCTCTCGCCGCTCCTGGAGATCCCGCAAGGCATCCCGCGCCGCCTCGCCCTCAGTGCCCGCCTCAGAGCAAGAGCCTGCCTCCAGGATCTGGTGATGCTCGGGCTTGCTGGGATCGATCAGGTAGGCGGCAGCGGAGTAGGGCTGGCGGCGTGTCCGGCGTTTGTGATGCCAGACGATCATCTCGATCTTAAGGGTAGTGGGATTGCTCACGGTCTCGCTTCCTCGACGATCTCAAATCGCCTGTCTATAAACTCGTTCAGCGGCCTGGTCCAGCACCGTCCGTCTTGCTCACTCTGGTAGACCACAACCAGCTCCAGCGTGGCCTCGACCGAAGCGATGCAAACGATGCGGTAGAGCCTGCCGGTCTTCTGGTGGCGATAGATTTCGAGGGGAAGTGGTGTGATGCTCATTCCCTGCCACCCCCAGGCGCTCCCTCAACCTCGCGCCGGAGCCCGATCTCCCAGCCTCTAATGGTCTCAACCCACCCGATGCGGAATATGTCAATGATTTTGAGACACTTTTCTTTTTTAATTTAGACTCTTTTTGCCTCCAGACTTACCCTGCATTTATCATCTGTCACGGCGGGCAAAGCGGAGTCCAGCACGAGTGCCAATACAGGAGGATTGATCC
>NZ_JANNYP010000400.1:0-8102 GCF_031410135.1 Armatimonas sp. | reverse complement strand
GTCGTAGAGCTCCTCGGCGGGGCGCTTGCCGAAGCTGCGCTCCCAGAACACGCGCTGACCGGGCTGCTTGCGTGCCTGGATGCAGAGAGTCTTGGTCGGGCTCCCGTCGCAGTTGAGATAGCCGGTGAGCGGGTTGCACATGGGCCAGCGATCCGTGGCGTAGTTGCGCAGATAGAGCCAGTCCTCGGTGACAATCCCGCGCGTCGGATAGCCCACATCGAGGGGCCGTCCTATATCGTGCCGCTCCCGTCCGATGAGCACATGGTCGCGCTTGTGCTTGGGTTTTCCGGCAAAAAGATCCATCAGGCTCCGCCCCGGCGAGGGAGCTAGGCTCGTCTTGGACCACTCCAGCCCGGCCAGCTCGATGAGAGTTGGGGCGAGATCAATAAAGCTCACGAAGTCTTTTAGCTGTCGGCCCGGCTTGGCAATGCCCTTGGGCCAGCGAACGGCGAGCGGCAGGTGGTGGGAGAGATCGTAGCAGTCCCCCTTGGCGTGGGGGAAGGGCATCCCGTTGTCGCCGGTGACGATCACCACGGTGTTTTCTAGCTCGCCGCGCTTCTCCAGCTCCGCGAGCATCCGCCCCAGGTGCGTGTCGAAGTACTCGATCTCTAGGGCGTAGTCCAGCAGATCAGAGCGCACGTCGTCGTTGTCCGGCCAGCAGGTTGGGACGCGGTCAATCGCACCCGGCTTCTTGCCCGATCTCTGCCCCGAGCCTTTCTCGTAGCCCCGGTGCGGCTCGTTGCCCCCGTACCAGAAGCAGAACGGCGCGGATTTGTCGGGGCGAGCGTCGAGATAGTCGGCGAAGTTGGCGGCATAGTCACTGGGGGTGATGGCACGTGTCGGCGGGGTGGTCTTCTTCTCATTGAAGCCTTTTCCCGTCAGCTCTTGCTTTGTCGCTCCCGGCCCCCAGCCCTTGGCCGTGTGCCCCGTGACGTAGCCGCCCTCCGCCAAGGCGGCAAAGACACTCTTGAACTTCTCGGGGAAGTAGCACCAGTGGTTCGCCGCCTCTTCGAGCTGCCAGGAGTTGCGCCCCGTGAGCAGGCACGCCCGCGACGGCGCACACTTGGCGTTGGGGGTGTAGCCGCGTGCAAAGAGCAGGCCCTCCCGTGCCACACGGTCAAAGGCAGGCGTCTTCACCCACGTGCAGCCATAGGCCCCGGCATGCGGCCACGACCAGTCATCGGCGATGGCGAGGAGAATGTTGGGCGTCGCGCGACGTTTACCGTCGGGCGAAGGCGAAGAATTTGGTATCTGTCTCATTTTATCTCATTCACACCATGGGGAGTCGGAAACTTGGCCGCCATTTCCTCTTGCCAGGCATGGAGCAAGGCAAGCAGCTCCGCGCAGCGCTCCGGGTGTTGCGCGGCGAGATTGGTGGTCTCCGACGGATCATTGCACAGGTTGTAGAGCTCTTGCGACGCATCCTCGAAGAACTCGATTAGCTTCCATTCACCCCGCCGGATCGCGGCTCCGGGAGTGCCGCCCTGGTTTCCGTAGTGTGGGTAGTGCCAGAAGAGCGGGCGTTCAGGGAGAGAGTCGCCCTCAAGAAGTGGCACGAAGCTTCGGCCATCCATGTGTTGCTTGGGACGCGGTGCCAGCCCGGCTAGCTCTAAGAATGTCGGGTAGAAATCGGGGCTGCTGAGCGGTGTCTCGCAGAGCTGAGGCGCGAAGCGTCCGGGTTCCCACACGATGAGCGGCTCACGAATCCCGCCCTCGTACATCCAGCCCTTGCCCTCATTGAGAGGCGCATTACACGTCGGAGAGCCCTCGGAAGTCGCAAGCCCACCGTTGTCTGAGGTGAAGATAACGAGGGTATTTTCCGGGAGCGCGGCAACGAGGCGACCGATATTGGTGTCCAGGTTCTCCACCATCGCCGCGTAGGCAGGGTCGGACTGGAGGCGGCGACGGAGCACGCGCAGGTGCTGCTTTTCTTCCGTGGGGAACGGCTCGCCTTCCTCAAAGGGTGGGATTTTATCGAGCCCCAGCGCTGCCGCCTTGGCGATGTACTTTTCTTTTAGTGCTTCGGGAACCTGAATCGGGGTGTGAACCGCGTAGTGCCAGAAGTTCAGAAAAAAGGGCTTCTCGGAGCCGCTCTGCGCATGACTCTCCACCAGCGCGATGGCCTCATCGGTGAGGCGATTCGTGAGATACTCGCCCTCGGGGCCGTCGGTGAGCGTGGGGATTTTGTACGGGCTGAAGTAGCCGTGGTGCGGGTGGCCCATGTGACAGCCACCGACATTGACATCGAAGCCGTGGCTCTCCGGGTAAAAACTCTCTTTTCCCAGGTGCCACTTGCCCACATGCCAGGTCGCATAGCCGCCCTCGCGCAGTGCCGTCGCCACGCTGACTTCGGTGTGCGCCAGCTCGCGCACAAACGGCGCATCTAGGAGTTTGCCACGTGAGCCGGGGCCATCGTGGATGTACTGCGTGATCCCAAGGCGTGCGGGCCACTTGCCGGTCATCAGGCTGGCGCGGCTGGGTGAGCAGACCGGACAAGCAGCGCTGGCATGGGTAAAGCGTACGCCTTCTGCCGCCAGTCTATCCAGGTTCGGGGTCTCATAGAACGACGAGCCATAGCAGCCCAGATCACGCCAGCCCAGATCATCGATCAGAATAAAGACTAGGTTGGGAGCGCTCACTTCGCCTCGCTCTTAGGGTTGGGATTCTTGACGGGGAACTTCGCGTCCACGGACTTCTGCCAGGCGTGGAGTTTCGCTTGCAGTGCCTTCACGCGCCCCGGCTCCTGCGTGGCAAGATTCTTCTGCTCACCGGGATCTGATTTCAGGTTGTAGAGCTCGACGCGGTCAATCACGAACCACTCAATGAGCTTCCAGTCACCGTCTCTCACTGCCGCCGCCATGCCGCCGCCTTGATTTCCGTAGTGCGGGTAGTGCCAGAAAAGCGGGCGGGGTGCCAGTTTCTTTCCCTTGAGTGCGGGAACGAGGCTAACCCCATCGAGCTTCTCAGGGCGCACCCCCGCGGCATCCAGAAAGGTCGGAAAGAAGTCGCAGGTGATCGCAAAGGAGTCGTTTATTGTGTTGGGCTTGACCACGCCGGGCCACTTCACAAGGAGCGGCTCGCGAATGCCGCCCTCGTAGAGCCAGCCCTTCCCCGCACGGTACGGCGCGTTGCTCGTCGGGGAGCCCTCCGAGGTCGAGAGGCCGCCGTTGTCCGAGGTGAAAATCACGAGTGTGTTCTCAGGGAGCGTGGCAAAGAGCCGCCCGAGGTTACGGTCCATGTCCTCCAGCATCGCGGCGTAGACAGCATGGGTCTGTGTGCGCCGGTCTTTGCGCGGCGGCTCCTCGCGAAACTCTGCCGTGAGCTTGGCGGCCTTTGCCTCGTATTTTTTGACGAGCTCCGGCTTGCCGACCAGCGGCGTGTGCGGATCGTAGGGGGTGAACCAGAGCAGAAATGGCTTGTCTTTGCTCTGCGCCACAAACTCAATGGCCTTGTCGGTGAGGCGGTCCATCACCCACTCGCCGGGGGCAATCTCAAGATTATGGAGCTTTGTTGGGCCGACATGGGCATTGCCCCCGCGACCATCGCCGCCGATGCTAAACTCGAAGCCGTGGTTCTCCGGGAGCGTCCCTTCGCCGCCGAGGTGCCACTTGCCCACAAAGCCCGTCGCATAGCCTGCCGCTTGGAGCCTCTTGGCAATCGTGGTCTCGGACAGACTCAGCTTATCTGCCGCCGGAGGGCAGAGCAGCGGAAAGCCCGGCTTCATGCCGCCGAGCTTTCCGATTTGATCGTTGATGTAGTCCGTGATCCCGGTGCGCGGGGGCCACTTGCCCGTGAGCGCCGAGGCCCGCGTCGGGGAGCAGACCGGGCACGCGGCGTAGGCATTGGTAAAGCGCATGCCCTCTTTCGCCAGTCTGTCCAAGTTTGGCGTCTCGTAGAATGTGCTTCCCTGACAGCCAAGGTCAGAGATGCCGAGATCATCGGTGAGGATAAAGACGATATTGGGAGATTTCATCATTTTTTGGGCTCCTTCTTTGGCTGAAGGCGCTCTGGCCAGACAAAGCGGGGGGCCTTGCTCGGGTCGTAGCCCGCAAGATGGCCGGTCAGCCGGGTCGTGGGTTTAGTGTACTTTAGCTCCGTCTCACCGAAGACTTCTTTGCAGAGCGCGGCGAGCCCTGGATCGTACGCGATCAGCTCGGCACGGGTATTGACATGGTTGTGGTCGTGGTCAGGCTCGCGGTTGTTGTCAAACCAGGACTGCACTCCTTCGGCAAAGTACTCGTGGTGGTTGGTAGCAGCGTACTTGCCCTTCCAGAGCTCAGCCTTCATCGCGCTGTCGTAGCAGGCTTTGACACGCTTATCAAAAGTCTTGTCCACCCGCGTCATTCCCCGCAAGTGGATGTTATGGGCGAACTCGTGAATCAGGATGTTCTCGGTGGAGTACGGGTCGCCGGGAAAGGCCAGGAGATTTTCCTCGGCACACGAGCAAAGCGGGTCCGTCTCGCTTCCCCCGAGGCCGCGCGCCCGCCGATCCCAGAAGTCCTTGGGAGTGAGCCAGGCAAAATCCGGCTGGTCGGTCGTAAACTCGTTGTAGGCGAGAATAGACATCCGGGAGCCGCTCTCGACCATGGCCTTGCGCACATCGGGGCGCTTGGCAAGCATCAGGTTCACCAGATATGCCGCTTCTTTCAGCGCATAGTCACTGACTTTCTCCGAGGCGACGATCGGGTAGCCACGGGCGCTGATGTACTTTTTGTAGAATGCGGGGGCCTTGAGGCTCGCCGGAACGGGGGTGACCGCGTCCTTTAGCAAGAAACAGGCGAGAAGGGCACTAAGACTAAGAGAGGTTATCATTATTTTTGTCTCCGAAGCTGGAGCTGCACGAGGCGCTCCTCGATAGCTTGTGATGTTGGCGAGATCGAGAGACCTCCCAGGTTGGTGCAGCGCAGCTCACGGGGCATCTGAGCCGAGACACGCTTGGCGGTCTCGATAACTTCATCGAGGGGAATCAGCGGGTCGTAGCCGGAGAGCGCCATGTTCGCACACGAGAGCGCGTTGCTGGCGGCCATGACGTTCTTGCCCAAACACGGCGCTTCCACACGATTCGCGATGGGGTCGCAGATCAGGCCGAGCATGTTCTGGAGCGCCATCGAAGACGCCGCAAGGCTCTGCGTGAGCGTCCCGCCGCCGAGCTGCACCAGCGCCGCCGCCGCCATGCACGCCGCCGAGCCGCCCTCCGCCTGGCACCCCCCGACTTCTGCCGCGAAGCTCCAGCGGGTGGCGATAAAGACCCCGATCAGGCCGCTGGCCAGAAACGCCTTTGCCATCTCCATTTCATCGAGACCCAGCTCCTCTGCCATCGCAATCACGGCCCCGGGAAGCGCGGCGCAAGCTCCGGCGGTGGGCGCGGCGACAATCACGCCCATGGAGCTTTTTACTTCCATCAGCGCCGTCACATAGAGCACAATGCGGTTCAGCGCCCCGCCGCCCAGTAGTTTCCCCGACTGCATCAGCTCGGCGAATTTTCCGCTCTGGTGCCCCAGAATTCGGTCTTCGTAGTGCGTCCCCGCAATTCCTTGGGCAATCGAGCGACGTAGAATCTGGATCAGCTCCAGCGCCTTGGCAAGCACTTCGTCCTGAGTCAGCCCGCCGCGCTGGCCTTCGTACTGCGCTGCGAGCTTCCAGAGGGGCGTTTCCTTGCCGAGTAACCTCTCCCCCTGCCCCTCTCCCGGGCGCTCGTTCCTCGCTGGGAAAGGGGAGTCCGAGGGGATTGGCTCCCCTCTCTTCCCCAGCGAGGAATGAGCGCCCGGGGGAGGGAGGGGCTGGGGGTGGGAGAGGTCAATGTAACGCAGCATCCCGAGGGCGCTCTTAAATGGGACGCTGGTATCAGGCAGCGTGAGCACGGGGAGCACGGGCTGGAGAATCCGCTCTGGTATTCCCAGAGCATCCAGCGGCTCCGCGCGGTCGCCGAAGAATGAGACAGGCTTTCCGTCAATGCGAAGCACCTCAATCATCCCGCCGCCGGTGGAGATCGCGTGGAGCGTGTGCGTCTCGCTGCTGTTGGTGAGCGTCAGGCGGTAGGTGTTGGGATGCGGATCGCCCACATCCACGGTCTCGATACACAGCTCGATTCCCGCCTCGCGCAGTGCTTTTGCCGAGTCGGGTAGACGCTCGTCGGCAGCGTCCCAGCCGAGCAGGCCGCCGAACAAGCCCATATCCGAGCCCTGACTGGCGTGCGTGGTCGGGAGCGAGCCGCTTCTATCAAACTCCACCAACACTTTCTCAATCTTGCCGCCCATCAAATCACGCGCGAGCCGCCCAATACGAAGTGCCGCCGCGCAGTGCGAACTCGAAGGCCCGCGCATCACGGGGCCGAGAACATCATTGAAGATACTGACTAGCATGGTTTAATAACTCTTTTCTAGGGCAAGCGCAACCGCTTGCTCCAATGTCAACTCTCGCCCTTCATGCCACGCAGCATCGAAAGCGGCATCGTCGTTCAGCGCGGCGCGGGCAGCTGTGACCCTCGCGTTAAAATCCTCGCGCTCTTGAATCGTCATCGGCTCTCCTGTTTCCTCGCGCAGTCGTTCCGCCTGACCCCATACACGCGCCGCATTCCTAAGAGAGTTCGTGGCGGCGAGAAACGCGCCCAGGGATTTCAGCGCCCACGCAATCCCCGGCTTACTGTTGTTCTTCACGCTGATACCGAGACACTCCTGAAACATGGCCCCGGCAATGTCGTAATTTTGGAAGGTCATATTCAGCTCGCCCAGGTTGTAAGCACCGATCCAGATGCCATAAGGGTCGCCGTCCTCCCGCTTCATCTGCAAGCTTTCTTCTAGTAAAGGAACCGCCGCCGCAGTATCGCCTCGATACGTTGCGCTATTTCCCAAGTTGTTGAGCGAGGCGGCGATACCTCCCCGATTGTCCAGCTCTCGGTGAATTGCCAGACTCGCCTCGTAGTGTTGCTGAGCGAGCGCATAGTCCTTCTGGTAGGTGGCTAATGTCCCCAGCGCATTGAGTGTCTGCGCGATGCCAAGGCGTTCGTTTAATGCTTGCCGGATCTCCAAACTCTGTTGCAGAAAGCGGTATGCGTTCTCAAGATCCTGGAACGCGTTGGCATACGTACCCAGCGTATAAAATCCCCTGGCGCGCAGACTTGGATTCATCTCTTCGGACAATGCCAAAGCGCATGACACTTGTTCCCGTCCTTCGGTGAAAGAGATTCGATGCCTTGTAAAAAAACTCGTCGCCAAGACGATCCGCAGTCCCGCCTCAGCGCGTTCGGGCGAGCCGCTACTCCATTCCAGCGCGGCACGCAAGTTGTCGGTTTCTTCCTCCAAGATATCCAGAGTCTCTGTCATCTGTGGGCCGTTGATCTGCGGCTCCAGCTTTTCGGCAAGAGCGAGGAAAAACGCCAGGTGCGTATCGCGGTACGTTTCTCCGTCGCCCATTTCGAGCAGGCGGTCGCGGCTGTACTGGCGCACGGTTTCGAGCAGCCGATAGCGCGTGCTCGTCCCCGCCGGTTCCGCGACCGCAAGGCTCTTGTCACACAGGGATGTCAGGTGATCGAGCACCTCCCAGTCTTCCACCTCACCACCCACGCAAACGGCTTCAGCGCTCTCCAGTGTCCAGCCCCCGGCAAAGACGGAAAGGCGACACAACAGGGCTTTCTCGGCAGGGGAGAGTAAGTCGTAGCTCCAGTCAATGAGCGAGCGCAGGGTTTGTTGGCGTGGCAGGGCCGTTCGACTTCCCCCCGTCAAGAGCCGGAAACGCTGGTCGAGTTTCGTATTGATGTCCTCGACGGAAAGACTACGGGCACGGGCGGCGGCAAGCTCGATGGCAAGTGGAATCCCGTCCAGACGAAAGCAGATGGACGCCAGTGCGGGCGCGTTCGCATTCGTAACCGTGAAGCTTGGCTGTGTTTGGAGAGCGCGATCAATAAACAATTGCACCGACTCAAAGTGCGACAGACTCTCCGCCGTCTGGGTTTGCCTGGGATCGGGCAGGGAGAGCGAAGGGATGCGGTAGGTAGACTCCCCGGCGATGCCCAGTCCCTCGCGGCTTGTCGCCAGAATCTTGACACCAGGGCAAGAACGAATCAGTGCGTCTGTAAGTTTCGCGCTGGCATCCAGAACGTGTTC
>NZ_JANNYP010000399.1:0-7535 GCF_031410135.1 Armatimonas sp. | reverse complement strand
GCTATAGTGGCGGCAAAGGGGGTACAGGAGGAGAATGAACGGTTACAAGTCAATGACGGACAACAGATTCCCGGCTTTGAGTCGGCGCGGGTTTCTCCTCTTGGGCGGCAACGCGGCGGCAGGCCTTATCGGGGCAGGCTGTGGCGGTGGGGGCGGCACAGCCCCGACAGGCCCGCTTGCGGAAGACGACCTCGCCTCTATTTTCCCAACCGGCCCGGAACTTCCGACGGTTGTGTCGGCGGGAGCGCGATTGGTTCCCGAAGACGGCTCGGTTTCGGTCGCTGCGATAGACGAGAATCGCGTTGTGTTGACCGGCAATGTCGGAGCAATGGGGCTTGCCCCTGGCCTTGTGGTCGCCTCATTCTTGGGCGGGGGGTTCACGCGGCGCGTGGTCAACATCACAAGCGACGGCGGCGGCGGCACAGTGCTGGAAACGTCGGAGGCCACTTTAGAAGACGCCTTCGATTCGTTGGAAATCCGCGCCTTATCCGATTTAGCCGAAGCAGGAACCCGTCAGCAGGGCGGTACAGCGCTGAATGGCGGGACATCGCTGAATATCCGCGCTAAGATACCAGAGTCCACCCTGTTCTCCTCTGGCGCGAAATCGGTGAAACTCAGCGGCGAAGTGAATCTGGGCGGAAAAATGGCGGCGGCAGTGCGTCTACAAAAACTGCCGGGCGGGGCAGAACGCCCGTTGGAGTTCTTCGGCTTCGTGGTTGACTATCGCATCAACGGGCAGCTGAAAATAAACGGTCAGATAGCCGTTGCGCCGGATTCAGTTAAACTCCAGGATATTTTGACCAAAAATCTGGCAATTTTGGGGGAGATTGCCAACGCTGCGAAGAACGTGCCGAAGATTTTGCAGCCGAAGTTTGACCTTAAATTGGCGTTCGTCGGTGGTTTTCAGCCCAACATCGCCTTCACCACTCTACTGGGTGCGAGTGGCAGAATCGGGTTCGTGTGGACGCGTGGCAGAGACTTCAGTTTTTACGGGGGCGCGCCGAAGTTTGACACCCCTTCCTTCCAGATTGATTCGGCTCTGAACCCCTACAAAGGTGTGGATTTTCTGGTGACGGTGAAGCCAAAGCTGGAACTCCTTGTTGGGGGCGTGGTAGGGCCGTTTCTGGAACTGGCCGCGCCCTCCGTGTATGCCAAGTTCACCCGGACGGATGACACGCTGTTTCACGGCATGGGCGTTTCGGTCGGGGCGAATCTCGCCGGAGAGATAGGCATCAGCGACAGATATAAACTGCTCAATTTGCCCAAGCGGAAAGTCTTCGACCGGGAGTTGGTGAAATACCAAAAGTTCTTTGATGATTCCGCGAAAACGTCGCTCAATGTCCGCTAAAGGAGGCCCAATATGAAAAACACAAAAACATTTTCCTGGCATCGTTTTGCCATCGCTGTCTTTTTTCTCGCGCTTGTCGTAGAAGTCATCATTGGTTGCAGCGGCGCGGCACGGGTGGGCGCAGGGCGAAGCCATATGACTGTGCGCGTCGCGTGGCCTAAAGTGTCACGGGCGATTCCGC
Source organism: Armatimonas sp. (assembly GCF_031410135.1). Classification (GTDB taxonomy): domain Bacteria; phylum Armatimonadota; class Armatimonadia; order Armatimonadales; family Armatimonadaceae; genus Armatimonas. The sequence continues at coordinate 6,006 of NZ_JANNYP010000399.1, read as the reverse complement.
TTGGAGCCAAAAGCATACAAATAACGCTGTTTGCGAACGAGCCGGAGTTTGATGTGAAGGTCGGCGAGATGCGTGTGGCGCGGCCTGAAGGCGAAGAGCCGGTATCCAAGGTGACCCTGGAAAACCTTCCGGCGCAGGTGAAACTACGCACTCGCGTTCTCGCCTTCCCGAACGAGGACGGAACCGGAACCGCGCAGGCCGTCTCCGAGCAGGAGATTGTCAGCGGCGAGGCGGGCGCAAATACGGACGTGGCTATTGCGCTTGGCTCCACAATCTTTCGCCTTGAGGCCACCCCGTCTTCAGTTTTCCTCAAGCCGATCGATTTCAAAGAGGTTCGCGTCACCGCCTACAACGAGGCTGGCGATGTTGTTCCAACCGACCCCAACTCCTGGTCATGGCGCATACAGGACCCGGAAGTGGCCCTTGCAGAGCCGAACACCCGCAATCCCGTGGCGGTTCGCCCGAGAAGGGCAGGCGAAACAACCCTTATCGGCACGGAGCGCGATTCCGAGAAGACCATCTCGATTCCAGTGACAGTTGGCGCAGGGCCGCCGGGCTGTACGGGAGGGCGTAGTTACGGCGACGCCTGCAAGGCACCGTTTTCGCGGTACGAATGGGCGTGGGACTGTAATACCGGCGAGTGCGAGTTTATCGCGCCCAAATAGCGAAGGAATAGAGTCTCTTGGTGACGAACCTCCGGTGTAATGGATTCGTGCCTTCAAGTCACTCTCTTGGGAAGCCTGGCGGCGGTGCCAACGACGCCGCCAGGTTTGCCTCCGGTCACCCACTTTCGCACCCAAAAGACGGCGACACTCTTCGCCTTTCTTGCCTTCCATGCAGGTGTGCCGCAGTCCCGTGAAGAGCTTTGCGAGCGTTTCTGGCCCGAGAGTGCGCTTGATCAGGCACGCATGAGCCTTCGGACATCGCTCTCTTCTCTGCGTAAAGACTTTGGGGAGGCCATTGTGGCCGATAAGACAAACGTGACTCTTCAGGCAACAACGGATCTACAGCAATTTGAGCTTGCGACGCGCCGAGCAGGCTTGCCCGCACTGTCTGAGCAAGAGAGAGTGGAGTCGCTCCGATTGTCCGTCGAAGTTTACGATGGGCCGCTTCTCCCAGGGCTCTACGACGACTGGATTTTTCCGGAGCGGGATCGGCTTGCGGGGGCCTACGTGGCAGCGCTTTGTGCGCTGGCACGCTGGCATGAGCGTCTTGGAGAACTCACCCGTGCGCTAGACTACGCCCACCGTGCCGCCGCCGCTGCCTCGCTCAACGAACCAATTCGGGCCGATTTAATCCGCTTGCTGATTGTCGCGGGCCGTCCTGCTGAGGCACGGCGGCAGTTCGACGGGCTAGAGCAGAATCTCTTACAGCAGCTTGGCCTGGAACCCGCAGACTCGACGCGTGCACTGGTTTCGGACTTGCCCACCGCCTGTGAGCCAGCGTCGCCCGCCATTGTCGTCAATCTCCCTCAGACCCGTGATCGGTTTCGGGGACGACGGGAGCTTCTGGCGGATGTGGTTCAGTCCCTTGCTGAGGCCCATAGCTCCAAGACAATGCGGCTCGTGACGCTTTTTGGCCCGGGGGGAATTGGAAAAACCCGGCTCTCTCTTGAGGTTGGACATCGGTTAGCGGTTGGCTATGGGTTTGCGGAGGTGCACTTTGTGGGGCTGGCAGGCGCGACGACACCTGAGCAGGCATGGGAGTCTCTCGCGGAGGCACTGGGCCTCACAGTGAGCAAGCCACGCGAGAGTGTCCTGGACTATCTACGGGCACACTCGCCGTGTCTCTTAATCCTCGATAACCTGGAGCAGCTTCTTCCTGAGGGAGTGACTCTGGTAGAGAGCCTCCTGACTGCGACACCAGATGTCGTCGTCTTGGCGACGTCGCGCCACCGGCTCGCCGTTGAGGGAGAACACTTGGTGCCCGTGGGAACGCTACCCGAGGACGACGCGATGGCACTCTATCGAGATCGCGCCCGAAGTGTCGCTCCTGAGCTTTTTTCTTCACCATCGGACGAGGCTTCGCTACGAGAACTCGTAACGGAGCTGGATGGCTTGCCTCTGGCCCTTGAGCTGGCTGCTGCCTGGGCAGGCACACTGACACCGTCGGAGCAGGCCCAGCAAGTTCGTGCCAGCCGCCTCGCGCTTCCCGAAGACGTCCGAAAAGATCCCCGTCATGCTTCGATGACCGCGGCGATTACGTGGAGCACGGAGCTTCTAGAGCCTGCGCTTCGGGAAGCGTTTTTACGTCTCTCGATCTTCCAAGGGGGCTGGGAAGCCGATGCGGCGCACGCTATCTGTACGGCGAGCCGTGGCGCACTCGCCAGCCTACGAGACCGCGCCCTGCTTCGCACCGAGTCGCTTGGCCCCGCGCTACGTTTTTCTGTGCACCGCAACCTTCAAGACTTTGGTCGGGCTGCACTCACCGCTGAAGAGAGAGCCGCGCTTGGCGAGCGGCACCAGCTGTTCTTCCTGGAGCTGGCAGAAGAGAAGGCAGACGTCGGCCGGCTGCATCGCGAGCGCGAGAACCTGGGAGCCGCAATCGCCTTAAGTGTGCCGCCTGCACTCTTTAGGTTCGGGCTTGCACTAGAGGAGCACTGGGTGAGCCGTGGAGCCCTGGTGGAGGCGCGTCACTGGTATGAGCGTGCTCTTGAGGAAGGCAACCTCCCCGCCGCGGTTCTGCTCACCGTGGGGTGCTTGGCAATTGCGAACAACGAACCCACTCTCGCAGAGTCTCTCTTGCTCCAAGCTCTGGAGCAAGAGCTGACCAATACCGAGCGTGTCCGAGCCCACTACTTGCTCAGCCAGCTGTATCACACGCTCACCAGTGACTTTAGTCGTGCCCGAAGCCATGGGGAGCAGGCACTTGCCCTTCAGCCAGATCATGTCCCTAGTCTGGTCACCTTGGGATTGATCGCGCGAAAACAAGGGGCGCTGGATGACGCCGAGACTCTGCTCAGGCAGGCCATCTCCAATGCGGAGGCACAAGACTTGGCAGCTCAAGCTTGGAATGGGCTTGGCCCTGTCTTTCACCTGCGTGCAGCGGCACTTGAGGACCAAGGGAAGCAAGTAGAGTTTGAGCGGGCTTGTGAGCAAGCGAGAGAGTGCTACAGCCGCGCTCTTGCCTTGGTCGCCAGCGAGGGCCAGGAAGCACTGCGGCTAAAAGTGCTCATCAACCAGGGCTCACTAGCGGGCCTTCGCCACGATCTAGACGGTGCTGAGCAGGCGTACTCCGAGGCAGTAGCGCTGGCGACGACGATGGGCGATAGCCGGATGCTGGCCTATGCTCAGGCGAACCTCAGCATTGTATTTCTCCTGTCTCATGGCAATCGCGATGAGTACCTGCGGCTTCAGCGAGCGAGCTTGGTCATCAAACACCGCTTGGGAATCGTTCAGGATGTGGCCCTCGCCTTCATAGAGATCGGAAGGCAACTCGCACCTGAGATCGCTGCGCAGCTCTACGGGGCCGCAGCGACACTACGCTCCCAGATGGGCGAGCAGGATCTCTGGGCCGTTCGCCATGCCCAGAACTACGAAGAGTGCCGTAGCGCATTGGGGGAAACGGCCTACGACGCGGCGTTTACCCAGGGAGTGGAGTTGCCCCTTGATCAAGCGGTCGAACTGGCTCTGCAAGCTCAGTAGGTTCGCACGCCCTTGCCTAGGGTGTTGTCCCAGCGGTGGGCTTTGAGATAGTGCAGCGCTGCTCGGAGCGCTTCGGGCTTGCCGGAGCGCTCTAGAATCTCGATCCCAAAGCCCCCGACATAGCCGCAGGGGTCGTTGAGCGAGGCTATCACCAATGCAATTACCTCGTCTGAGTGCCAGCCGAGCTTGAGAAGCGCTGAGATAGCATTGACCCGGACTTGATTCTCACCCGTCCACTTTCGGTAGAGCGGCTCCTGCCAGTCGGGATTGCTCGTGAGGAGCAAACGGCGTAGCTCCGGCAGGAGCGCGGCTTCGTCGGCCCCGAGCTGGCCCAGTGCATCCAGCGCCGTTCGGACAACGGAGTGAGAAGGCGAAGCGAGCTTGCCGATCAGCGCGTCTGAGGCAGCGCATGCTTTCTTGCCCATCTCTCCCAGCGCAAAGATCGCGTTAATCTGCACCCACTCCGACGGGTGATTCAGCAAGTCCATCAGGCTAGTGATGGCAGGTTCACCTAGAGCAGCCAAGGCGTAGGTGGCATCGTCCATCACAATCGCGCTCTCAGCCCAGCCACTCTCCGTGCGGCTGGCCAGCGCGGCGCACACTGGAGCCACGGCAGGCTCGCCCAGCGCGGCGAGGGAGTAGATCGCTCGCAAGCGCTCTGGCTCAGGCCCATTGAGCGCACCCAAGAGCTCGGGGAGCTCCGCAATATTAGGCATGGGCTGGGTTGGTAGGGCGAAGTGCTCGGGCTCCTGGGTGCGCACAAAAACAAACTTGACCATGTAGCGGGTGTGCTCCAGCAGATTCAGTGAGCCACCGTGCGCGATATCGAAGTGCACCAGAACACACGTTCCCGCCGGGCCTGCCGCCTGAAAGCCGCGTTCATAGTCGGCCTCGGTCAGCTCACGGTTGTAGTGCGTGCCCGGAATAAGCTGCGTGGGCCCGTGCTCCTTGGGAGTGTCCTGCGGGTAGTAGAGCACCATCGCGTAGCGGCAGGCGTGGTGTCGTGGCCGGGCGAGGGGGCTGTGGGAGTCCTGGTGCCACCCAATAAAAGCATTGGTTCCCGCTCCCGCTTTCACGCCGGTCTCGGTCTGCTCGACCGGCTCGTTGTTGTGGCAGAACCGATGAGGATGGAGCACGTAGCCCTCTCCCAGCACTTGGGTCAGGGGCCCAATCAGCTCCGGTGCATCGAGAACCAGCTGAAGCTCAGGCACGGCGGGCAGGATGTTATTTCCCAGATTAAACTCCTGCTTGAGCACAAAGGCGAGTCGTTGCTGGATTTTTGCGTGAAGTGATGCAGGCAGGTCAGGGTGAAGAATCACATAGCCGTCCCTCAGAAACTCTTGGTGTTGTGCCGTCGTCATAACTCTTGTTGTACCCAACGTGGTATATAATTCGTTTGCGACTTTTCGTCACGACGAACTCGACGAACCAAAGGACTATCCGATGCGAACTCCTCTCTCTCTAAAACCTAGCCTTGCTCTTACGCTGATGCTAGGACTGGCAACACAGCCGATCTCGGGCTGCTTTTCGGGCTGTAACCCGGCACCCAGTGCTCCGCCTCCTGCTCCTCCTGCCATGAGCGCTCCTGCGGGCCGCTCTGGCATGTCTGACCTCCCACCCGATCCGCGGGCACTGAAAAACGGTGGACAGAACAATGCGCCAGCGAGCACGGGCGCGGTGGGCACGACGGCGCTTCCGGCAAAGCCCGTTCCGGGAAGTGCGCTCAATAAGTTCTTCCCCAACGATGCCGACGGCTACGACCGGATCTTTACGCAAGAGAAAAATGGCTTTGCGATGGCGAACTTAAACAAAGGCGGAAAGACCGTCGCGACACTCTCGATCAATGACTGCGCCGCGCTGCCCAGTAGCCGCGATAAGTTCAAGTCCGCCGGGCGCTCGGTTGCGGGAAACCCGGCTACCAACGATGGCATGAGCGGAATTGCCATGCTTGTGGGGGATCGCTACCAGGTGAAGATTCGCGCCACGGGCGGTGCCCTCAGTGATTCTGAGATGCAGGCGTGGCTGGAGAAGTTTGACCTCAGTGGGCTGGCGGGGCTGAAATAGCTACCCCCTAACCCCCGTCCAACGGGGGGACAATAAGGAATTTATTATGGAAGATATTAATGTTTATGCGGATCGCCTGCCGTCGGCAGGGATCACGATTGGGGCTCTGAAGGCGCTGGATTGGGTGGCACCAGGGCAGTGGGAAAATATCGTGGGCTTTGAAAACATGCTCTCGGTCTACACCGGCGAGAGCGACCCTGGGCTCCTGCAGCAGGTCTCGGATCGCACGCTCCAGCTCTTCGCCGATCCGGCTGAGGGCTACCAGCGGGCGCTGTGGATCTACCAGGCGGTGGACTCC
>NZ_JANNYP010000398.1:0-1329 GCF_031410135.1 Armatimonas sp. | reverse complement strand
CTTGTGGCTGCGTCCTGCGGGACGGTGCGCAGGTCCGTCAACATCCAGCCTACAAATTGGTCCTACGCCGACGGCTGTGACGTTGAACGTCTTGGAACCAACCTCGGGGTTGTAGTTGATGTTCTCCAAGTAGTCCGTGATGGCCTGCTGGTACGGACGCAGGATCGCGCGACCGAAGTTTCGTACGTTCTGCTGCTCCACGTGCGCCAGAAGCTGCTGGCCCATGAGCTGCACGCCCTGCTCCACCAGCTTGGCCTGAATCCCCCGGTCAATCTGCTCTTTTAGCTGCCGCTGGTCGCACAGCAAGAGCACCATCTCACGCGCCTCACGCGGCGGACGGTTCGACTGCTCGGCTTCGGTCTCGGCGGCCTGCATCAGCTTGGCAAGATCGCCCGTGATGGAGATAAAAGTGCCTAACGGGTCGGTCTTGGCCATGCCGAAGCGATCGCGGTAGCTGGCGATAAACTTGATGGTCTCGCGAGCTCCCGCGGCGGTGTAGCGGGTGTCTTTTTCCTCGCCAATCACGCCCATTGCCCAGCCGACACAGAAGGTCTGCCAGGCCCCTTTCTGATCCTCAAAGCTCGGCGGTGCGATCCGTAGCCACTCTTTCACATCACGGCGGGTGTGGATCGGGTTGGCGCTTGCTCCTGCGGCCTTGGCCTGCTCGTAGGCGAACTGGTAGTTGTCCATTCCTTCTAAAAGGCGCAACGGAAACGCGGCACGCTCTCGCAGAAAGAGCACCTGGTGTGGCTCACCCGCATTGGTGATCTGACCATCGCGGATTCCCTGCACGGTCTCCTTGAGCATCTTATTGAAGACGCCCTCCGCCTCCGAGCGAGGCTCAGGGCCGTGCATGACTCCCACAATGGTCTGCGACTTGTTCTGGTGGTGCTTGTAGTTCGGTGCGTTCTCCGCCAGGTGGATAAAGGGCTGCGAGAGCGCGTGGATGCGCCGTAGCTCCTCAATGGCCCGGTCCGTGCCGACACCAAAGCGCTCGAAGAATTTCTCCAGTACCGCTTCTTGCTCCACTGCCTTAAAGACAACCCGGCAGCGCCCAATAATCCCCGAGCGCACCCGGTTCAGATCGGCATCGCGCAAGCCATAGATATTGCCCCCCGTGCCCAGCTCGTTGAGAATGTCCGCCGATGTCGTGTTGACCGTCGCATTACTAGGATCGGAGCCATTACCCACATAGGCCGTGTAGCGCTTGTCAATATCCCCATTGACATAGGTCACCTGGCCGTTCTCTTTTTCCATGCGCTGCCCACCGTCAAATATAACCAGGCCAATGACATACAACGGGTTCTACAACGAGGTCTGCTCCAATTT
>NZ_JANNYP010000397.1:0-1520 GCF_031410135.1 Armatimonas sp. | reverse complement strand
TCTTGTGAACGTCGAGTCCTGCACAATGGGAATAGTAGGTGTCCATAAAGGTTCCTTGCCTCTTGAGCATCTCAAGTGAGCCCCTCAAGAGAATATTACATTTGACGGACTTGCGTGGGCACCTGTGTTAAAAAATTCTGGTTTGCGTCCTTAAGGCATAGAGCGTGCTATAAGCCCGCCCCGGATAAAACGCCTATGTGACAATCGGTGGTGCTTAAAAGTGCCCCGGTCTGACTGTTTGTCGGAATCGCATCACCAAGGAAAAAACGACCTCTGTGCCAGTCCGTCCTGCCTATGCTACCTTGCTAAACTCAGATTTTCATGCTCTGTGGTGAAGCATCTTCATGAGGACTGTTTGCAGAACTCCAAGAGGCCCTAGGCAATACGGAGGCAGCGGAGACGGCACGGCAAGAAGCAAGCGCGATAAAATAGCGCTATGTCCGCACTTACCACGGAGCCACAGTTCTTACTTTTCCCCTTCGGCCAGACGGGGCAGCACCTGCGCCTGCGTGGGGGACTGAACTTGACCGATAGGCACGACTTCGGGCTGTTTTGTGATGATAACAAAGACTGGCGGATAGAGCGAACGGCACACGGGGAGCTGGTGATTGAGATGCCCACCAAAGGATCAACGGGGGTGAAAAATGCCCTTCTCACAGCATATCTAACGATGTGGACACTGCGCGAGGGCAGCGGAATTGCGTTTGATTCGAGCGCGGGCTTTGAGCTTCCCAATGGCGCGATGCGCTCGCCGGATGCGTCTTGGGTGCGAAAATCCCAGCTCGATGCGCTCACCGAGGAGCAGAAGCAAGAGTTCCTCCCGCTGGTGCCTGAGGTGATCTTTGAGCTACGGTCGTCGTCGGATCGCCTTAAGACGCTTCAGGACAAGATGGCGGAGTGGGCAAGTGTCGGGGTGCGGCTCGGTGTCTTGCTCGATCCCCAAGAGCGCAAGGTGCATGTCTATCGGTTCGGGCAAGCTGCCCAAGTTCTCAGCAACCCCATCACCCTGGACTGCTCGCCGGAGCTACCAGGGTTTGTTCTGGACACCCAAGCTCTCTTCGATGCGGGGCTTTAAACTCTGAAGGACTCAGCGAAACTTGGGAACTAAAAAACCATTACGGAGGATTCTAATGCATAAATTTCTGACTCTCATCACGCTCTCACTTTTACTCTTGCCCATCTCTGTTTGTGCCCAAGATAGCAAACCCGATCTTGACAAGATTTTCTCGACGGCGAATGCTCTCTTAGAGCAAAAGAAATATGCCGAGGCCCTCGTGGAGTACAAGAAGGTTCTGGCACTTGAACCTGATCTGGAGGGGCCTCTGCAAAACGGGGCGATGGCGGCGTTCTTTTCGGCAGACTACAAGACGGCAAAAGAGTTGGGTGTGACTCATTTTGGTTGAAGGAGTTGGGGGTGGCAATTTCAGGCATAATGTCTGTACCACAAAAATAACGCCAGGAGACTGCCATGACCCCCAACTCCCAAGAAATTGTACAACAGATCAAAGACAAATTCGAAG
>NZ_JANNYP010000396.1:0-12838 GCF_031410135.1 Armatimonas sp. | reverse complement strand
GGGCTCGTGCGGCGGAGGCAAGAACTGCCCGCAAAACGCGACGCCCGAGCGTGACAAATGCGCGTCGGGAGCTCGTGACGGGACAATTCGTCTCACAGCACGACACGTCAAGCCGTGAACGGTGACCGAAGCGGCCCTTGCCAGCTCCGCCTCGAGGGGGGATGATGCCGCGACTTTCTGGAGCGCGGAGCGCCATAGCTACGGGCCGGCAGAGGATGCCACTGAGGAGCAGCTCCCTGTAATTTTACTGATGGTTTGGGTGGATGCCCGCGAGAGTGAGCGGGCCTGAAAGGGATTTTCAAGATGATACTACAAGCACTGATGCTACCTCTGGCGCTGATGGCGCAACCGCAACAACAAGGGCAACGTGTTCCTCCTGTGGCACAGGCACAGCTGACGCTTCAGGCCGATGGAGCCAAGAAGCTAGGCTACATGCCCATTCGCGCTGATTTGAGTGAGACAAAACCAGCAGGTGTGACAAAGGAGCCGTCGTATGTGGGCAAGCCACGCTATGCGGTTATTAAACTGGGAACGGGGCCTAAGGCGGATCATGTCGCGGTTGTGGATGAGCCCACGGGCGGCGAGTTCAAGATGTACTTCGATGCCAATGGCAACGGGGATCTGACCGACGATGGCGATGGAAAGTGGGTCAAGAAAAACGAGGCACAGGGCCGGACTGTCTACGGAGTCAATAGCGCCGTCGCCAAAGTGACCTACGCAGGCAGGAATAACCAGCCGGAGACCACCGCCGACTATGGTCTAGCGATTTACCGGATTGTCGCAGCGACTCCGACGAACTATCTTCTTTACTACCGCGAAGCAGCTCGCGTCGGGGAGATAAAGCTGGGAGAGAAGACTTACAAAGTAACTCTCGCCGAAAACGATGCGGATGGAGTCTTTAACAAGCGCATCAACGACGATGGCAAGCCGGTGAACATGCGCGGTGAGCTTCTCCCGGAAACGATCAAGCAGAACGCCGTCTGGCTGATTCTGGAAGGCGACGATAAGAAAGCGCAGCGCCTTGATGCCCGTGCTCCGTTTACCCTAGATGGCAAGGTCTACGAAGCGCGGATTGGGGCAAATGGGGAGCGCCTGGCTCTGGTTGCATCCGAGCGACCGCCTCAGAAAATCGCGGTCGCTGCCGCACGCAAGCCGCTCTTGGCTGTCGGGATGCCCGCCCCGGACTTTACGGTCTATACGCTCGACGGTAAGCCGATCAAGCTCTCCGATCTCAAGGGCAAGATTGTGGTGATGGACTTCTGGGCGACCTGGTGTGGCCCGTGCATGCAGACCATGCCCCATATCGAGAAGACCTGGCAGAAGCTCAAGGGGCGTGATGATGTGACGGTGTTGGGGGTCTGTGTCTGGGACGAAAAAGCGGCCTACGAGAAGTGGGTGCCCGCAAACCAGGCCAAGTTCTCCTTCCCGCTCGTCTTCGATCCCGCCGCCAAAGACAACCCAAACTCAATTGCCTCAAAGCTCTACAACGTGAGTGGCATCCCGACTACCTATATCATTGATAAAGATGGCAAGATCGCCGCGAGCTTTGTCGGCTCCAAAGACATTCCCGAGGGAGTAGATCCCGCGCTGAAAAAACTCGGTCTTCCCATCGAGTAGAGCAAAAAATAAGTCGCCCATGTGCCGTTTGCATGTGGGCGACAGCTTTTTCCTATGGCCCATTACGAGATCAAGCTCTTTGGTGGTTTTCAGGTTCTGTACCAAGGGGAGCCTGTCGCACACTTTCGTACCCAACGTGCCAAGGCAATCATTGCCTACCTAGCTCTCTTTCCCCGCCAGCACCCCCGTGAGCTACTCTGCGACATGATCTGGCCGACGGCACTGCTCGACCAAGGCCGCTCACGGTTACGCCAAGAGCTGGCCGTTCTGCGCAAGACCCTGGAGCCGCCCGGACACGAAGGGGAGCTTCTGCATGCGGATCGCTTGATGCTGGGGTTACGGCCGGGTACTTTTACCACGGATGTTGCCCATTTTGAGCGTGCTGTGAAGGCCAAAGACTGGGCGGGGGCACTTGCGCTTGCACAGGGCACGTTTATGGAGGGCTTTTGGGATGAGTGGGCTCTTCAGGAGCGGCGACGGCTGGAGCTCTTGCGCGAAGAAGCACAGGAGCAGCTTGGGGCAAAGACGACGGTAAGTGCCTCCCCTCCAGCCCCTTTGCTGGCGCTCCCGACACCTCTTACCCGATTTTTTGGCCGTGACCGTGAGTGCCGCTGGCTTGCCGATGTTCTGGAGGAAGGCGCACGGCTTGTCAGCCTCACGGGACCCGGGGGCAGTGGGAAGACACGGCTCGCGATTGAGACCGCGCGGCTTCTGGCTCACGAGAGCCTGCGCAACCCGGTCTATGTGGTGTGTGGAGAGCTAGAGAGTGTCGCCCACCTCACGGAAGCGATTGTCGTGGCGGCAGGGGCCACTCAGGTTCCTCTTCGCGACCCACAGGAGCTTGCTATCGAGGTGCTTCGAGGGCTCCCACAGCCCTTATTGGTTCTGGATGGCATTGAACATCTGGTTCCCAAAGGTGGGGCCACGCTCGTGCTGGCGCTTCTGACACAGGTAAAAGGACTGGCGTGCCTGGTGACGAGCCGCCAGCCACTGGATCTCTCCGGGGAGCGAGAGTTCCCCGTGATGCCGCTGTCGGTTCCTGAGCCAGGGCTTTCTGCGGAGCGGATGTATCTCTATGCCTCCGTGCGACTCTTTCTGGATCGTGTTCAGGCAAAACGCCCCGAGTTTGCGCTCAGCGAGCGCAATGCTGACTCCATTGGGGAGATCTGCCGCCGCTTGGAGGGACTGCCTCTCGGGCTGGAGCTGGCGGCGGGCCGCTGTCGTGAGCTAGCACCTGAGGCATTTTTAGAGCGCTATGCCCAGCGCCTGCATGAGATCGAGGCCCGTGAGCGCGACATACCCGCTCGCCACCGGAGCCTGCGCGCCGTGATGGACAGCAGCTACCGTGATCTGACCCAAGCCCAGCAGCAGATCTTTGCACGCCTCTCGGTGTTCTCGGGTGGCTGGACACTGGCCGCCGCCGAAGCGATCTGTAGCGATGAAAGCGAAACTAACACCGACATTCTGGAGGTTCTGACGCGGCTACGCGACCACTCCCTGGTATTTGTGGAAGAGCGAGGCGCCAGTCAGCGCTGGCGTATGCTGGAGCTGCTGCGCACATTCGCCACAGAGCATCTGGTTGGCCCGGAGCGCCTGAGCTACTTGCAGCGCCATGCGCGCTACTTTCACGCCCATGCGGAGGCGGCTCTGAGCGACTCTGCGGAGACGGAGAACCTGCGGGCGGCGCTTCAGGTAGCGCTTGATGAGCTGGCAAACCCTGCTCTCGCACTGGAGCTTTGTGTCGCTCTGCAGAACTTCTGGCTTCACTATGGCCACCTGCGCGAGGGCCTGGCGTTTCTGGAGCGTGCGCTGGGGGCCACTGAGGAGCCCAGTAGCCTGCGTGCCGAAAGCTTTCGCTTGGCAGGGATTCTGGCGCGTCGTGCGGGAGAGCTGGAGAAAGCGCGTCAGTGTCAGGCAGAGGCACTCAAGCTCTACTCCCTTGTGGGCGATGAGGCGGGGGTTGCGGCGGTACACAACAACCTGGCGATTCTGGCGCGGGTCAGTGGCGACTTGGAAGAGGCGCTCCGACAACACGTGGAGGCACTGGCGCTTCGGCGGCGACTGGGCGATGCGAAGGGCGTGGGGATGTCTCTCAATAACCTGGCGGTCGCCTACCGCTCTCTGGGGTGCGGAAGTGAGGCACGGGACTCTCTCAACGAGGCGCTGAGTTTCTACGAGCCAGGATCGGTGGGGATTGGGGTGATCCACATGAACCTGGGCTGGGTCGCACTGCTCTTTAGCGAGCTTTCGGTTGCGCAAAAAGAGTTTTCGACGGTGCTAGAAATTGCTCTGCGACACGGACTGACCGCCTGGTTTCCCGAGATCTGGGAAGGGTTGGGCGAGGTCGCGGTGGCATCGCGCACTCCGGTGAGTGGCGTTCGGCTCTGGGGCGCGGCAGCGCAGGCGCGGCAGCAGATGGAAGCACCACTGACACCACAGGACCAGCGCGAGCACGACGCTCGCCAGGCCACGGCAAAGAAGCAGCTTGGTGAGGAGCGTTTTTATCAGCTCCTCACCGAAGGCCAAGCACTCTCAAAAGACGAGGCTCAGCTTCTCGCTCAGGAGCTAAGCCTTGCCTGAGAGCCCGTAAAACTTAGCGGCGTTGTCGTGGAAGAGCTTGCGCTTGTCTTCCTCGGAGCTGTCTTTGAGGATCTCATGGAGGGTCTCCACCCAGCCCCGAAACGTCGAGGTGAGGTTGCAGACGGGCCAGTCGCCGCCAAACATCACGCGATCAATCCCAAAGGCCTCAATGGTGGGAAGCACCACGGGAGTGAGGGCCTCGATTTTGTTCATTCCCGGCTTCACGGTCTTGATAATCCCCGAGACCTTGCAGACGATATTGGGGCGCTTGGCCAGCTCTTTCATATCGCGCTCCCACTGCGCCTGGTTTGGGTTGGCAGCCATTCCATTGCCACAGTGGTCTAGGATAAATCTCGTCTTAGGGCACTTGTCCACAAGTTTTGCGGCATCCGCGAGCTCGGTGGGGCGGATGCAGATATCAAAGCTCAGCCCTAGCTCCCCTAATAACTGAATGTTTTTCACATAGGTCGGCTGGAGGCAGAGGCCCTTGGGGGCATCGGGCACTTGGAGCACCTGCCGCAGGCCCTTGATGTAGGGGCGGTAGGGACTCTTGGTCAGGGACTTGGCGTAGGCAGCAAAGCCCGGAAGCGCCGGGCGGCAGGAGACCACGGCGGCGGCCATCACGGTTTTATGGCTTGCCGAGAGCCCGGCGACGTACTGTGCCTCAGCGACTTGCTGCTTCACCGCGACATCCACTTCCATATAGACTGTCTTGACCACGTTGAGGCCCGCCGTGGCCTTGGCATACTCGGGGAGGCCCATGCTCTGGTTGAGCTTGGGCTCCGTTTTCAGCCAGGGAGGCTGAAACTTCTTAAAATCCCAGAGGTGCTGGTGCGTGTCGATAATCGGAATGGTATCCATACTAAAAGTGTCCTTACAGCGTCGTTAGCGCCGATTGTACCCGAAAAATCCCCGTGAGTCTTGTTGCGTTTCTGTTGCGTTCTTGTTGCGGTCACTTCCGATACTGCGTCTCAGAGGAAAATACGCATGAAGTATCTCGGGCTCCTGACAGTTTTTTTTGCCGCCACGCTTGTAAGCAGGGCAAGTGCGGCGACGCGGCCTTTGGTTTTTGAAGCAAACGCACAGGCGCGTGGCTTCTCCACACAAAGCGGCGGGATGCGCCTAGGGCTGAGCGAGCGTGAGGCACGCTTCGAGCTCACGGATGGCAGTGCTGTGCAGTTGGTGGCTCTGGGAGGGCGTAGGGTGATGCCGACTGCCGAAGGGGCACACAGTACGGTTAATTATTACCTCGGGAACCAAGCCCGTGCCTGGCGCGTGGGTGTCTCCGCGAGCTCTGCCGTGCGGCAGCAAAACCTCTGGCGTGGTATTGATCTGCTCTGGTACGGCCGCTCTGGTGCTCTGGAGTACGACTTGGTTCTTGCGCCGGGAAGTGACCCGAGTCAGATCGGGTTTCGCACTGAGGGCGGAACCACCCAGCTCTTGCCGGACGGCACTCTGGCGACGGGCAAGCTGCGCTGGAAGAAGCCACTGGCCTACCAAAGCATTGGCGGAAAGCGCACATTGGTTGCGGCACGCTACACTCTGAGCAAGTCCGGCAAAATTGGCTTCTCCTTGGGGCGCTACGACCACTCTAAGCCTCTTACTATAGATCCGGTGCTGATCTCCAGTAGCTTCCTAGGGGGCACGGGCGAGGAAAATGTCTATGGCGTTGCCACGGATAGCACGGGGGCAGCCTATGTGATGGGCATCACCACAAGTCCTGGTGTGACAGGACGACGTGACTTATTCGTGAGCAAGATCAGCGCGGCAGGAGCACTGGTCTACACAACATTTATCGGGGGCACCGACAACGAGGGAGCATCGGGGCTGGGCGGAATCGCCGTAGATAGCGGGGGCAATGCCTACATCGCCAGTGACACAGACTCGACGAACTTTCCGACGACGTTGGGGGCGTTCCAGCCTACCAGCGGAGGGCGCACGGATGCCGTTCTGGCAAAGCTCACTACCACGGGGGGACTGAGCTGGGCCAGCTACTACGGCGGAACCCAGGACGAGTATGCTTCGGGAGTCGCCGTGAATGCGGCGGGGCAACCCGCGATCACCGGCCAGACCACTTCCTCGGATATTTCAATAACGCCGGGGGCTTTCCAGCCCACACGTAATGGCATTGACTGCTTCGTGGCAAAGTTCCCCACCGGAGGCAACGGCATTCTCTACGCCACATTTCTGGGAGGCAGCGATTTTGAATTCGCCTCTGCCCTCGCATTTAGCCCTTCTGGTAGGCTCTACATAACGGGCGCTACTTACTCCGCAGACTTTCCCGGTAGCACTCTGGGGCCCTTGGGTCGTCCCGATCCCTTTGTTGCTGCGTTCAACTCTGATAACTCCGTGCGCTATATCACCCGGCTAGGTGGCTCTGGCACTGATCAGGCCAAGTACGGCCGCTCGATCGCGGTGGATGCGCTGGACAATGTGAGCGCCATAGGCAATACCACCTCCACAGATTTCCCTACGGCTTCTGGATTTCAGCTTGCCTATCAAGGAGGCTCTTCTGATGGATTCGCCTTTCAGCTCGGCCCGAACGGCTCACGAAACTGGGCAACCTACATCGGTGGCAATGGCTTCGATGGTGCGAGTGCGATCTCGGTGGATGAGGCAGGGTTTCTCTATATTGTGGGGTTTTCGAATTCCAATAACTTCCCGCTGGACGGGGCGTTTTTCACGAATCCGAGTGGCTATGTGCTTCGTTTAACCCCAAGCGGTGCACTGGCGGGTTCGACGTTTCTTGACAGCCAGAGCGCTGTTGCCATTGCGACGGTTCCAACGGCACCGGGTGATATCTGGATCTCGGGGCGGACGTACAGTGAGACGATGCCAACACTCAATGCATTCCAACCCACTTTTGGGGGAGCGAGTGATGGCTTCCTAAGCCGAGTTCACTTTGAGTCTGTAGATGTCGAGGTAACCCAGACGGCGGCACCGCTGCCTTACTACTCGGGGGATGTGGCGACGTTCACGATCCAGGTGACCAACAATGGGCCGGACACGGCCCGTAGCGTCGTGCTCACCGACATTCTCTCGGGTACCGAGGCCGCCGACCCCGACAACCCGGCAACGCTGAGCATTCTGAGTGCAAACACCACGCGCGGAACCGTGGGAATCTCTGGGCGTGTGGTAACGGCAAACCTTGGCACGATGATCCCCGGAGCGACGGCGACCATTCGGGTCTCGGCCCGAATGACGGTGACCAATGCCAATCTTGCGATTTTCAGTCGTGCGGTTGCTATCGTAGCGCCAAGTGATGTACGGCCTCTCAACAACACCTCCACTACCTCGCTGCTCACCCGAGTGGACAATCGTCCCCGAATCAGCGCACTCAGCCCCGCTGCCGTCGCGGCAGGAAGCCCTGAGTTTACGCTGACCATCAATGGCCGAGGCTTTGTGCCGGGTGCGGTCGTGCGCCTTAATGGCCTGCTTCGTACCAGCACTTTTGTGAACGAGAATCGCCTCACCGTCACCATCCGTGCCAGCGATGTGGCGAGTCCCGGCGTGGCGCGGATCACCGTCTCAACCCCCTTAGGCATCTCACCCGACGCGCTACTCACCATCGGCAACCCAAGCCTGAGCTTGTCCGCGACGCCACGCGTCGCACCAGGTGGTGGCTGGATCGTGGACGTAGGCGTGCGCAACTCGGGAACGGCAGCGGCGCTTGATACGCGTCTCACGGCGGCAACTCTGGGAGGTCGCGTGACAATCAGCACGCTCCCACAGCTCATTGGAGAAGTGGGTACCAGTGGCGTGGCAACCGTCCCGCTCTCTTTCCCTGCCTCATCGGGTACCTCGGGCAGCTATGCGATCCTCCGCGTCTCAGGAACCCACGCTCTCGGCACTTTTGGAGGCACGCTCCGCGTGCTTCTCCCGTAAATCTGGAGATCTTATGAAGAAACTTAAACTGTCCCTCGCGACCCTGCTGGTGGCTCTCATTGCCACCAGCGCCCATGCGCAGCTCACGGTAAACCTGCTCTTGCCGAGTCAGAGTGGGCCACACAATGGCACGGTATTCTATGACGCCACGCTGACCAACAGTGGTGGGGGAGCGCTGGATATTACCGGCAGCAGCTTTACGATTCTCGGTGCACCTGCCGGCCTGAACCTGGACGATAGCCCGCTGTTTAGTAACTTCCCGACGACGTTTGCCGTAGGCGACAGCTTCACGGGGACGCTCTTTAATCTCTTTATTGGGGACGCCGCCACGATCCCTGCAGGCACCTACTTTGGCGACTTCACGGTAGAGACAACTGCGGGGAACACGACCCAAAACTGGCAACTCACGGTGGTGTCTGCCTCCAGCGCCCCGGAACCTGCCAGCGTTGCCTTGCTCTTACTGGGAACTTTGGTTATCGTCCGCCGCCGCCAAAGATCCGTCGGTAAAGATCGGTCTGAAAGAGCCCTTCAGGATCAAGCTGGCGCTTGAGCGCCTGAAACGTCTGGACACGCTCTTCGGCCAGATAGCTCTGGAGGCGGCTGGGATGGAGTGTGCTGTCCTTGGCGAAGTAGAAACGCCCCCCGGCAGCGAGCACCAGTGCGTCTAACTCCGCCGCCAGCGCCCAGACCTTCGCCCTGTTCTTTTTGGTTACTTTGAAATCCAACGCGAAAGAGTAGCCATCCACGGAGTGTGTCATCAGAAACGGATCGGTGCGATGGCGCTTGAATACCCCCAAATATGGCACGATCCCGCGCTTCTGGCAGAGGGCGAGCTGCTCCGTGAAGCACTTCTCGGCGGTCTCTTTGGGGATAAAGCTCTGGTACTGGATCAGGCCACCGGGGAGGTAGGCGTATTTCCAGCCAGGGACGTAGTCGAGCAGAAAGGCGAAGCCCGCGTGGGTGACATCGTGCACTTTTCCCTGCGTAAGAGTCACCGACGAGAGATACTTCAGTGCATTGATAGCCCGCATCCCGAGGTTATTGGTAAAGGGCTGGATGAACTTCCACATGATGCTCTTCGGGAGTAGGCCAAAGAGCGTGTCGGGGAGCTCCTGGTGCGCCACTTGCAGGGTCTGAGCGGGAATGGTGTCCTCGCCTAGCTTCAGATAGTCCGCGCGGTGGATCTGACCGCGTCCGCACGCCTCGCCTGCGCCAAAGCAGTCTACCCAACCGACTAAGTAGTCCGAGTCTACTAAGTGCTTGTCGAACTCCGCGAACATCTCGCGCCAGTTTTGCACCCCAATGGGTGTGACCCTGAGGTGCCCCGAGTAGACTTTCTTGAGCTCGATCTTGATGCGGGTGAACACGCCCAGCATCCCAAATCCCCCAATCGCGGCATGAAACAGCTCACTGTTTTGTTCACGACTGCACGTGTGAAACTCGCCATCGGCAGTCAGTAGCTCAAACTCTAAGATATGATCGCCAATTGTGCCAACCCGAAAGTTGTTCTTGCCGTGAATGTTCATCGCAGCGGCACCCGCGAGCGTCGGAAACATCGTCCCCGAGACCACGTAGGGCCACCAGCCATCCCCGAGTGTGTACTGCCAGAGCTGCTTGATTGTCACGCCCGGCTCGCACTCCGCAATGCCCTTGACCGGGTCCCAGGACAAAATCCGGTTCATACGCGTGATGTCGAGAACCACGTTCTCCGCACCCAGCGATGCGTCGCCGTAGGAGCAGCCAGAACCACGCAGGGCCACAAATCGCCCACTCTGCCGCGCTGCCTCTAGCGCCTCTTTGATGCCCGCAATCGTCGTCGGGCGGAAGACATAGCTGGTGGTGTGGGTGTTCATACCCCACGCACCCACCCGCTCGACTCGGTCTTTGGGAAGCACGCAGCTCAAAACTTTAGCCTCTGCATGATCGGAGAGGGAAGGGCACGGATAATGGCGAAGACATACTTGAGGATTCCGGGGACATAGACCACGCGCCTGCCTGCCCGCGCCGCTGCCAGAATCTGCCGCGCAGCCTCGGCGGCGGGAAGCTTCTTGCCCACATGCTCGGCGGCCATTGGGGTGTCTGTCGGGCCGGGCTTGATCGTGACGACTCTGACGCCTTTGGTGCCTACACGGTTGCGTAGCGACTCTAAATAGCTCTCAAAAAACGCCTTGCTCGCACCATAGACCGGCTTGGGCGCACGGCCTCTATCCCCTGCCACCGAACCAATTCCCACAATCGTTCCACCACCGGACTGCCCAAAGCGCTGTGCAGCCTCATTGCACCAGGCAACTGCACCTAAAATATTGACATCCACCATCTGCTTGTCTTTCTCAAAGCAGAACTCATCGGGGCCGACGGAGGGCATCACCCCTGAGGCATAGATGATTAAATCAAGCCCACCGAGGTCTAAACAAATCTGCTGGAACAGTGCCGGAACGGCGGCGAAGTCCGTAACGTCATGGGCGTAGGTGCGGATATTCTCGCCGCTTGGTTCTGTGCGACGAGCGACCGAGGCGACCTGACATCCGGAAGCTGCGAGCTGCAAGACCAGCTCCCGCCCGATCCCTGAGGAGCCGCCCACGACTATAGCCCGGTAAAATTGCTGTGACATACACCCTAGATTATGGGTGTTTTGTCGTTTTCGCTACAGTCGTCGCGTTTTTTTTCTTCGTCGTAGGGGCAGGCTTGATCTTAGGCTTCGCTTTTGTCGGAACTGCCTGACCGTAGAAGACCACCGGGAGCTTACCAGGGCGGTTTGGAGAGACAAAGTCCTGCCAGCTCTTGGGAACCGTCATGGTGCTGGGGTTACCATCACTGACATAGAGTTTCCCTGCTTTTTCAAGGCGAGCAAAAACTTGTTCAAAGTAGCCTGGGTCTACTCCGATACGATCCACTTCTTTGGGATTGAAGCGCTTATCGCCGGGAGCAAACGACTCATCGCCCCATGCTTTGAACGCAACTAAGTTTTTGTACTTGCCCTGTGGGTCGTTCAGTATAATTCCCCAGGTGCTCTTGTCCTTGGGATAGGAACCGTAGGGGACACAAAACGTGTCCATCGTGGCATTGGGGGCGAGCTTGCGGATATCGCGCACGCAGCCCCACACGGCCTCGCGCACCTGGGCCGCGTTCATTGGTCCCATGTTCTTGTGTGCAAAGCTATGGTTGGAGAGCTCGTAGCCATTGGTAACCAGCCACTGGCATTTTTTTGTCTCAAGGCCCGCCTGCCAGAAAGGTGTGGGGTTGTACGAGGACTTGGGGAGCGCAAAGAATGTCCCGGCACGCGGCCACTTCTCGCCGTACTTCTTGTGGTAGTTTTCTAAAATTCCCAGGATGCAGTTCGGCGCGATCGAGCCATCGGGCTTCATCCAGAACTGGGAGCCACGTGCATCATCAAACGTGAGCACAACGGGAGTCATACCTGCCGGGACGGCCTGGAGCTTCTCGGGAAAGTAGATATCGCGAGCGTTCATGGGGTACCAGCCCGCCTTGACCATCATGTCGAGGTGCTTGCGGAAGACTGTGCCAGGTATATTGAGGCCGCGCTTGTCGTACTTACCGCCACGCTCATCCACGGAGTGGTACATGATGATCGGAATACGCCCGATCTCATTGGCCTTGAGCTTGCTGGCATCCGGTACTGCCGCCCTGGACTGTGCCATGGCCACTCCGGGCTGCGCCACGGTGCGGGCTTTATTGTCCGCTGTGTGTAGCGAAAAGGCAACAGCACCGACGGCGGCGGCACCGCTGGCCGTAAGAAGAAGAGAGAGACGTTTCGTATCCATGAATTTGCAAAGGATATTCTATCAAGTTTATGTACGGGAAACCAATTCGAAATTTCTATACTGCGGCGCGGGCGTGGCCCTCCAGGCCTTCGTAGCGTCCGAATATCTGGGCGGTCTCGGCGAGAGCGCTTGCGGTTGTGGCATCAAAACAGAGAACGCTGGATTTCTTGAGAAAGTCATCCACGCTTAGCGGTGAGGCAAACCGGGCGCAGCCTGCGGTGGGAAGGGTGTGGCTTGGCCCGGCCACATAGTCTCCAAGCGCGGCATTGCTATGCGGCCCGAGCAAGATCGCCCCGGCGTTCTCGATCTGCGAAAGTGTGGCCCACGGCTCTGCACAGAGCACGTGCAAGTGTTCCGGCGCGTAGGTATTGATGACTTCTATGGCCTGCGCTAAGTTTTCCGTGAGGGCCAAAAACGAGCGCTCGGCCAGCGCCTTCCGCACAATAGCGGCGCGGGGCAAGTCCGTGAGCTGGCGCTCGATGGCGGCGAGAATGGCCTCGGCAATCGGCTCACTAGAACTAGCGAGCAGCGCAGAGTTCAGCGGGTCGTGCTCGGTCTGGCAGATCAGCTCCCGTGCCGCCGTCTCTGGGTCGGTGGTGTGGTCTACGAGCACCGCCACTTCGCTTGGCCCGGCGAGCATGTCTATCCCGACGGTACCAAAGACCTGGCGCTTAGCCAGATTGACGTAGACATTGCCTGGCCCGACGATCTTATCCACACGCGGCACCGTTGCCGTGCCGTAGGCCAGCGCCCCAATGGCCTGCGCTCCGCCTATCGCATAGACCTCCGTGATTCCCGCGAGCGCCGCCGCCGCCAGGGTGCCATCGGGAGGATGGCCGGTTTCTTTGGAGGGGGGCGTGGTGAGCGCGATCTCCCGAACGCCTGCGACTTTGGCCGGAATCCCAACCATGAGCACCGTGCTTGGGTAAGCCGCCGCTCCACCGGGGATATAGAGGCCGACCCGGCGCAGCGGC
>NZ_JANNYP010000395.1:0-6654 GCF_031410135.1 Armatimonas sp. | reverse complement strand
CGCCGAAAAGGAAGGATACTTTGGTACTTCGTTCAAGTGCTCAGTGCAAAAAGAGAAGACGCAGACCGAAACACCTGCCACAAACCCTCATGGTCTCTGTTGCCCGTGCCACAGTCGTAATCTAATCTGCACAGAGTTTGCATAGACTTGCACAGAGTTTGCACAAAGTAGCTCGATACACTCTAAACGATATGAAAAACATAATTCTTATCCTACTCGTGACGAGCTTTCTCTTAGCTACGACACCTGCTTTTGCCCAAACTCCCGCTCCCTCAATGGCTCTTCGAGCCGCCGAGGCGTTCAATAACCTCTCGGCTGGCCTTGCCTATAATGAGAAAGTCTTTGCCGAGGGCAGGCCGGGTTTCCGTCTTGCTCTCGATACCTCGGCGACTCCCTTGACCGGGATAGTACTTGCGCCGTAGCAAAAGTTCACCTTATGATCCCACTCATCCCTGCTTTTATCTGCTCCGCCGCCCAACCCGCCGAGGGAACTCTCTCGGAGGTGCTGGGGCGGCTCTACTGGAATGTCGCCGCCCGTGGCCCTCTTCTGATCGTTGCTCCCGAGTGCCAGACGCCGCCGCTAAAGCCCGACTCCCTGCCCCCGGATCTCTTTGGCTTCACCCAGGGCGATCTGGGGGAGGAGGAGGAAGAAGAGAGCGCGCCGACGCCCACCCACACCCCGCTTCCCCCGCTACCGCCGGGGCCACTCAACCCGGCGCTGATCTTGCCGCGCTACGGCCTGCGCCTTGTTCGCCTGACGGGGCTGACAGTGGTGGAGCATGAGCGCATGATGGTCTCCAATGTCGCGTCCTTCACCAAGACGCAGCAGGAGGGCTTTGCCTCGCCACATAACACGCTTCTGGTTCTTCTGGCAAGCCTTACCGATAACCAATGGCGCGCACTGGGGAGCGCACAGGGGCTGGGAGAAAACCAGCTCACCGACGCCGCGCAGAAGAAGCTCTTCAAGCTCCTGCTCCCCCCGACCCTCACCCTCCGCTTTGACAGTGAGCCGGGTCTCCCTCCCACGAACGGTGAAGACAGCCCTCTGCGCCTGCCGCCTGCCGCACTTGCCAACCCTCGCCTCAGGCTCACCCGCTCACTCTCACTGACCGCTTTTCCTCAAGGAAGCCCCAATGAGTCCTTTCCGCTGAGCGATCAAGCCGAGCCCAAGAGAGCAAAGCCCGAGTGGGAGCGAAACGCGCTTCTTTCCTCGGAGAAGTATGTCCCCGATGAAATGTTCTCCAGTACAGCCGTTGCCCCTTCACGTCCGCGTCCCACGCAGCTCGACCCCGCCAGCCCACTGCTCGATGCCCCGATCTCACTAGAGGGTGCCCAGACCGTGGGGCAGCTCGTGACGCGTCTTGCCCGTGCCACGCGTCTGAGTCTTCTGTGCGATGCACGCATTGCCAAGCGGAGTGTCGTGGTGCGCGGCAGAGGGCCGGTTCGGGCAGGGACAGTTCTTGCGGCGCTCTGCCGGGGCGTGCAGGGGGCCGTCCGCAAGCTCGACAGCACCTACTTGCTCACCCAGCAGCTCACCACGGGGCGAGAGCTACAGGAGGCCGAGCAGCTCGCCCTACAGAGCCAGGACAAGCTCCTTGATGAGCTCCTACAGAACGAAAGCGCGGCGGCACTCTGGGCACGCCGCGAGCTGATTGCGTCGCGAGCAACAGACAAAGTGAGCCGTGACCGACAGAGCCCGCTCCCCGAGGCACTCTGGGCGCTGGGTAGCAAGTTTGTCCCCCCGCTTACGGGAGACTTCGAGACCCGCCCCGATCCGGCGAGCCTCGCTCTCAGCGGCCAGCCAGCTTTTCTGCGAGAGCAGGCGCAGAAAAGCTATCAGGAGCGCCTGACAGCAGCACGCGAGGCGGGGGAGCCCCTTCCCAAAGCGCCCGATCGCCTGAGTGCGGAGACCATGCTTCAGCTCTCGGTCCACTTTCCTGCCCTAGGAGCGCACAGCGAGCTGGTCGAGTTTCGGCAGAACCTCCTGCATCCCGACACCCCCTTTCCGGAGCCGCCCGCCCCGGCGAGCTGGGCCTCTCTGGCAACACGCGCCTGGTTCGTCCCACTGCCTGCCACCCCAGACGAGCGGGAGACGCTTCTGAGCCTCGCCAAGCGCTGCGGGGTCTCCGAGCTACGGGTGAGCCTCCCGCCAGGTGAGGAGCCCGAAAAGCTCTTTACCGCACTCGCCGCACAGGCCAAGCTCAGTGGCGTTAAGGTGCTGGCGACGCTCTGCCCCTTTGAGGCGCTGACCCCGGCGACAAAGCGTGATGTGGATGTGCTGGGCCGAACCGCGAGTGCCTGGAGTGCCGCTCCGGTGGGCAAGCTGGCACGCACGAGCTTTCGCGACTTTGGCGAGCCCGAGAGCCTCGACCTTAAAGCCTTTATCGCCTGGTGCCAGCGGCTCAGCGCCCTCCCCGGCGTGAGCGGCTTTACCCTCACGGAGCTGGCTCCTCCTGGCTATACCGAGAGTCTGGGAAGCTGGGAAGGGGGCGGCCAGTGGCGTGAGCGTCTGGCGTTCTTGCAGAAAGAGAGCCTTGATGCGGCAGATTTCATCAGCAGCCAAGACTCTCCGACAGCGGAGCAGGAAACTCGCTGGCTACAGCGCAAGATCGCCCGGCGGGATGCCTTTCTGACGCGCCTCAACGACGCACTCAAAGCAGCGAACCTGCTCCGGGGGCTCTCGGCGCAGAGCCTTTGGGGCTGGGAGCGCTGGCGACCGGGGATGATCCGAGAAGCAGAGAGCTCCGAGGGAGAGAGCACAGTCACGGCGGAGGCTCGCCCGGCGCTCCTCAATCTTCCCCTCGAAGAAACTCCCTGGCGCTTAGGCGACGACTCCCCTCGGGTGTTTTTAGACGAGACAGGGCAGCTTCGGCTCTGGCTGAACGAGAGCTTCGAGCGGCTCCGCAAGCAACAGCTCTATGAGGGGATCGTCTTAGACATCAGTAAGTTCCCCCTCGGCGAAGGGTTGAAGCTTTTGGAGAGTGCCTTTCTGAATGGAGCAAAAAAGTAGCTACACCCGTGGGGCGGGCCGCCTGAGGTAGTGGTACATCGTGTGATCCTCCACGAACCCAAAACCCAGGCGGGCGTAGAGCCGCTGCGCGGGGTTCTGGGGCTCGACAAAAAGCCCGACGCCGAGGCCCTGGGACGCGGCCTGGGCGAGCACTTGCTGGATCAGGGCAGTGCCCAGGCCCTTCCCACGGTGCTCGGGCAGGAGCGTGATCTCCATGAGCCCTAGCTCGTCGGGCCGTACATCCACATAGATCCTGCCGATGGGCTCACCGTGGAGCTCGACAATATCGTAGGTAGCATGGGGCCAGGTCTGGTGGTAGTAGGTGTGCTGGGACTGGAACTGCTGGCGAAGAAACACACTTTTTTCCAGCTCGCTCCAAGGCACCACTGCCATTTCGTCGGCGCGGGTGCTGGCGTAGAGCTGGTAGAGAAGCTCACGATCCGAGTCGGTGGCCGGACGGCGGGTGAGGCCGTCCGGCAGAGAAGCCGCAGAAGCAGGAAGGCTCATGCGGCGGCAACAGTGATCCGAAGCTCGGAGCCGTCGTGTTTCAGCACGTGCGTCCCTAGAGCTGCCCCTGGCTCCAGAGTCAGCTCCTGAGCCTTGCTTCCCTCCACACTCAGGCGCAGGCCCTGGGTGCTCAGCGGCATAGTGAAGGAGATGGAGGAGGCATCGCGATCCCAGGCATAGAACGGGGTACTGCTGCCATCGGGGAGGGCAAAGTGGGCCACCACGCGCCGAAACGCGTCTCCCTCACCGGAGATCGTCACCGTGGTGGAGCCCAAGTAGCGGCTCGGGGCGGCTTTTGCGGGAGCCCCGATCATTGCGACAAGCAGCGTGAGGCCCGTGCTCGCCAGAAATGTGCGCCGAGGAACGGGCAGTGGGTTCGTAGATAGATTCATGGTTACTTTCTCTTAGGCAGGTGATGGGTAAATTCCCTCAGTGGCAATGATGTAGTGTATAGCCAGGAAGGGCATTCGGTTTTCATGTGGCAAGCTAAACCCTGCCGGTGACAGTGCATTCGGGTTGACCACAGCGTTACGAATCCCTGGAGCGTAAATTCTGTAGAGGTTGCCAAGGGTTTTGTTGATACGGAGCTGTGCCGGGACACTCCTGCTAATCTCTTTGGAAGTCCCAGTCGCCTTGGTGGTGAAGAGAGTGCCGCCGTGGTTGTGACTCGGCATCGTCTCGACGGTAAGAGCGACCGTCTCAGCGCCTGCTGTCTCACCCCGCTTGTACGAAGTTCGCCCCGCTACGGATTCGGAGCTCGCATGGACGGGAACGCGGCCACGCAGATCGGGGAGCTTGAAGGTGGTTTTACCATCGCCCCCATAGTTCGTGCTCAGGAGCGAGTAGAGAGCGGTACTCTGGGAGATAAGCAAAGCCTGGCCATTGCAGTGGGCCCAGTTTTTGGGAGCGTAGTTAAAGCCGAACATTTTTATTTCGCCGAGAAAAGGGTCTGCCATTAAAGTTCCTTTGTGTTAGTTAAAGATGGCTTCGTAGGTGAAGCCGTCCTCGTTGCCCGCAATGGGGACGAGGAAGATGTCGAGAGGCTCCAGCTCGGGGTGGGCTAGGGTATAGATCCCCTGCGGTAGGAGCGGCGCAGGGCCGGTAAACGTAAGACGGAAGGGCTGACGCGCCTCAGGAACATGGGGCTTCTGGCGCAGCGGGCTGGCCTCCGTCAGGGTCAATGTCACCGTCTCCGTGACAAGCTCTGTCCCCACAAAAGGGGCAAAGCTCTCCGCCGTGACAGTTCGTAAGTCGAGTGCGGCACTCATGTGCAGTATCGCCTAAGAGAAGCCGTTGTTGCGGCGCGTAAGAATTTTATCTTTTCCATGCTCTTTCCTTTCATAACATAGCACATAGCTCTGTGCAAACTCAAGAAATTAAGAACAAGCCTTTTGCAGAAATCATTTGGGTGTCTGAACTGTTTCGATTCGTGAAAAAGGCTCTTTGGTCATTCTTTTTTTACTCTAGGTTTGTTTCTTTACGGATTCAGTGCCCCGAGGACGCATAAGGATGGTTGTGCTCCCGCGTTAGTGGCCTGCCCCGCAGCCACGGTCACGGGGCCGTTACTCCCTGCACCTACCAGCACCTGTCCGGGTTTTCCAGCAGTAAACGAGGCGCGGGGAGCGAGCGCCTGGCCATAGAAGCTCATGGTGTTCAGCGGGACGTTTCCCGTTTTTTGTGCAGTGAGAGCCTTGGGCAGCTCCGCGCTGAGGTTTTTCAGAGCAGCAATTAGAGGAACATTAGCACCAGCGGGCTTTCGCAGGATCAGGGCAGCGATAACAACAAAACAGGGCTTCTTGCTCTTGTTGGTAATCGTCATGGTAAACGTGTCGCCCTTTTCCTCCGTATTGCCCCCCATTCCTGACGCATAGATTTTATCTTTTGCATTGATCGTCAATTCAGCAGTTCCTCCACCCGACTTCGACTTGTCAGCCTGCGCCATCGGGACACCGTTATTGGTGCTGTAGTAGAGAAATAGCCCTTTGTCGGTGAGTACCTTGCGCGTCACCACCAGTTTTTGACCGGGGCCAAGAAGCGCCCCCTGCACAGGCAGGGGAGCATCATCGAGCACAAACTTCACGCCAGGCATCCCTTCGGTAAAGACTTTCTCATTGTAAGCAAGACCAAGCGAGAGGTTGAGAAACGCTTCACGCACGAGCGGCGCGATGGTGGCGGGGGGCGTTTGAAATATTTTCATGTATATGTCTCCTTTCCTGGGAGATTACGAGGCACTTCCCGTCGATTCTTTAATTATGTCATCACAAAACAATGTCGTAAAAGACTCTAATTTCTTATCAAAAGTGGCAAAATATTTTGTCCTAGCAGCAGCCAGTAAAGGTTTTTGACCGGGTGTCATCAGAGGCGCAACATCGGCAAAAATGTTCGTCATCGTGGTACGAAACAGCGTGCTAACGTCTTTTTTGTAGGGAAGTATAACGGGTGGAAGCATCTCACCCATTGATTTTTTTACCAGCGCTTCGATTTTAGCGTCTTGCTGATCTGCTGGTAGTTTCTTAATCGCTTGCAATTCGGTATCATTTTTTTTGAGGATTTTTGCAGTTAAGCCCTCCACATCTTTTTCGATACGCTTCCCTATCTTTTCCATGCCAGCTTCGATCTCCCCACCACGCTTCGCCATGATTGCCGCTAACGATTTTTGTTGCTTGGCGGTAAGCTTCACAGATTTAATAGAGGGTTCGGGATCAAGCGCATCCGAAGCTCTGTCCAGGGGTGAGTCCTTCGTCTCTTGCACAGTGGAGGCTACCCGTGCATAGGCAGTCTGTACGTTTCTGCCTGTTGAAAGGCAGGTAATGCCCAGAGTCAGCAACATGTAACATGTCATTCGAGTTCTTTTGTTCATAACGATTTCCTAATTTCTTTTTTTTTTCTTAAAGCTTCTTCACGACGAGCGTGAACTTGCCTTTTCCGAGACTGAAGTCACTATTCTTGCCGCCCGTGTCGCCGCCTTTGAGGCGAACGGTGATCATGCAGACGCCGGACTTGGGGACTTCGGTCTCCACGCCCACGGGGCCTCCATCACTGCTCTTGTCGGGGAAGTCAATCATCACGACGGGCGAGAAGTCCGATTTGTCCACCTTGAGTTCGAGTTTTTGCCCTTTGTCCGCTTTAAGTGAGTA